>NZ_JBNNFM010000034.1:0-52482 GCF_050267765.1 Flavobacterium sp. NPDC079362 | reverse complement strand
CACCCTTGCATTCAGCTAACACTTCCCACTGTAAAGGCGTGTTCGGGACTTACACCCTAGAGTTATCGCCCATGCTGGGCACACAACAAAAAAAGGCATAAGAATCAAACTCTTATGCCTTTTGTTTTATAATAAAAACTAAAAATTATCTTGAATAATTTGGAGCTTCTTTTGTAATTGTAACGTTATGCGGGTGACTTTCTGTAATTCCGCTTGATGTGATTCTAACAAAACGTCCCGTTTCTTGTAAAGTCGGAATGTCTTTTGAACCGCAGTATCCCATTCCGGCACGAAGACCACCAACGAATTGAAGCATACTTTCGTTCAATTCACCTTTGTAAGGAACACGACCAACAATTCCTTCCGGAACTAGTTTTTTAACGTCATCTTCAACATCCTGAAAATAACGGTCTTTCGATCCGCCTTCCATCGCTTCAACAGAACCCATTCCGCGGTAAGATTTGAATTTTCTTCCTTCAAAGATAATTGTTTCTCCCGGAGATTCTTTTGTACCTGCTAATAATGAACCTAACATCACACAGTCAGCACCGGCAGCGATTGCTTTAGGAATATCTCCTGTATAACGAATTCCACCATCAGCAATAACCGGAACTCCGGTTCCTTTGATAGCCGCAGCTACTTCAAGAACTGCTGAGAATTGAGGAAAACCAACACCTGCAACAATACGCGTTGTACAAATAGAACCAGGTCCTATTCCTACTTTAACACCGTCTGCACCGTTTGCTACTAAATATTTAGCTGCTTCCGGAGTTGCAATGTTTCCTACGATTACATCAATATTAGGGAATTTTGTTTTTACTTCTTTTAATGTATTTACTACACCTTCAGTATGTCCGTGAGCAGTATCAATAATGATAGCGTCTACACCGGCAGCAACTAATGCAGCAGCTCTTTCGACAGCATCACCAGTAACACCAATTGCAGCAGCAACTCTTAAACGACCAAAAACATCTTTGTTAGCGATTGGTTTTTGAGTCAGTTTTGTAATATCTCTAAAAGTGATTAAACCAACCAATTCATAATTAGCATTTACAACTGGCAACTTTTCGATTTTATGTCCTTGTAAAACTACTTCGGCCTGCTCTAATGAAGTTCCTTCGGCAACAGTAACTAAGTTTGTACTTGTCATTACCTCAGCGATTGCTCTTGCTCCGTTTTTTTCAAAACGTAAATCACGATTGGTTACAATTCCTTTAAGGATTCTATTTTCATCAACGATTGGGATTCCGCCAATTCCGAATTCTTTCATTGCATTTTTTGCATCTGCAATTGTCGAAGTCATTGGTAAAGTTACCGGATCGATAATCATTCCAGACTCAGCACGTTTTACTCTTCTAACTTTCGCAGCTTGTTGCTCGATAGTCATGTTTTTGTGCAAAACACCAATCCCGCCTTCTTGCGCCATAGCAATTGCCATAGAACTTTCGGTAACGGTATCCATAGCAGCTGATACTATTGGAACGTTTAATGTTATATTTCGTGAAAATTTTGATTTGATACTCACTTCGCGAGGAAGCACATTCGAGTAGTTAGGTACTAATAATACATCGTCGTAAGTTAAACCTTCGCCGATAATCTTGGAGTTGTGTGCTATCATGTTGCAATTTCTAGTTGAATTGCGTGCAAATATAGTGAATAAATTGGAAACTTGAATACTAACTTATTCATAAAATTAACTTTACAAGAAATATCCTATAATTATATGGGTACTATTTTAACCATATAAGATATATAAGTTCATTTAATAACTTGCATATGGTTACCGATTACGCTCGAATTAACAGTCCTGTTACAGCTACTAATTAAAATTGGAATTTCGAATTTTTATATTGGAATTTTCAAAAAAACTAATCCTCTGAATCGTGAAAGACAAAATTAAAGCCGAACTGAAATGCTATACTATTGGCTTTTGAAACATCTTTGTATTCGAGAACATTATCGACAAGAAGATACATATTGAGTTTCCCGACTGTTCCTGAAAGTCCTAAACCGATATTTTTATTAGAATACGAATCAATTGTATAAGTTGCTTTGACATCTAATTTATCAAAAACACTTCGTTTGTAAAAAGCAGTTAAAGCAACAAAAGGTTCTACCGGCATAGACATTATAAACAATTGCCCTCCCACTGCGTTGACATACTTTCGGACTGTTCTTCCTTTACAATTACAAGCATCATCTGAGCGTGATTCGCCCCAGGAATACTGCATCGATGAATAAAATTTAGTTGGTCGCCAAGTTGTATATTTATTATAGAGTGTATCTCGTGGTATGGCTTTCTCAAACTCATCAAATATATTTTTGGGCTTATTTGTGGGATCAAAACTAGGGTTTACTCCATCATATTTATAAGTCCCTTTGTATGTCAGGGTCTCGATATCTTTAGTATGTCTTATAAAACCGAGATCGACAATACTTGCCGTAAATTGAAGATTATCCTTAAAATAATAGGTCAGTCCGGCATCGATTCCCAAACCTAAACTTCCGTTAAAGAACGTATTATGTGCAATATCCTTTGGAATATTTCCTTCGTATTCGTCTTTTGTAAATGTTCCAATCCCTGACGTTTTCAGTTCTAAATTTGATTCTATTATTTGATTATAGATATTTGGAGATCCTGCCGCTTGTCCTGTATAAATAAAACCCGAATTTTTAGTAGATGTTGCATTTGCACCACTTGAATACAGTTTTGCACGACCGCCTAAAACAAGTTTATCATTTAATTTTTTATGAAATCCCACGTGAAAGACAGACAGCACTTCGGCTCTGACATTTAAATCAGCCAGATTGAATGATTTACCTATATAATCCCGATTTCCATCTAGGGCTAATATAGCCAAATCTTTTGGAACGTACATTAAAAAATCAAACTCCTGATAGGCTCCAAACGAAATATAAGATTGACTGTCCTTTCCTCCCACTCTAAAACCACCTGAAAATAATTCGAGTTGCTGATTGACCTGAGTCTTATCTTTGGCTGAAGAATTATTAATAACGTTACGGACTTTGTCATTAAAATCTACTCCGTTATTAGCAAATAAATCATAAGCAGAAAAACTACTTGAACCTAAATTCGCATAAACCCCGGACAAAAGAGGAACTCCAAAATAGAATTTATACGAAACATCAGCTCCTGGATTTACGAGTGACGATTGCGGAATAGCCGTAAAATTATACAACACTTCTTTGTTTTGGGCAAAGGAGGAAAGTTGAAAAGCTACAATTAGAATCAGATATACTTTTCTCATTCTATTACCATATAAACGGTTGCACCTGAGCGTAATTTTAAACTTCCTGTACTATTTTGATCCAGAGGTGGTCCAGCCGCCATTCTGACAAAAAAAGCTATTTTAACCGTTTTTTTCAAGAGTGCCAGTCTTTGATTTTCATAGACTTCAGTTGGGAATTTAACAATATTTGAACTTCCTGAATAGGCTGGAATTGAATAGGTATTGGTTTCCAGTACTTTATTATTAGCATCTAAAAGCACTATATCGAGCGTAAAAGCTCTAATTATTGTATTTTCTAATTCGAAATTCAGTTCTGCTTTTACAAGATTATCTCTAAAAAACTTCTCTTTAAAAGCATCAAATTGCTCTACATCAGAGACTATTTGGCCTCCACCAGTATTTGCTAATTGTGTTGCAGGAACATTAAAATAAGCCAGATTGGCTACAAAAACCGGTTCTAGTTTTAAATCTTTAGTCTGATCAAAATCGAGATCGCTTGAACAGGAAAGAAACAAAACTGATGAAAATATTAATATAAAAATCCTATTGATAAGATTTGACTTCATAGAAGTGGTATTTGGATACACAAAAAACGTATTTTAATAACTATATATTGCCCGATTGGTGTTTATCTTTTTGTTATTATTTTCGTCATATTAAACCTGAAGATTATATTTAATTGCTTTATCAGTGATAATTACCAAACAATTTTGAAGCTTCATTATAAGCACTTTCAAAACTTAAAGAGTTTAAACCTGTTGATTTTTTATTGGCTGTAAAATAAGAAATCAATTTTTCTGTAGGCATATTTCCTGTTAGTTTATCTGTAGCCATTGGGCAGCCGCCAAAACCCTGAATCGCTCCGTCAAAACGGGTACAGCCGGCTTTCGATGCTGCATCTATTTTTTCGAACCAACTATTGGGCGTTGTATGTAAATGTGCCCCAAACTCTATTTCAGGATATTTTGGAATTAAATTCGAAAAAAGATATGTAATGACTTCCGGCGTCGAACTGCCAACAGTATCTGAAAGTGATAATATTTTAACGCCCATTCCGGCTAATTTTTCTGTCCATTCGCCAACGATTTCAACATTCCACGGATCTCCATATGGATTTCCAAACCCCATTGAAAGGTACGTTACCACTTCTTTGTTTTTCTTATCTGCAATCTCCAGAATTTCTTCAAGTGTTACTAAAGATTCAGCTATTGTTTTATGTGTATTTCGCATCTGAAAATTCTCAGATATCGAAAAAGGAAATCCTAAATATCGAATTGGTTCATGCTCTGACGCTGATATAGCTCCTTGTGTATTCGCAATTATTGCTAACAATTTGCTTGTGGTTTGCGACAAATCAAGTTGTGCCAAAACCTCGGCAGTATCCTGCATTTGCGGAATTGCTTTTGGAGATACAAAACTTCCAAAATCAATCGTATCAAACCCAACTCTAAGCAAAGCTTGTATATATGAAACCTTGTTTTTAGCAGGAATAAAAGTTTTGATACCTTGCATAGCATCACGCGGACATTCGATAATCTTGATTTCTTTATTCAAAGCTTATTCTTTAGTGAAGGCTAAGTTAACGTCTTTTTTAAAGAAATAAAAGTTATAATTTTCATTAATTACAGTATTACACAATATTGTAATAACACATAACATTACACAAAAACGTAATAATAAATAATATTACATATATTTGTAATATTAAACTTTATTTATTTTTAATTATATTTGAATTATGACAAGCGTAATTACAGGTGATATCATTGACTCCAGAAAACAAAAATCAAAAGATTGGGTAGAAGATTTAAAAAAAATCTTATCTCCTTTTGGAGCAACACCAAGTCAATGGGAAGTTTACAGAGGTGATGAATTTCAGATCGAGATTAAAAATCCCGAAGATGCTTTATTGTCTGCTATTTTAATAAAAGCACATTTAAAAGCTATAAAACTAGACGCCCGAATGAGTATTGGTTTTGGCGACAAGACATATAATGCCGAGAAAATATCAGAGAGCAACGGTTCTGCCTTTATACATTCCGGAGAACTTTTTGAAACATTAAAAAAACAAAAGGTAACTTTAGCAATGAGAACAGGCGATACCAATCTCGATGAAAAAATGAATTTAATGATACAATTGGCGCTTACCTTCATGGACAACTGGCTTGCACAACCTGCACAATTTGTTGCCGCTGCAATAGAAAATCCTACTTTGTCTCAAGAAGAATTAGGACAAAAATTAGGCATTAATCAGGCCGCGGTAAGCCGAAGACAAAAAAGGGCCCAGTTTGATTTGGTACAACATTTAGATCGTTATTTTAGAACAGAGATAAAACAACTTAAAACGCGATGATTTTATTTATAAAACTACTTTTAGCACATTTATTAGGCGATTTTATATGGCAGCCCAACTCATGGGTTAAAGATAAAGAAGCCAGGAAATATAAAAGTATCTATCTCTACTTTCATATTCTTTTGCATGCAATTCTGGCGGCAGTTTTAGTTGGAGAAATTAAGTTTATACCTTATGCTATTTTAATTGCCATTACGCATGGTTCAGTAGATTTGATCAAACTCAATTATCAAAAACCAAATACAAAACGTACTTGGTTTGTTCTGGATCAAATTGCTCATATCCTTATTTTAATTGCAATTGTATTACTCTACAACGGAGAATCCATAAACTTTCTATGGTTTAACAATCAATTTTGGATTTTAATTACCGGTATTTTATTCATCACGAAACCGACTTCTATTTTTATTAAAACCATTATTTCTATCTGGAATCCTGAAAGTCAAAATAGTCACAACGATAATTCACTTGCTACGGCAGGAAATTATATCGGAATACTAGAACGTCTTTTTGTGTTTTGTTTTATCCTAACAGGACATTTTGAAGCAATCGGATTTTTATTGGCCGCCAAATCTATCTTTAGATTTGGAGATTTAAAAGAAGCCAAAGAAAGAAAACTTACCGAATATGTTCTAATTGGTACTTTGATCAGTTTTGGAACTGCTATTATTACAGGATTACTTGTTCAGGCGCTTTTATTACAACTGGTTTAAGATTTTTTTATTGATTGCTTTTATCAAAGCCGGGCCTTCGTAAATAAATCCGGTATACAATTGTACCAAACTCGCTCCTGCATTCAACTTTTCGATAGCATCATCTGCAGAATGTATTCCTCCTACTCCAATAATTGGAAATGCTTTATTGCTTTTTTCAGAAAGAAAACGAATCACTTCCGTCGAACGTTTCGCCAAAGGTTTTCCGGACAAACCTCCCATTTCAGATTGGTTTTCAGACTGCAATCCTTCTCTTGAAATTGTTGTATTGGTTGCAATTACGCCCGCAATTTGAGTCGTTTTTACAATGTCAATAATATCCAATAACTGCTCGTCAGTAAGATCCGGAGCAATTTTTAAAAGAATTGGTTTTATTTTCTGAGTACTTGTTTTCTGCTTTTCAACATTTCTGTTTTGCAAAGTTTGCAATAAAGCCGTTAACGGTTCCTTATCCTGCAAAGCTCTTAAATTTGGTGTGTTTGGAGAACTCACATTTACTACAAAATAATCTACATGATCAAACAAGGCATCAAAACAAATGATATAGTCATCTACAGCATTTTCATTTGGTGTAATTTTATTTTTACCAATATTTCCACCAATCAAAACGCCTGAATTCTTTTTTAAACGTTCTACGGCTTCAAGAACCCCACCATTATTAAAGCCCATTCGGTTAATAATCGCCTGGTCCGCCTTTAATCTGAACAAACGTTTTTTTGTATTTCCTTCCTGGCCAACCGGAGTTACGGTTCCTATTTCTATAAAACCAAAACCAAAATCTGAAAGTTCCTTGTATAACTTGGCATCTTTATCAAATCCCGCCGCAAGTCCCACCGGGTTTTTAAATTTGATTCCGAAAACTTCACGTTCTAAGCGAGCATCTTTTACTTCATAAATTGATCTTATAATCGACGAAACTCCTGGGATCTTTGAAATGAATTTAACAAATGAAAAAGTAAAGTAATGAACTTCTTCCGGATCAAACCAAAAAAGTATCGGGCGAATTATCAATTTATACATAAGAGTGTTGTGTGTGTTTTTTCGATGGCAAATTTAATTATAATACTTCAGACAACTATTAACTAAAATGATTTTTATTTTTTTACAATTATTACTATTTTTTTTTTTAATTTTAATGGGATTAAAAGATTGAAAATGAAATTCATAAAAAAATAATCAGCAAAATAATTATTCTTTAAGCAATTAAATTATTTTTTAAATTTTAAGGAATAGTACAAGACAAAGTAATGACAATAAACCACTTACCATTACTACCTTTAAATATGGGAAATTTAAAAAAGCATTACAACTTATTCAAACGGAAGCAAGAAACAACACTAAAACTATTCGTATTGCAAAAACAAACAACTAATCCTATAGGACAACTATAATTTAAAGTTATTTTTTTAACTTTATTCCCTCTTATATTGACAACACCAAAATCAAATCAAGAATGAAAAATAAAACTTACTGGATTTTAGCAATTCTTACCATCTCTGCTATTTCAATTGCCTATGGTTACACTAAATTTATTCGCCCAGACCAAACGTTGACGGCAATGGATTGTGCCGAAACTGCAAATACATCTGACACTTCTTTATTTAAACCCACGATCGAAAATAAAAACAAACCTGCCGCCAATAAAACTCCTAAAGGAATGGTTTGGATTCCTGGCGGAGAATTCTCTATGGGAAGTAATGTTGCTGATGAAAGTTTATGCAGCATAAAAGGAGTTACAAAAGATGCAGCACCAATACATCAGGTATATGTTGACGGTTTTTACATGGATCACACCGAAGTGACTAATGAACAATTTGAAGCCTTTGTAAAAGCTACTGGCTATAAAACTTTAGCAGAAATAAAACCAACTCACGAAGAATATCCTGATGCTCCGGTAGAAAATTTAGTTGCAGGATCAGCCGTTTTTACCCCTACATCTGCACATGTTAACCTAAACAACTATATGCAATGGTGGACGTATGTTCAGGGAGCTGACTGGAGACATCCCGAAGGAGCCGGAAGCTCAATAATAGGCAGAGAAAAGTACCCGGTAGTTCAGGTCTCATATGATGATGCTGCTGCTTATGCTAAATGGGCGGGCAAAAGATTACCTACTGAAGCTGAATGGGAATTTGCAGCGCGTGGCGGAAAATCCGGGCAATTATATGCCTGGGGAAACACATTGAAACCTAAAGGAAAATTTCAGGCTAACATCTATCAAGGCCATTTTCCTGTCGAAAAAGGAGATACCGGCGAAGATGGCTATATAGGTATTGCACCAACTGCTCAATTTGAACCAAATCCGTATGGTCTTTACGACATTGGAGGAAATGTCTGGGAATGGACTAACGATTGGTATACTGCTGATTATTATTCTGTAATAAGCGAAAAAGATAAAGTTGCCAGAAACCCTCAAGGACCTGAATCGTCATACGATCCCGGAGAACCAAATTTACCTAAAAAGGTACAACGCGGAGGATCATTTTTATGTACAGATCAATATTGCACGCGCTACATGGTAGGTACCAGAGGAAAAGGAGATTACAAATCACCAGCAAACCATATTGGTTTCAGATGTGTGCAATAGTTTTTTTGCCACAAATTACACGAATCTCTACGAATTAATTTAAATATAAAAACGAATTTCAAGAATTTAGATTCTTGAAATTCGTTTTTAAGCATTTATGGAATACCTGTTTATTCCTGAAAATTCATAACGCACTCGTTAGTGAACTGGCAAAGCAAATTCGCAGCATTTTTTTATCTGATTTTACAGTTTTCGTAATTTACAGCTTCACAGCGCCCAATTATTTGCTTATATTTGCTGAAAATTAAAAAAATGCAACATATTATAGATCGTTTTATTAGTTATGTAACTATTGATACCGAGTCAGATCCTAATTCACAAACCACTCCAAGTACAGAGAAACAATGGAATCTTGCCAATAAATTAGTCGAAGAATTAAAAACAATTGGTCTTGACGATGTTACTATAGATGAAAAAGCATACATAATGGCTACTTTACCAAGTAATGTAGATCATGAAGTTCCTGTAATAGGCTTTGTTTCGCATTTTGATACTTCACCGGATTTTAGCGGTGCAAATGTAAAACCTCAAATTATTGAGAATTACGACGGAAAAGATATCATTCTAAACGCTGAGAAAAACATCATTTTATCTCCAGGCTATTTTAAGGATTTACTACAATATAAGGGACAAACTATCATCACAACTGACGGTACTACTTTATTAGGCGCAGATGACAAGGCCGGAATTACAGAAATTGTTTCTGCAATGGAGTATTTAATTCAGCATCCTGAAATTAAACACGGAAAAATTAGAATTGGTTTTACTCCAGATGAAGAAATTGGTCGTGGTGCACATCATTTTGATGTGGAGAAGTTTGGCGCGCAATGGGCCTACACTATGGACGGAAGCCAGATTGGAGAATTAGAATATGAAAACTTTAATGCAGCCGGAGCCAAAATAACCTTTAAAGGAAAAAGCGTTCACCCGGGTTATGCCAAAGGAAAAATGATCAATTCGATGTTGATTGCCAATGATTTCATCAACGAACTTCCAAAAGGAGAAACACCACAGGAAACCAAAGGTTATGAAGGTTTTTTTCACGTACATCACTTAACGGGAAGCATCGAAGAAACAGTTTTAGAACTAATCATCCGTGATCACAACAAGCTTAAATTCGAAAAAAGAAAAGACTTAATTGGAAAAATCGCCAAGAAAATCAATAAAAAATTCGCCAAACAATTTGGTGAAGATATTGTAACTGCCGAAGTTAAAGATCAGTATTACAATATGAAAGAAAAGGTATTACCTGTAAAACATATCGTTGATATTGCTGAAAAAGCAATGAGAGAACTAAACATCAAACCTATCATTAAGCCTATTCGTGGCGGAACTGATGGATCTCAATTATCATTTATGGGATTACCTTGTCCTAACATTTTTGCAGGCGGACATAACTTTCATGGAAAATATGAATATGTTCCCGCAGAAAGCATTCAAAAAGCAACTGATGTTATTGTAAAAATCGCTGAATTAACAGCTATTCCAAGTATTTTTGATGTTGCCGAAAAACCAAAAAGAAAAAGATAATACGAGGAAAATAAATTCCAATTTTGAAGATTGGTGAAAAAATTCCAAATTCCAGTTATTAGCAAAAGCCTTTTTCAAAGTTTGAAAACTTTGAAAAAGGCTTTTTTTATGTGTTTTTTGTCCTTTCGACTGAAGGGAGAAATCACACTAGTTAATCGACAAAGATTGAAGATATACTTTACGGAGTTTCTTGTGTGATTTCTCCCTTTGGTCGAAAAGACAAGATTGAGTTTAAAAAAAATCAAAAAGTGCAATCACTAATTTGGAGTCTCGAATATGTACTAAGTTTTTTGTCCTTTCGACCAAAGGGAGAAATCACACTAGTTAATCGACAAAGATAGAAGATATACTTAACGGAGCTTCTTGTGTGATTTCTCCCTTCGGTTGAAAAGACAAGATTGAGTTTAGAAAAAATCACAAAGTGCAATCACTAATTTGGAATCTGGAATTTTTACTAAGTTGTTGTGTCCTTTCGACCGACAGGAGAAATCACACTAGTTAATCAACAAAGATTGAAGACATACTTTACGGAGTTTCTTGTGTGATTTCTCCCTTTGGTCGAAAAGACAAGATTGAGTTTAGAAAAAATCACAAAGTGCAATCACTAATTTGGAATCTGGAATTTTTACTAAGTTGTTGTGTCCTTTCGACCGACAGGAGAAATCACACTAGTTAATCAACAAAGATTGAAGACATACTTTTACTGAGTTTCTTGTGTGATTTCTCCCTTTGGTCGAGAAGACAAGATTGAGTTTAATAAAAAATCACAAAGTACAATCACTAATTTGGAGTCTGGAATTTTCACTAAGTTGCTGTGTCCTTTCGACCGAAGGGAGAAATCACACTAGTTAATCGACAAAGATTGAAGATATACTTTTACTGAGTTTCTTGTGTGATTTCTCCCTTTGGTCGAGAAGACAAGATTGAGTTTAAAAAAAAATACCAAAGTGCAATCACTAATTTGGAATCTGGAATTTTCACTAAGTTGTTGTGTCCTTTCGACCGAAGGAAGAAATCACACTAGTTAATCGACAAAGATTGAAGATATACTTTACGGAGTTTCTTGTGTGATTTCTCCCTTTGGTCGAAAAGACAAGATTGAGTAAAAAAAAAATCACAAAGTGCAATCACTAATTTGGAGTCTGGAATTTTTACTAAGTTGTCGTGTCCTTTCGACCGAAGGGAGAAATCACACTAGTTAATCGACAAAGATTGAAGATATACTTTACGGAGTTTCTTGTGTGATTTCTCCCTTTGGTCGAAAAAGACAAGATTGAGTTTAATAAAAGAAAAAAAAATCCCAAACTCCAACGTTTAAATTGGAATTTGGGATTTATATTTTAGTTGGAATTTCTAAAAAATAATTACGCTTTTTTATTCAAAGCAGCGCTCATTTCCATAGAAATAGCAGAACGCTCAATTTTTAATTTTCCAGACATTGTTTCGATAACTGCACTTGTATCAGCTAATTCAACAACTTTACCGTGAAAACCACTTTTAGTAATTATTTTATCACCTACTTTTAGGCTGCTTTCAAATTCTTTTTCGTTTTTTGCTCTTTTTTGTTGTGGTCTGATCATGAAGAAATAGATTACCACGAACATTAATAGAAATGGCGCAAATTGAGTTAATTGTCCCATAATTTAAATTCTGTTTTTGATTTATTATATTATTAATAGTTTGAAATCCTTGACTTAGTCTTACATTAAACCACGTCCAACTTTAATCATCTTTTTATTAGCCGTAAGCTCTTTAACAAGATTATCTAAAATTCCGTTGATAAAAATACTACTTTTTGGTGTAGAATACTCTTTTGCAATTTCTAAATATTCGTTAAGAGTTACTTTTACTGGAATTGAAGGGAATTTTAAAAACTCGCAAATTGCCATTTTCAAAATAATAGTATCAATTTCAGCAATCCTGTCACTGTCCCAATTTGGTGTCTTATCATCATATTCTTTAGCAAAAATAGTTTCGTTTAAAACTGTTCTTCTAAACAAGTCTTTAGCAAAATCTTTATCTTCTACATCTTTATACAATTTTGGCACTCTAAAATCATCAGGATCTTGTGTTTTTATCGCCTTCAATTGTTTAACGATATGCGTATTTACAACTGGAATATCATCAACCCATGTTAATTTATCATCTTCCAGATACTCATATAATTTTTCATTAGGAACAATTACATCAGCAAATAAATCGATTACAAATTGTCTGTCTTCTTCAAAAGTATTTACTGAAGAACTACTCATGTATTTTACATACAGATCACTTGCTTTAATATCATTTAAAAGTAAAATAATATAATCATCATTTAATGACCAGTTGTTGATTTTACGATTTTCTAAAGCGATGCTAAGTGAATTACTTTCGGCAAGAAGTTGAAAAATTTTATTGTTGATGAATTTTTCGTTCGGTTTACGTTCTGCAGCAGTTGCAAGATGTTTTTTGCTTGATAGATGTAAAAAAATGGATTCTTTTTTGCAAATTTCAATCAATGAAGAAAGCATTATAAGATATAAATCCTGAATATTATCAATGCTGTAAAAAAGAAACTTCTCTTCTTTTTCCATATTATCAGAACCGCTTTGATGCATTGCATAAATGGATTGCATTACTTTAACGCGTATGTGTCTTCTATTTACCACCTTGTAAGAACATTTAAAAATTAGTCTGCAAAATTAAGGATTTAACAGTTGATAATAAAATTTAAATGGATAAAAAAGCTCTCAGAAAGCAATTAATTTATGATATTAATAAAAAGCCGCATTTTTCACAGGACAATACTTTGAGATCTTTAAACAAAAAAGATGTTATTTTTCAGCATAAAAACTTCCAATCTGAAGTTTTTTTTACCTCAAAGTTCAAAAAGTTTTTTTTAATTAAGCAGTTTTGTAAAAACACAAAGTTCGCAAAGCTTTGTGTTGAACCAGCTTTGCGAACTTTACGATTACATACGCATTCCAATCTGAAGTTTTTTTTTACCTCAAAGTTCAAAAAGTTTTTTTTAATTAAGCAGTTTTGCAAAAACACAAAGTTCGCAAAGCTTTGTGTTGAACCAGCTTTGCGAACTTTGTGTTTTCTAACCGCAATAAATAAAAATCTTAGCGAACTTTGCGGTAAAAAATAAACTGCAATATCAAGCTACCTATAAAAAAAGTCCCAGTATTCAGTCTCAGTTTACATTGCAAACTGAGACTGAATACTGGGACTATAAATTGTAAACTAAAAATTACTTCTTAGCAGCGTTTTCAATTTTTCTTAAATCAATACGATTTTGAGCAATTGTAAGAGCAGCTTTGTGCGTTGTCATTCCGTTTTTCACAGCGTAATCGATAATTTCTAAAGTAGTATTATAGATGTTTTCTGTTTTAGTCATGATTTCAGCTTTACCATAATGCTCTAATTCCGCATAAACATTGATAATTCCACCAGCGTTGATTAAGAAATCCGGAGCATATAAAATACCTCTTTCCTGCAATCTTAAACCGTGAACATTCTCATCAGCTAACTGATTGTTGGCAGCACCAGCAATAACTTTAGCTTTAATTTTATTTACAGTATCATCATTAATGATTGCTCCCATCGCACATGGTGCATAAATATCAACATCTGCAGTATACAAATCTTCACCTGCATAAACTGTTGCATTATATTTTGCAGCTACCTGATATAATTTTTCTTCATTAATATCTGTAATAGTAACGATTGCTCCTTCTTTAGTCAAATATTCAACTAAGGCTTCACCAACGTGGCCAATACCCTGAACCAAAACTTTTTTACCTTCTAAAACATCAGTACCAAACTGACTTTTAGCAGCAGCTTTCATTCCTAAATAAACACCGTAAGCTGTTATTGGAGAAGGATTTCCTGAACCACCTCTTTCTTCAGAGATACCCGTAACATAAGGTGTTACATCTCTAACAGTGTCCATATCTTTCGTTTCCATTCCAACATCTTCAGCAGTAATATATCTTCCGCCTAAAGAGTGAACAAACTCACCAAACTTGCGCATTAATTCAGGTGTTTTTTGCGTTTTAGCATCACCAATAATTACTGCTTTACCTCCACCGATATTCAATCCGGTAATGGCTGATTTATATGTCATACCTCTTGAAAGACGCAAAACATCGTTCAATGCTTCCCATTCAGTATTATAGTTCCACATTCTTGTACCTCCTAAAGCTGGCCCCATAACTGAATTATGAATACCAATAATTGCTTTTAAACCTGTATCTTTGTCATTGCAAAAAACAATTTGTTCGTGATCATCAAATGATAGTTGACCAAAAACAGGATCCATTTTTTGAAGTTCCTTTCCAGTTGCGAAAGTTGCATCCATAGCGCTAGTATTTATTAGTTATAAATTATGAATTTGTCAAAAAGACTTCTCAAATTTATACAAAAAATACACATGTGCTAATTTTTTATCTTTAAAATAACAATATAACAATCGTTTTGTTTTGATAAAATTATACTTTCCGTTAATTTTAATTCACAATATTGTACAAAATCAAAACATTTCGTCATAGAATCTCTTAAAAAAATGAAAGAATTAAGCTATTTAAACAAATATTTCATCAAATATAAATATAGTTTCTCTTTAGGAATTTTAATCGCTATAATCTCACAAATATTCGCTCTATTTACCCCTCAATTAATTAGTAAGTCTCTAAACGCTATCGAAAATTTTGATAAGCTTCCCAAATCTGAACAGATGTCGCAAGTTGTTATTGACTCATACAGAGATGGTTTAATCAATAACGTATTGCTAATTATCGCTACTGCAATAATTTCAGGCTTTTTTCTCTTCCTAACACGACAGACTTTAATTGTAATGTCCCGTCATATTGAATTTGATTTAAAAAATGAGGTTTTCAAGCAATACGAAAATCTTTCACAGAACTTTTACAAGCAAAACCGTACCGGAGATTTAATGAATCGTATCAGTGAAGACGTTTCAAAGGTCCGTATGTACGTTGGTCCGGCCGTAATGTACACCATCAATACATTTATTCGTTTTGCAATCGTTATAATATATATGTATAATGTTTCGCCGTTATTAACACTATATACTATTTTACCGTTACCTGTACTTTCGTATTGTATTTTTAAATTAAGTTCTGAAATCAATAAACGAAGTACGACTTTTCAGCAATATTTATCGAAAGTCTCGAGTTTTTCGCAGGAAATTTTTTCAGGGATCAGGGTTATAAAAGCATACTCCTTAGAAAACCAACATCAAAATAACATGGTAGCTCTTGCGGATGAAAGCAAAAAAAAGAGTTTGGATTTAGCCAAAGTCCAATCACTATTTGGCCCTTTGATGATTGCCTTAATCGGAATCAGTAATCTGGTTGTCATTTATTTTGGTGGTCTTATGTACATTAACGGAACGATTGCGAACATTGGAACAATTGCTGAGTTTATTTTATATGTAAACATGCTAACCTGGCCAGTTGCCTCATTAGGATGGGTTTCATCAATGGTACAGGAAGCCGAAGCTTCTCAAAAACGTTTGAATGAATTCCTGAAAATTGAACCGGAAATCAAGAATAACAATGAGAACACATCAGATATTCAAGGTTCTATTGCTTTCGAAAATGTAAGCTATACGTATAAAGACACTAATATCGAAGCGCTGAAAAATGTAACTTTTACGGTAAAAAAAGGAGAGACATTGGCTATTTTAGGAAAAACAGGCTCTGGTAAATCGACTATCCTTTCCTTAATTTCCCGTTTATACGACGTTACTTCGGGAAAAATCACAATTGACGGGAATGAAATAAGCACTTTGAACTTAAATGATCTTCGAAACAATATAGGAATCGTACCTCAGGATGCTTTTTTATTCTCTGACACTATTAAAAACAATATCAAATTTGGCAATCAAAACGCTACAGACAAAGAAGTAATCGAGGCGGCTAAAAATGCTGTCGTTCATGACAATATCATTGCATTCAACAAACAATACGACACAGTTCTGGGAGAAAGAGGTATCACACTTTCAGGAGGCCAGAAGCAACGTGTATCTATTGCACGTGCTATTATTAAAAAACCTGCGATTCTACTTTTTGACGATTGCCTGTCAGCAGTCGATACTGAGACAGAAGAGACGATTTTGAACAATTTATTCGAAATTTGTAAAGATAAAACTACCATAATAGTCAGTCATCGTGTTTCGTCAGCAAAAAATGCCGACAAAATAATCATTTTAGAAGATGGCAGAATCATTCAACAAGGCTCTCATAATCAATTAATAAATCAAGAGGGCTATTATGCTTCTTTATATTTAAAACAACTTTCAGAAAAAGAATCACTTTAAATGTTGCGTAATAGATAATTTTTTATGATTTTTGAGTACTATTAATTCCAAAAATGATAGAACGTATTATGAGAGAAAATGACATGTTAGAAAAAGAAGAGATTTTTTCTAAAGTATTACGAGCAGGAAGAAGAACTTATTTCTTTGATGTGAGAGCTACTAAAGCTGATGATTATTATATCACTATTACCGAAAGTAAAAAATTTACTGAAGAAGATGGTTCTTTTCATTTTAAAAAACACAAAATTTACTTGTATAAAGAAGATTTTAGTGCTTTTGCCGAAATACTAGAAGAAATGACTTCATATGTCTTGAACCACAAAGGCGAAGAAGTAATTTCTGAAAGACACCAAAAAGATTTTAAGAAAGAATACGGTTCCGATAAACCTGAAGGACAACGATCTAGTTTTACTGATATTGATTTTGACGATATTTAGTCCTAAATAACTTTTTAAAAAGTACAAGTCCAATATGTCCTGCATTTTGGACTTTTTTTATATATTTAAATTCTATAATTTTAGTCGAGAATCATTTTAGATTTCGGACTGAAGTTTTTATATTTTTCCAGATTAACTATACGAATTCAAATATCTCTTAAATGAAAAAATTAATTCTCTTATTTACTTTCCTCTTTATTGGAGTTTCATCTTTTGCCCAAAAAACAGAATACGAGACGAAATCAAATATTCAATACTACAACCCGGCAATTAATAAAACTGATAGCTATATAAATGAAAGATGTGTTCTTGATATTTATTACCCTAAAAACACAAAAGGTTTTGCTACAATAGTTTGGTTTCACGGAGGAGGATTGACCGGCGGGAGCAAAGAAATCCCTGAAGCTCTAAAAAACAAAGGGTTTGCGATTATTGGAGTCAATTACAGATTATCACCAAAGGTAAAAGCTGCAAAAGCTATCGAAGATGCAGCTGCTGCAGTTGCCTGGGCTTTTAACAACATTGCAAATTACGGCGGAGACACTTCTTCAATTTTTGTTTCAGGACATTCTGCAGGAGGATATTTAGGTTTAATGATTGGTCTGGATAAAAAATGGCTGCAAAAAGAAGAAATCGACGCTAATAAAATCGCAGGACTTATCCCATTTAGCGGTCAATGCATTACTCATTTCGAAATTAGAAAAGAAAACGGAATTCCTGATACAACACCAACTATTGATGCTTTCGCACCTCTTTTTTATGTTCGTGCTGATGCTCCGCCACTTTTATTAATTACCGGAGATCGCGAATTAGAGATGTTAGGACGATATGAAGAAAATGCCTACATGGCACGTATGATGAAATTAGTCGGTCACAAACAAACCAAACTTTATGAACTTGACGGTTACGGACACGGAATGACTGAACCTGGATTTCCGCTGCTTGTAAAAGAGGTAAACAGAATCCTAAAAGAAAATAAAAAATAATCTTTAAATAAATCCACGGCAATGGAAACACAATTATTAATACTACCCGGGCTTGGAAATTCAGGCGAAAAACACTGGCAAACATTCTGGCATAAAAAGTTTAAAAACTCAATTCGTTTAGTTCAGGACAATTGGGACGAACCTGTTTGTAAAGAATGGCTCGAAAGATTAAATGAAGAAGTTGCAAAACTCAATGAACCAACGATTTTGGTTGCGCATAGCTTAGCTGTTTCTTTAGTTTTGCATTGGGCGGGCTCAAATACCAACAAAAACATCATAGGCGCTTTATTAGTAGCTCCTGCTGATGTTGATTCACCTCAACATACTCCTGAATCTGTTCGGAATTTTTCTCCAATGCCCGTTTATAAATTACCATTTCCTTCAATAGTTGTCGCAAGCGAAAATGATCCGTACGCTTCTTTTGAAAGAAAAGAATATTTTGCCAAAATGTGGGGAAGCGATTTCGCAAACGTAGGTCAGCAAGGACACATCAATTCTGACTCTGACTTAAAATACTGGGAAGCAGGTCAGTTGATTTTACAGCAGTTAATTGAGAAAATTTCTTAGTTTTCAGTTGCGGTCTTCAGTCTCAGTTTTCAGTCTGGAGGTTAATTAACCGCAAATTTCACAGAGATTTTACGCAAAGTTCACAAAGTTTCTTTTGAAGGTTTGTGAACTTTTGCCTGATTAAAGGTCACAAAGCTGGGCTTAAAAAATAATTCGTGTGAATTTGTGTAATTCGTGGCGAAAATTAACCGCAAAATCAAAATTATTTTAATTCTTTAATCCCGATAGCTATCGGGAGTGGCAAACTGAAAACTGTGACAGAAAACTAACCAATCCTAAGTCCATTTTCAATCTTAAAATCAGGAGCCAATAAAATAACATCTCCCTCCTCGCCTACAGCACCAAGAACAAGACATTCGCTCATAAATTTTCCTATTTGCTTTCTGGGAAAGTTTACAACCGCCACAATTTGTCTGTTTACTAAGTCTTCTTTTTGATAACGTTTGGTAATTTGTGCCGATGATTTTCTAATGCCAATTTCAGCGCCAAAATCAATCGTTAGCTGATATGCCGGTTTTCTTGCTTCGGGAAAATCATTTACTTCTATAATGGTTCCGACACGCATATCGGTTCTCTCAAATTCATTCCAGGTTAAATCCATTTACGTTTTCATAATGTTGAATTACAAACCTATTAATTTTGTAATTATTACAACTAATTCTATAACCGTTTTTTTTAGTTCTACTTCTAAATTTACGTATCACTGAGTAAAGTAACACTAAAAAAGATATAGAAATGGAAAACACTATCCTAAATACCGACCAATCCCTGAGAGATTTTGAATTTGATATCCAGGAATTAAACACTGATAAATACATCGAAACTGCAAAAAATGTAAAGCTTTATGTAAAGGATTACGGAAAAGGAAAACCTGTTATTTTGATTCACGGCTGGCCTCTTTCGAATGAAATGTGGGAATATCAGGTTGATTTTTTGGTACAGAACAACTATAGGGTAATTGTGTATGACCGCCGTGGTTTTGGTAAATCATCTCAACCTTATGACGGATATGATTATGATACTTTGACTGATGACTTAAAAGAAATTATTGACCAGCTAAAATTAGAAAACGCAACTCTTGTAGGATTTTCAATGGGTGGTGGCGAGGTTGTTCGCTACTTTAGCCGTCATGGTGGAAAAGGAGTAACAAAAGCTGCCTTAATATCTTCTGTAGTTCCATTTTTACTACAGACAAGCGACAATCCTGACGGACATCCAAAGGAAAAAAGCGAAGCAACAGCAAATGCAATCAAAGAAGACAGAATAGGTTTTGTGGATAATTTTGGAAAAACTTTTTTCGGAATCAACATCATCAACAAACCTCTAAGCACTCCATTACTTGAATATTACAGAGCATTATGTTCATTTGCTTCTCCTCGTGCTACACTAAAATGTGCCGAATCATTTTCTTATACTGATTTTAGAGAAGAGTTAGATTTTATAAAAGTCCCAACGTTAATCATTCATGGAGACGATGATAAAATCGTTCCAATTGAACTAACCTCTGAAAAATCTGCAAAAGCCATTCGCGAAAACACTTATATCGTTTACGAAGGCGCTCCACACGGATTATTCTATACCAACAAAGATAAACTGAACACTGATTTATTGAATTTTTTGAATTCATAAAATACTACTATATAAATCCAAAGAAACTTATGAGCTTTGTTAAAGTTTCTTTGGATGTTTTTTTTTAATCCTGTAAACTTTCTTTTACAAGAATATTAAAGCTATTTTTGAAGATCTTATCTCTATAAAAATGGCACAAACCTCTTCAAATATAATTCCGCTTGGAACAATTGCACCAAAATTCAAATTAAAAGATGCGAATTCTAACAATGAATATTCGTTTGATGATTTGAAAGGATCAAAAGGTACATTAGTGGTTTTTATCTGTAATCATTGTCCGTTTGTACTTCATGTTATCAACGAAATCGTAATGATTGCAAATGATTATCGCGTTCAGGGAATTGGAGTTATTGCCATTTCGAGTAATGATATCGAAAAATATCCGCAAGATTCTCCTGAATTAATGACTGAATTTGCTTTTGAAAATAAAATCGATTTTCCGTATTTATTTGACGGGACCCAGGAAGTTGCCAAAGCCTACAATGCTGCATGTACTCCTGATTTTTATTTATTCGACAATCAGGATCGTTTATTCTATCATGGTCAAATGGATGATTCAAGACCCGGAAACGGAATTTCGTTAAGCGGAAGTGATCTTCGTAGTGCTATTGATGCGCTCATTTATAACCGAAGTTTAAAAGAACCACAAAAGCCAAGTATTGGCTGTAGTATTAAATGGAAATAAACAAATTAGAAGTATTTCAAAAAGTTTACCTATCTTTGCAGATCAATTAATTATTCTCATTGTGAGCACTATAAACCTAATTACAGTTTTTATGTTGTTGTTTTCTCTTACGAGAAGACCAATTACTGCTGTATTTATTTCACATAGTAAGGCCTTTATTAATTAGGCCTCCGTCTATTCCAATTTCTTCTTTCAGGCGGAGGATTTATACCACGATTTAATCATTTATTTTATTTGAAAGAGTAAATTCTCTCTCAAATGATTTTTTGGTTTTTTCAATCAAAAGTTTCCAAAACATACATTATTTTAAATTTCAACTGTACCTGTACAATTTGAAACAACAATTATGTATTTATAAGCCTGTAAAGAAATACACTAAAAAACACTTACGCATTAATAATAATATAAAAACATATTTATGAAACCAACACCCACTTTCTGTAAAACAGATTATCATTTCTTAAGAGAATTGATATTAAAAAGTAAAAATTCAACAAATGCAAAAGAAGCCAATCAGCTTTCACAAGAGTTAGATCGCGCTGTAATTAGCAAAGAAAGCGAATTAGACAACTCGATTATAAGAATAAATTCATACGTCACTATCGAAGATGTAAAAGCAAAAAAGCAAATGAAAATTAAAATCGTTTTACCTTCATTTGCTGATGTAAAACAAAGTAAAATTTCAATTCTTGCTCCTTTGAGTGTTGCTATAATTGGATTTAAGGAAAATGACGAGGTCGATTGGGAACTACCGGCTGGAATAAAGACTCTAAAAATAGTTGCGGTTAGTAATATAGCCGAAGACAATTCTTAACCTTTTTTAAACACCTCATTCGTGAAGGTGTTTTTTTATGCCCTATTTAAAAACAAAAAAACTATCCAATAATAGTTACTGAATAGTTTTTATAAATCTACAAAAGAACTTCTTACAATTGAGAAGTTATATAATTTGATATCGAAGCCATCTGGGTATCATCCAACTTCGCTTTTTTCTGCATCCTTGCTAAAATTGGTTTCCACTCTTGCTCAGTAAATTTCTTTGCGTCATATAATTTATGACATCTTGCACAACTGTTCTCGTATAAGTTTTTACCTTCTTCCAATTCAGGTGTTAATACTACAGTTTTAGCAGTTTCGGTTACAGGTACTGTTGACGCAGTAGAAGCATTCTTTTGGGTTCCGCAAGAAACTAAAAGTAATACCGCAGCAGTTAGAATTAAGATTTTTGATTTCATTGTTTTGCTTTAATTTATAAGTAAATATAAAAAAATCCCATATGCCTTGACATACGGGATTCTAATTTAAAACAATACTAAATTGTCTCTATATTTCTTATTTTACTTCCATTAATTCAACATCGAAAATCAAAGTTGCATTTGGCGGAATAACTCCTCCAGCTCCGGCAGCCCCGTAAGCTAAGTCAGAAGGAATTACAAAACGAGCTTTGTCTCCTACTTGCAATAAAGCAACACCTTCATCCCATCCTTCGATAACCTGTCCCTGACCTAATCTAAATTCGATTGGTTTTTTACGTGGATAAGATGAATCAAAGACTTTTCCGTTTTCTAAAGAACCTTCGTAATGAACTGCAACTGTTTTACCAGCTTCTGCTTGTTTACCTTCTCCTTTTTGAATCATTTTATAACGTAAACCACTTTCTGTTTTTTCAAAACCAGCAGCTAATTGTTCCATTTTTGCTTCAGACTCTGCTTTTAAAGCTGCATCTCTTTTTAGACGAGCACCTTTTAAACCAACAAAAGCTTCGATAGCATTAAATTTTTCTGCTTCTTCTCCAACTCTGATAATTTCTACATTTTCAAGAGCATCGCCTTGTGCAACAGCATCAACGATATCCTGTCCTTCGATTACATGACCAAAAACAGTATGTTTTCCGTCTAACCAAGAAGTTGGAACGTGAGTAATGTAAAATTGAGAACCGTTACTTGCAGGTCCTGAATTTGCCATTGCTAAAACTCCCGGACGATCGTGTTTTAAACTTGGGTGAAATTCATCATCAAATTTATAACCAGGATCACCAGTTCCTGTTCCTTTTGGGCATCCACCCTGAATCATAAAATCAGGAATTACTCTATGAAATGTTAATCCGTCATAGAATTTTTGTCCTTGAGGTTTTACTTTATTTTCCATATTTCCTTCTGCAAGAGCTACAAAATTCCCTACGGTTCCTGGTGTTAAATCGTGAGTTAGTTTTACTAAAATCGAACCTTTGCTTGTATTGAATTTAGCGTATATTCCGTTTTCCATTGTTATTATTTTTTATTTAAATGCAAATTTACAAAATTAATTTTATATCATTTTGCGTGAAAAATACAAGTATCTTTAATTACTGAATTTTCGAGATTGATAACCGAAATTTTAGTCCCTTCATCAAAATCACATGTACGCTTCACTATTTTCCCGTAAGGTATATTCTTTAAAAATATCGTATCATTTCTAAGAACTGTATTTTGATTAAAGACTATGATATCACCCAATCCGCATGGAATCCCGCATTTCCAAACATATTCTTTTATTTCATTGTCAGAAAGTGTTTTTTGGCAACTTAAAATCAAAAACAAACTAGCAATTGCCGTTATTATTTTCATCTTAAACTTTATTTTTAGACTTTACTTTATTTTTAGACTTTACTTTATAAGTAAGTCCGTATACTAATAATGATAATACTGATAAAGCAACACACCCAATTGTTACAGCATGCCATCCGCCTAATTTCCACAAAAACAATCCGTAAGCTGATCCTGCTGCTGTTCCTAAAAAGCTAAATGACATAAATACGGTATTTAATCTGTTTCTGGCTTCGGGAAGCAACGAGTATACCCGGGTTTGATTAGAAATATGAACGCCCTGGATTCCTATATCAATAAATACGATTCCGATAGCAATTCCGATTACGCTTTCTACTGAAAAATAAAAAACCAGAAAGCTTATCAAAATCAACAAGCAACCGTAGCCCACAGCAACTCTAGATCCTCCTTTATCACCAAGTTTACCCACTAAAGGCGCTGCTAAAGCTCCTGATGCACCAACAATCCCGAATAAACCGATTGTTGCACTATTATAATGAAAAGGTTCTCCTGAAAGCAATAAAACCATTGTGGTCCAGAAAGCACCAAATTGAGCAAAACTAAATACATTTATGATTGTCGCTTCTCTTAAAATTGGTTGTGTTTTTATAAGTGTAAAAAGGGATTTAATTAATTCTCCATAACTTCCCTTAAACTGAGGTTTATTAACCGGAAATTTATTCTGAATAACAAAAAAGATCAAAAGACAAATTCCTGAAGCGATATAAAACATTGATCTCCATCCTAAATACTGACCAATGAACCCGCTTAAAGTTCTTGAAAGCAAAATACCAACAAGTAATCCGCTCATGATTGTTCCCACTACTTTACCCCGTTGTTCGGGCGCACATAATGAAGCGGCCAAAGGCAAAATAAGTTGTGGTACAATTGAAGTAATTCCGATTAATAAGGAGGCAATCTGTAAAAGAAAAAAGCTTTTAGCCGTAGCTGCCAGAATCAAGGCAATTACAGAAGCAAAAGTGGTCATTAAAATTTGTTTTTTTCTTTCAATTTTATCGCCTAAAGGAACCATAAAAAACAACCCAATCGCATAACCTGCCTGAGTAAGATATGTTATTGTTCCAGCGCTGGCTTCGGGAATTTTAAATTCGTTGGCAATTAAAACAATTAGAGGTTGGCAGTAATACAGATTTGCAACTATAAGTCCAGTGCAAGCTGCCATAAATAAGACATTCGTTTTGGATAAATTCATTTTGCAAAAATACCATCAATATTTAATCTAAACTTATAATTAAAGTTATTTTTTTTATAAAATCTGTGTAAATCTGCATCTTTGCAATAGAGAATCTGCACCATTAATTTTCTGGAAATTGACGCTGCTTAATCCCATTCGTTATCGCAAAAACACGGATACTTAATGATTTTCTTTATTTAATTCTATTTTAAAAAATCTTCTCTGGCAGGGCTAAAAACATCAGTCAAAAATCCGCTTTCTAAACAAACTACTCCATGAATTGCATGAGGCGGAATGTAGAAACTGTCTCCTTCTTTTAAGGTTTGAGTTACGCCATTTATAGTTACATCAAATTTACCACTCGAAACATACGTTACTTGCGTATGATAATGTTCGTGCAAAACACCAATTCCGCCTTTTTCAAAATGAACGTTCACCAACATCACTCTGTCGTCGTATGCCAGAATTTTGCGTTTGATTCCTTCACCAACCACTTCCCACTCTATTTCATCCCCTTTTATAAATTCTTTGCTTGTTCCGAAAGTTTGCATATCTGTTTTTTAATTGAATTGGTACAAAAATAATACTTTTAGATGATTTTATTTTTAAATCAATTTTTTAGAAATAAAACCACTGCTTGTTTTTATAGATTCAAAAGCATCGGGATTATAATTATTCTCCTGTTCTACAAAAAAATGTTTCATTCCGGATTGTTTTGCTTCCTTAAAAATAGTTCTAAAATCAATAGAACCGGAACCTATTTCTGTGTTTAAAGCCTGATTTGCCTTGTCCATATCTTTTACATGCCACAATTTAAAACGTCCCTGGTTTGCTGCAAACAATTTTAGCGGATCATTTCCTGAACGAACAACCCAATACAAATCCAATTCAAAATAAACCAAATCCTTATTAGTTTCTTTTAAGAGAATTTCATAACCTGTAATCCCATCATGTTTCTGAAATTCAAAATCATGATTGTGATAAGCTATTTTTAAACCTGCGGCTGCACACATTTTCGCCGCTTCATTTATTCGGGCTGCAATATTTTTATAATCCTGAATATTTCTCCTGAAAGACTCATCTAACCATGGAATTGTCAAAAATTCACTTTTTAGAACCTTTGCCGCTTCTATCGCAGCAATTAATTCTGATGTATTTCCATCATACAAAAAACTTCCCAGATTATAATGTCCGCTAATCGCTTTGAGCCCGTTTTTGTCCAGTATCTTCTTTAATTCGATTGGCGTAACACCCCAAAACTGATCTTTAATCGAAAAACCATACGTTTCTACAGTTGTAAATCCGGCAGCGGCAACTTTTTCAAAAGTTAACCCCACATTTTTAGGGAGTTCATCCCGTAATGTATATAATTGCAAACCAATTTCTTTTTTATCCATAGTAAAAGCTAATGATGGCAAAGTCATAACTAATGTCGTAGCCAGACCTGTATTTAGTATAAATTTTCTCCTTGTAATCATTCGTTCATTTTAAAAATCCGGAAATAAAATTAATCTATTTAAATCAATCTTAAACCTCTATAAATTGTTTTTCGAAATTACATATAAAATCCTGAAGAGCAACTTCCGTTTCTTCGATTACAATTTCCCCCTCTTCATTAATTTTTCCGCGAATTCCCTGTATCAAAAGTCTGGTTTCATCCTCGAATTTAGCTTCAAGGGTTTTCATTATTAATGTCAATTGCTCATGTCCCATTTCTCCCGAAGCCGAAGCCGTTATCAAACCCGTCTTTTTATCTGAAAAAATAATAGTCGAAACACACCACTCTAAAGCATTTTTTAAACTTCCGGGTATGCTAAAAACATATTCCGGAGTGCAAATTAGAACTCCGTCGGCCTCACTAATTTTATCCCTGAATTCTTTGACTTCTTTGGGCGCATCATCATTATCTAAATCCGGATTAAAATGAGGAAAACCAGCCAGATCTTCAAAAATTTCAATTTTAAATTCGGTTTTTATATTTTCCGAAATATATTTTAGAATTTTGTAATTACTAGAATTTCTTCTTGTACTTCCCGTTATGGCGAAGATTTTTATTGTTTCTTTTTGCATTTTACTTAATTACGTCTCTATCTTTTTTCATTAACTGAAATCCATCGGTTAAATTGTTTCTTATAAAATATTTCTCTAAATCTTCCAGTCTTTTTTTATTATCGTATTGTATACATGAATTTAGTTTTTGCTGACAAACAGAACACAATCGAATAGTATTTTTATCTGTTTCATACATGCTATTAGTCCCATTCATTACACAGTTTGCCGTAATACAATGATGCAGGCCAAACATATGTCCAATTTCATGAGAGCTTATTTTAAGCAATCGTGATAAACACAAATCAAAATTTTCAGACGTCAATTCCCCGTCTTGTAATCTATAAATTGAACTCACGCCAATCTTATCGTGATAAGAAGCCAAACCAAAAACATAATTCCATTCAGGTTTAGGATATAAATCAAGTTCTGAAAGCCCCATTAACGCAATTCTCTTTGATGGCTTTTGCTCTTTTAAAACATCTGTTAAAAGATAACCTGCCAATAATTGTTCATGACCATCCATCATTCTTCTGGCAGAATTTGGAACCACATCATTAGAAATAGGATCTAAAGTTTTTGTTTTTAATTGAAAGTAGATTTCTAAATATTCATTGGCAAGCTTAATTTGCTTTTTTTGTAAAGTATTAAAATTTCCAATAGGCAGTATATAAATAATATTAGAATCTTCTGCTGGAATTATATGTTTAGACCTAAAATATTGTTCAAAAGTTTGTCCTTTTTCTTTACGGGAATACAACCAATCTCCATAAACAGGTTCAGCCAATTTAACGTCATTGCTTTTGATTTGCCCAAAATATGGTGCTTGTTCAGGAATTTGTTTAGGTGTTGCTTTGGTAATTGCTTTTGTTTTTTCTTTATTGCAGGAACAAAATAATACAAGCAGGAAGAAGATTATTTTTTTCATTTATTTTCTGGTATGTATTAATAAAAAACAATTTTAAATTAATTCCTTAAAAATAAACTTTTCCTCATAATCAATTTCAAATTTTTCAAGAAAGTCAATATACTCCTCTCTGAAAGTTCTCTTTTTATGGTGTAGTTCCTGATTTTCAATATAACTAATTACGGCAGTCAATTGTGATTTACTATATGAAAATGCGCCATAACCTTCCTGCCATTCAAAGTGACATTCTAGAAATCTACTATTATTAATCCACTTTGAAGAATCTTGTTTTATATTTTTCATTAAATCAGAGATAGATTGTGCTGGCCTTATTCCAATTAAAATATGAACATGGTCAGAAATACCATTGATTGCTAAAAGTTTATGATTATTATTTTTTATAATTCCTGCTATATATTTATAGAGTTCTTCTTTCCACTCTTTATTAATTATACCTTGTCTAAATTTTACTGCGAAAACAAAATGAATGTGTATTTGAGTATATGTATTTGCCATTACTATGTAGTCCCTATGGGACAATTTTAATTTGTATTTTTTTTCTACCAACATATAATTCCTGACGGAATAATAATACATTGAGCATATTTTTAAAATCAGTATAGCTTAAGAAAAAAACTATAAACATATAATTTCTAGCAGAATAGCAAATACATAAATCATTCTTTTCGATGTTCCGTTAGGAACAAAATATCGGTAACTAAAATAAGCTGACCAACATATCATGTCCCGTAGGGACTATACATAAGTACCTTTACACATTTAATCCTAACTTTCATCTTCCTCGAAATTATCGAAATATATAGTCCCTAACGGGACAATTTTGATTTGCAATTTTTTTTCTATTAACATATAATTCCTAACGGAATAATAATACATTGAGCATATTTTTAAAATTTCTTTAGCTTAAGAAAAAAACTGTAAACATATAATTTATAGCAGAGTAGCAAATACATAAATCATACTTTTTGATGTTCCCCTAGGAACAAAATATCGGTAACTAAAATAAGCTGACCACCATATCATGTCCCGTAGGGACTATACATAAAATTTACTCCTCGCCATCCTCAAAATTATCGAAATACGTAAAATCTTTAGTAATTAATGCGTTTTCTATTGTGAAAATAGTACAAATAGGCAATTCAAACTTTGAATTATCCGGTGCAGTTCCGGTCGAAACAAACTCTACAATAATATGCTTTTCTCCAGAAGGGTAAATTTGAATTACCTTATCATTCAAATCCGGAAAAACTTTATTCAATTCCGCATATTTATCTTCAATCTGTTTTCGGGTTTGTTTTACAATTCCCTGTCCTAAAGAAGGATCTTTAAAATCAGCAGTTTCGGTATACATTTCCGACATCTTTTTCCAATCATGCTTATTAAAATACTCAAAATATTGTTTGATTAATTTTTCATTCTTTGAAGTTTCCATAGGTTTTGGCTGGTTTTGATTATTACACGAGATAATTACAAAAATTATAACAAGTACCATTATTTTTCTCATAATTTTTATTTTAAATCATTACGAATCAGATAATAAAGAATTTAAATATAATAAAATGATTAGAGATTACAATAAAAAATCGCAACCTCATCTGGCAATAATAAATGTAAAATAATTACTTTACAGCAATCTCTTGTGGCGTCATTTGCTGTTTATCTATTTTATACAAATAAATTTTCCCATCATTATTGGCATATATATAAGTATAAATCCAATGATTAGGACCGGCAATTCTGGATCCTTCATCATTATTGGCGTTCGCATAAACCTGCTGTCCATAGATAAGAATTTCTCCTTTTTCAGCATTGTTCAAAGTACGTATTGGAGGTCCCCAGGTCTTTATAAGATTTTTTTTAGATTGGCCAATCCATTTATCACTAGAATTTTTATTTGTAGAACATGCATATAAAACTGACAAAATAGTCAAAAGTAAAAGTTTCTTCATAAGATCACTGTTTTTTAAAGTTATATCCTCATTTTAAACAGTTAAACAAGGATTACACTAACAATATTAGCCGAAATTAACTAGAAAATATTTACACAAA
The DNA here is from genome assembly GCF_050267765.1 of Flavobacterium sp. NPDC079362. Taxonomy (NCBI): domain Bacteria; kingdom Pseudomonadati; phylum Bacteroidota; class Flavobacteriia; order Flavobacteriales; family Flavobacteriaceae; genus Flavobacterium; species Flavobacterium sp. NPDC079362. The sequence goes on along the minus strand of NZ_JBNNFM010000034.1, from coordinate 22,613 downwards.
ATCATTTTAATATTATATAATTATTACTAATTAAATACAATGTTAGCAATCAATTTTGAACTACAATTTTATGCGGACAGACGTACTTGCACCATTTTTAAATCTTTAAAATTCTCAAATATTAACTTTGTATCTTTGCCGCTTAGAACTATTGAACAAAAAAAAATGCGAATTGACATTGTAACGATTTTGCCTGAACTTTTAAGAAGTCCTTTTGAAGCTTCGATTATGAAACGTGCCATAGACAAAGGTCTTGTCGAAGTACATTTTCATAATTTACGAGATTACACTACAAACAAACAAAAAAGTGTCGACGATTATCCCTTTGGAGGTGGCGCCGGAATGGTAATGACTGTTCAGCCCATTGATGCTTGCATCACACATCTAAAAAGTGAGCGTGAATACGACGAGATAATCTATATGTCGCCTGACGGAGAAACTCTGAATCAAAAAATGGCCAATACAATGTCGATGTATGAAAACATTATCATTTTATGCGGACATTATAAAGGTGTAGATCAACGTGTTCGTGATCACTTTATTACTAAGGAAATTTCGATTGGCGATTATGTTTTATCCGGAGGAGAATTAGGCGCTCTGGTTTTATCTGATGCTTTAATCCGATTAATTCCGGGTGTTTTAAGTGATGAAACATCTGCATTGACAGATAGTTTTCAGGATAATTTACTTTCAGGACCTATATATACAAGACCCGCAGATTATAAAGGATGGAAAGTTCCTGATGTTTTAACAAGCGGCCATTTTGCCAAAATTGATAAATGGCGCGAAGATATGGCGTATGAACATACTAAAAACAGACGACCAGATCTTCTCGAAGGACAAGATTAGTTTCAGGTTTTTGGGTTATTTTTGTTTCAGGTTTCTTAAAACCTAAATTCAAATTTAAAACCAATAAAACTTTAACTTTATCTAACTGAAAATTAGAAACCTAGCTTTAAATTTTATATTGCAAATTTAATTATAAAGTCTAAAAACTTTAAACAAGAAAAACTTTAAACTTTAAACTTTTTTTTTATCTTTGCACCCGAATTAGACTAACCTCTGGCGAGATCCGTGAATGTTGCTCTATACAAAAACCATAATTACAAGATATCATGGCAGATTTAATGAAATTCGTTCAAACCGAATTAGTTGCTAAAAAAGATTTCCCTGTTTTCGGAGCTGGAGATACTATCACAGTTTACTACGAAATTAAAGAGGGTGAAAAAACAAGAACTCAGTTTTTTAAAGGAGTTGTTATTCAAAGAAGAGGTTCTGGTAACACAGAAACTTTTACTATCCGTAAAATGTCTGGAGCTGTTGGAGTTGAGCGTATCTTCCCAGTAAACTTACCAGCTTTACAGAAAGTTGAAATCAACAAAAAAGGAGCTGTTCGTAGAGCTAGAATTTTCTACTTCAGAGAACTTACTGGTAAAAAAGCTAAGATTAAAGATAAAAGAAGATAATCATTTATCGATTTGTTATAAAAAAGCTCGTTTCATTTATTTGAAACGAGCTTTTTTTTGTGCCTGATTTTTAAAATTTTCAGGAGCTAATCCCGCTATTCGTTACAATCTTTTGCTTTTTAAAGAAAAAAGCAAAAGGATTTCCACTTCTATCGGGGCTAAGGCAATCATTTACATAAAAGCTTTTTAGTATTGATAATTAGAACAATGCGAACCAAGAATTGAAATGTGCCGTTAGGCACTAAATATTGGTAGATAATATACATTAGAAATACGGGCGTGCCGTAGTTACGCAACAAAATCGTAACTATTGCGTACCTACTGCACGCTAGATTTATTACGATTTTTATTAACTACCAATATTTAGTGCCTAACGTGAGGGATAGAAGTGGAAAGCCCACAGCATGACGAAGGAAGTGCGAGGACTTGCAGCGGATAGCCCGAGCCGCCTCTTTCGGCGGGACACGCCCAAAATAAAAAAACCGACACTTATTAAAGCATCGGTTTGTATTTTAATGAAAAATTGATATTCTATTTATTCAATAGTTTTTCTAAATATTCGATTTTATCTTTTTCAGCTTGCAGTAAACGCTCGTAAAGCTTTTCTTTTTCCTGAAAAGTTTCAATTAATTTATCCAATGGATTGAAAGTACAATGATTATTTGCAAAATTACCATTATTAATACTATTGTCTTGGAAACTATTAAAATAACTAATCATATTTTCTTCTGAAAAACTTTTAATTGCTTCAACGGTTACGCCAAGTGCTTTTGCAACTTCTGCAAGTTTTTGTTCGTCTATAGTTTCACTATTTTCAATAGCAGATATAGCTTGTTGGTTTGTTCCTAAAGCTTGTACCAAAGCTTCCTGTTTCATATCACGAAGTTCACTAATACGGCTAATTTTTCGCCCTATATGATTTGGTTTTATAAGTGTGCTCATAATTCAAAGAAATGATTAAGCGTAATAATAAACAACAAGTAAAAAACATATTAAACAATGTATTTCACATTTGTTATATGTTTATTGCATTTGAGTCAAAAATACAACTTTTCAGACAAAAACCACCAAAGCTAAAATGAATTTTTATAACTTTCAGCCTTTTCCTCTTTCGGAATCTTTCACTTTTACCTCTGATTCATCAAAACCATAATTTTTTAGGATCAAAATAATCGATTTGACAATTTAACGACCTCGAAATAACAATCTGATAATTTCAGTTTTTCTCCGGAATACTACACCGTTTTCGAACTGTTTTTATTATATTTGCTCCGCTCATTCTGAGCCGACTATACCTTTTACATCGCTACATCTTGGCGATACGATTATAAAAAAAAAAAAAAAAAATGACACAGAATTCAAAAATCTATTACACCTTAACTGATGAGGCGCCATTGTTAGCGACTTATTCTTTTTTACCTATTGTTCAGGCATTTACTGCTACAGCTGGTATTGCAATTGAAACGAGAGACATCTCTTTGGCAGGTAGAATTTTATCAAATTTTCCTGATGTTCTTACAGATGCTCAAAAAACTGGAGATGCTTTGGCTGAATTGGGTCAATTAGCGACACAACCTGAAGCTAATATCATCAAATTACCAAATATTTCTGCATCAGTACCACAATTAAAAGCTGCAATTGCAGAATTACAGTCTCACGGTTACAAAATTCCTAATTTCCCGGAAGATCCACAAAATGATGCTGAAAAAGAAATTAAAGCTAAATATGCTAAAGTTTTAGGTTCTGCTGTAAATCCTGTTTTACGTGAAGGTAACTCTGACCGTAGAGCTCCAAGAGCAGTTAAGAACTTTGCAAAAGCAAATCCACACTCAATGGGTGCATGGTCTGCTGATTCTAAAACAAAAGTAGCTTCTATGCCTGATGGTGACTTTTACGGAAGCGAAAAATCACTTACTGTAGCAGAAGCAAATGATGTAAAGATCGAATTCGTAGCAAAAGATGGCACAACAACTGTTCTTAAAGCAAGTACTCCGCTTAAGGCAGGTGAAATAATCGACAGTTCTGTAATGCATTTAAAAGCTCTAAAAAGCTTTGTTGCTGACGCTATTGCTGATGCTAAAAAAGAAGGAGTTTTACTTTCTGTGCATTTAAAAGCTACAATGATGAAAGTTTCAGATCCAATTATCTTTGGCGCTATCGTTGAAGTATATTTTGCTGATCTTTTTACAAAATACGCCACTTTATTCTCTGAATTAAATATAGATACAAGAAACGGTTTAGGTGATATCTACGCAAAAATTGCGGGAAGACCTGAGCAAGCTGCTGTTGAAGCTGACATTACTAAAGCGATCGAAAACGGACCAGCTCTTGCAATGGTAAATTCTGATAAAGGAATTACAAACTTACACGTTCCATCTGATGTTATTGTTGATGCTTCTATGCCGGCAATGATTCGTACTTCTGGACAGATGTACAATAAAGAAGGGAAACAACAAGATACAATCGCTGTTATTCCGGATCGTGCTTATTCTGGAATTTATACTGCAACTATCGATTTCTGTAAAAAACACGGTGCTTTTGATCCAAAAACAATGGGAAGTGTTCCTAACGTAGGTTTGATGGCTCAAAAAGCTGAAGAATACGGATCTCATGACAAAACTTTCCAGGTAAAAGCGGACGGAGTTGTTCGTGTAGTTGATAATAAAGGAACTGTGTTAATGGAGCAGAACGTTGAGGCTAATGACATTTTTAGAATGTGTCAGGCTAAAGACGCTCCTATTCAGGACTGGGTTAAACTAGCTGTAAACAGAGCTCGTTTATCTGATACTCCTGCTGTTTTCTGGTTAGACGAAAACAGAGCGCATGACAGAGAATTGATCGTAAAAGTTCAAAAATATTTAAAAGATTACAATACCGTAAATCTAGATATCCGTATCCTTAACCCAATTGCTGCAACTGAATTTACTTTAGACAGAATCATCAAAGGTTTAGACACTATCTCTGTAACAGGAAACGTTTTACGTGATTACTTAACTGATTTATTCCCAATTTTAGAATTAGGAACTTCAGCTAAAATGTTATCAATCGTTCCGTTAATGAATGGTGGTGGATTGTTTGAAACTGGTGCTGGAGGTTCTGCCCCAAAACACGTTGAGCAATTTACAGAAGAAGGATATTTACGTTGGGATTCATTAGGAGAATTTCTTGCTCTTGGTGCTTCTTTAGAGCATTTAGGACAAACTTTAGACAACTCTAAAGCAATTGTTTTATCTGAAACTTTAGATGAAGCAAACGATAAATTCTTAGCAAACGATAAATCTCCTGCCCGTAAAGTAGGTCAGATCGACAATCGTGGTTCTCATTTCTATCTTGCTTTTTATTGGGCACAAGCTTTGGCAGCTCAAAATAAAGATGCTGAATTAAAAGCGATCTTTACTCCTATTGCTGCTCAATTTGAAGCTAACGAAACAAAAATCAATGATGAACTAATTGGTGCACAAGGAAAACCTCAAACTCTTGGTGGTTATTACCAGCCAACTCCTGATTTAGTAAGCAAAGCAATGCGTCCTAGTACAACATTTAACGCAATTGTTGCTGAAATAAAATAATAAGATTTTAAGGACAATCAAATAAAGACGCAACACTATTCGTCTCTAGAGAGAAACCTTTGAACCTTCATAAAAAGACAACTTTAAACGGTTGTCTTTTTTTTGCCTTTCAGAATAATCTATCGAGAATTTATAAGCAAACTAATTAAAGGATCAAAAGCCTGTAACAATAATAGAATATTCTTAACTAATGTTTAACAATCGTTACGCATTAATATTTAGTAAGAATTATTAACTATGTGCTTCAAATACAAGACAATGATTACAAAAAAAATTGGCCTTATTCTCATCTTCCTATTAACAACTTTAACTTCATTTTCTCAGGAAAAATTTACTTTAAGCGGAACAATCACTGACTTTAAAAACAACGAAACTTTAATTGGCGTAAATGTTTACATTCCTGCTTTAAAAATAGGAACAACCACCAACGAATATGGTTTTTATTCTCTAACGGTTCCTAAAGGCGAACATGAAATTGAAATTAGTTATGTGGGGTACCAGACAATCCACAAAAAAGTTATCTTAAATCAAAATACAAAAACAAATTTTGGGATAAAGGAAGGTGGCGAAGAGCTTCAGGAAGTTGTAATAAAAGACAACAGAGGCAAAATCAATATCAAGTCGCCTGAAATGAGTGCCAATAAACTCTCTATTGCTGCCATAAAAAAAATGCCCGTTGTTATGGGGGAAGTCGATGTTCTTAAATCGATTTTACTACTTCCGGGAGTAACGAATGCAGGCGAAGGTGCTTCTGGATTTAATGTTCGTGGTGGTGGAGCTGATCAGAATTTAATTTTATTAGACGAAGCAACGATCTTTAACTCTTCTCACGTTTTTGGTTTTTTCTCTGTTTTTAATCCTGATGCTATAAAAGATTTAAAATTATACAAAGGCGGAATTCCCGCTCGATATGGCGGAAGGGCTTCATCTGTATTGGATATTTATCAAAAAGACGGAAATAGTAAAGAATTCCATGTAAATGGAGGAATTGGATTAATTTCAAGCCGACTTCTTGCTGAAGGTCCAATTGTAAAAGACAAAGGTTCTTTCTTAATTGGAGGAAGAGCTTCATATGCCCATTTATTCCTGAAACTGTCAGAAAAACAAAAAGACAACTCGGCCTATTTTTATGATTTAAACACAAAATTAAGTTATAAACTAAACGACAATAACAGTTTGTATTTATCCGGTTACTTTGGTCGTGACGTGTTCAGCCTGAACAAAAGTTTTACGAATATCTACGGAAACTCTACTTTGAACCTGCGTTGGAATCATTTATATTCTGATAAATTGTTTGCGAATCTATCCTTAATTTACAGTGATTACTATTATGGCCTTGATCTGGATTTCGTAGGTTTCAAATGGGATTCGGGAATCAAAAATTACAACATCAAATATGATTTCAAGAACTATATTTCTGATAAATTCAAATTAAACTATGGTGTAAACGGAATCTATTACGAATTCAATCCCGGAACTATTAAACCAAGTAATGAAACTTCAGGAATCAACCCGGACCAATTAGATCGAAAATATGCTTTTGAGCCCTCTGTTTATATAGAAGCAGAAAATCAAATTTCGAAAAAGATTACGATTTCTTACGGATTGCGTTACAGTTTATTTTATCGTTTAGGAGCTTCGACAATTAATTATTACGATAATAATGAACCTGTGATCTTCAATACTGACATGCAGATTTACGAAAAAGCAATACCAACATCTACCAAATATTTTGGCAAAAACAAGGAAATTCAAAATTACAATAATTTAGAACCCCGTTTTTCTGCTTCTTACCAACTAAATGATGATCAATCGATTAAGGCCAGCTATAACCGAATGGCGCAATACCTTCAATTAATATCAAACACCTCATCTCCTACTCCTCTTGATGTCTGGATGCCAAGTGACAATTATATCAAACCACAAATTGCAGATCAGGTGGCATTGGGTTATTTTAGAAACATAAATAACGGCGCGTATTCTGTAGAAGTTGAAACGTATTACAAGAAAATTCAAAACAGACTGGATTATATCGATGGTGCTGATTTGATTGCCAATGACGCTATCGAGCAAGTAATCCTAAACGGAAGAATGCGTTCTTACGGGGTTGAATTTATGCTGAAAAAGAATGAAGGCAAACTAAACGGTTGGATCTCTTATACGCTGTCAAAATCACAACAACAAACGCCGGGAAGAACTCCTGAAGAAACAGGTATCAATAATGGACAATGGTACAGTTCTGCTTATGATAAAACACATAATTTAGCAGTGACAGGTGCTTATACTTTAAACGAGAAATGGTCTTTTGGTGCTAACTTTGCGCTACAATCCGGTCAGCCTGTTACGTATCCAAACGGTCAGTACGAATATTTAGGAATTACGGTTCCTAGTTATGGATCAAGAAACGAAAATCGCCTGCCTGCGTATCACCATTTAGATGTTTCGGCAACTTTAACGCCTAGAAAAAACAAAGACAGAAAACTGAAAGGCGAATGGGTTTTTAGCATTTACAACTTGTATAATCGCCATAATGCCGCTTCGATCAATTTCCGTCAGAACGTTGATACAGGTGCAAATGAAGCAGTACAAACTTCTATTTTTGGGATGGTTCCTGCGGTTAGTTATAATTTTAAATTTTAAGAATCATTTTCTTCAAAAAGGAAACAAAAAATATATCATGAAAAAAGCGACCTTATTCTTTGTACTTTTATTTTCGATTTTCTTTACCAGCTGCGAAGAAGTTGTCGACGTTGATCTCGATACTGCTCCGCCAAAATTGGTAATCGAAGCTGCTATAAACTGGCAAAAAGGAACATCAGGAAAACAGCAAACTATAAAACTGAGTACAACGACCGGTTATTTCGAAAATGTGATTCCGACAGTTTCCGGGGCAACCATTTTTATAAAAAACAGCCACAACGACCAATTCAATTTTATAGAAGTAACCAAAACAGGAAGATATGTTTGCACCAACTTCAACCCGGTAATTGACGAGACTTATACTTTGACTGTCATCAACAAAGGAATTACTTATACAGCCACTGAAATAATGAAATCTGTTGCGCCAATAACCCGTATAGAACAAAATAACGAAGGTGGTTTTACAGGAGATGAAATCGAAATCAGAGCATTTTATAACGATCCTCCGGATGCTGATAATTTCTACTTATACAAATACGGCTACTCAAATAAAGTGACCTCGACCTATTATGTGGGTGAAGATAAATTCTTTCAGGGAAATGAGTATTTTAGTAAATCAGATGATGATGATTTAAAAATTGGAAATGAAGTCGAAATCACACATTACGGAATCTCAAAACAATATTATAATTATATGAGCATTTTAGTAAGTATTGCGGGAAGTAATGTTGGTGGACCATTTCAATCCCCACCCGCTACGGTAAAAGGAAATATCATCAACACAATAGATAAGGCCAATTATCCGTTAGGTTATTTTTCACTTAGCGAAACAGATTATAAAAAATACACTATTCAATAATCAGTACAATGGAAGCCCGAATTGAAATATTACCAGAAAAAAAATTAATTGGTAAACATATCGTAATGTCGTTTATCGAAAATAAAACATTCCAGTTGTGGAGTTCTTTTATGCCAAAACGTAAAGAGATCAAGAATTCGATTGACTCTAATTTATATTCGCTTGAAGTTTTTCCTGATGGACATTTTAATAATTTTGATCCTAACAACAGCTTCCAAAAATGGGCAGCTGTCGAAGTTTCTGATTTTGATAAAGTCCCGCCAGAAATGGAAACTTTAATTATCCCAACCGGATTGTACGCAGTCTTTGTTCATAAAGGCCCACAAAGCGAAGGACACAAAACTTATCATTCTATTTTTGTCGAATGGCTACCCAATTCAAGATATACCGTAGACGAACGACCGCATTTTGCAGTAATGGGTGATCAATACAAAAAAGAAGATCCGGATTCTGAAGAAGAAATCTGGATTCCGATAACGCCTAAAGCTTAACTTTTTTGCCACAGATTTTAATGATTAAACACAGATTATCAAAACAATAACATTATTATTAAATCGTACTAAGTTCCATTTATAATTATTTTAATTAAAAGAAATCCGGATTAATCATTAAAATCTGTGGCAAAAAAAAAAAAAAAAAACGTTATGCTAATTGAAACCTTAAAATCTCTTTTCAACCGAGATCTCCACCAATTAAAAGTCGAGATAGAATTGTATCATGATGAAAGCAAACTTTGGGCAATTGATAAAGGTATTTCAAATTCCGGAGGAAATCTTTGTTTACATCTTATCGGGAACATCAATACTTATATTGGAGCCGAAATAGGCAAAACAGGTTATGTCCGTGATCGTCCTTTAGAGTTTTCCTTAAAAGATATTCCAAAAACTGAGCTAATTACCAAAATTGACGACACTATTCTGGTCGTAAATAATACGCTTGACAGTTTAACCGAAGATGATCTGGAAAACATTTATCCACAAATTGTGTTCGAAAAAGAGATGACAACAGGATTCTTTTTAGTGCATCTCTCCACACATTTGGCCTATCATTTAGGACAAATCAATTACCATCGAAGGCTACTTTAAGTTTTTAGTCTCAGTTTTCAGTCACAGTTTACAGTAAGCACCGAGACTGAAAACTGCGACTGAAAAAAACCTCAACATATGTACAGGTTTAGAAGTTAGAATTAAGCAAACTTTGCAAATAATTAATTCAATATTTCGAAAACATGAAACATTTACTTTTTAGCCTATTTTCACTTTGCGCGTTTACTACAAAAGCACAAACATTCAAAAATCCAGAATCCCTATTCGATCCAACTCCTTATGGATTTAGTCACGCATCATCGGTTTCTGCTCCTGGAGAATTGGTTTACATTTCAGGGCAAAGTGGCGGAGCAGGAAAAGAACATACATTAAGTAATAATTTTAGAGAGCAAACTCAGATTGCCTTACAAAACATAGTCACGGTTCTCGATAGCTACAAACTAAAACCGGAGAATATTATAAAAATAACCATTCTGATTGTAGATCATTCTCCTGAAAAACTAAAAATATGGAACGAAGAAATCAGAAAAGTTTGGAAAAACAATCCATTTCCGGCAAGTACTTTAATTCCCGTTCCTAAATTAGCTATCGACGGAATGCTAATCGAAGTTGATGCTATCGCTTTCAAGGCAAAATAAAAAAATTTCACCATTAAGATATTAAGAAAGTTAGGTTGCTATTCTAAAAAGCAAACCATTTGAAAATTCTTTTAATCTTAATAATCTGTGGTAAAAAAAATACAACCATTAGGATATTAAGCCAGCCAACTAAACTTTCTTAATCTCTTAATGGTAAAATAAAAAACTTATAACTTTCGTACCTTTGCAGCACATTTCAAATCAAAAATCTAAATGTCTTCACACCATATCGTACGCGACGACCAGGAACCCGCTTTAATTATTGCCAACGGAGCAGCATGTAATCCTGAATTATTAGGACAATTGCTCGAATGGTCGCCACTTGTGATCGTATTGGATTCTGCCATGGAAAGAGTTGTTGAATTAGGTATAAAAGTCGATGTACTTTTAGGAGATTTCGATCATGGCTTTGATCCTGAAATCTACAAAACATCTCAATATCCAATAGAAATTGTACACACTCCGGATCAGGACAAAACCGATTTAGAGAAAGCTTTCGATTATTTAATCGCGCGAAAAATCCCTGCCGTAAACGTAGTTTGGGCCACGGGAAAACGCGCCGATCATACCATTACAAACCTTACTAATATCGTTCGTTACCGCAATCTGATTAAAATTGTTATTCTCGACGATCATTCTAAAATATTCTTGCTGCCTAACAAATTCGAGAAATGGTACACCGCAAAAACACCTATTTCTTTGATTCCCATTGGTGTTGTCAACGGAATTAATTCTACCAATTTACTATATCCTCTAAAAGACGATACCTTAACAATTGGTTATCGAACCGGAAGCAGCAATTCTGTTCTTCAGGACGGTTTAGTCAGCATTACCCATAACGAGGGCGATTTATTGTTGATGGAGTGCATGGATTAAAAAAAATTTTGTTTCACGCAGATTATAGAAGATCAAATTTTGAATGATCATCTGTGTACATCAGCTAAATTATTTTAAAATCTGCGAGAAAAATTAGCACATAGAAACATAGTTTAAAATCTCTAAAAAAATCACTTACCCTTACATTAATTCGCATTTGGAATTTGGATTTTTTTTTATTGGAATTTAGATTTTAAACATTGGAATTTTAAACCGACTGAGACTAAGAAAGGAATGACTATCTTTGCACGGAAATTTACAAAATGAAAGAAACAGACAATTCCGAAAAAAATAATTTACATCCTCGAAATCTTCACCGTTCCCGCTATGATTTCGAACTTCTTATTACGAATTGTCCTGAATTAAAACCATTCGTTGCAATAAATATTCACGGAATTGAAACCATAGATTTCAGTAATCCTTTGGCTGTAAAAGCGCTTAACAAAGCCTTACTACAAACCTATTACGATATACAAGACTGGGATATTCCTAAAAATTATCTTTGCCCGCCAATTCCTGGCCGAACTGATTATATTCATTATCTGGCTGATTTATTAGCCGAAACCAATAACGGAGTTATCCCTCAAGGATCTTCGGTTTTAGGTTTAGATATTGGTACAGGTGCCAATTGTATCTATCCTATTTTAGGAAATGCAATTTACGATTGGAGTTTCGTAGGAACGGATATCGACGAAAATGCAATTGAAAATTGTAGTAAAATCATCGAAGCAAACCCAAAATTGATTGATGCCATCAGTTTACAGCAACAAACTGAAGCTCGTTTTATATTCAAAAACATCATCACACCCGAAGATCGTTTTACGTTCACGATGTGCAATCCACCTTTTCATTCTTCTGCTGAAGATGCAAATCAAAGTACCCTTCGCAAAATTTCGAACCTGACAAAGGAAAGAAAGAAAACAAATCCTGTACTGAATTTTGGAGGTCACAATGCCGAATTATGGTGCGATGGCGGCGAAATTGGTTTTGTTACCCAAATGATTTACGAAAGCTCAAAATTTGCTATGCAATGTTTGTGGTTTACTACATTAGTTTCAAAAAGAGAAAACCTGTCCAGCATTTACAAAACACTTAATAAAGTAAATGCTTCTTCGATAAAAACTATTGATATGGCTCAAGGCCAAAAAACCAGCCGAATCATTGCCTGGACTTTTTTAAGCGAAAGTCAGCAAAAGGCGTGGAAGTTTGAGAATTCTTAACTATTAAATCCTATTATCATAAGTAAAACTAAAAACAGCACTGTTTCTGAAATTTCAAAAATTGATTTGGAACAATACAATAAAGAGCTGGCATGTTCTGAAAAAGAAATTAAAAATGGAAGTTTTTACTCTCACAGTGAGGTTAAAAATAATATTGAAAAATGGAAAGTAAATTCAAGAAATTACAATTATGATACTTTAAAATAAAATTCTGATACTTTATCGATAGTGTATTTCCGTACCTTTAAAGTAAATTGAATTTTATTACTATGCCAAAAACATACTTCAGAATACTCTTATTACTTGTACTTACAGGCTGTTCTTCGACTAAAAAAGCAAAATTTGACGATTATGTTTTTAAAACAAAAAGTGAAAAGCAAGCTTATATTAACTCTTACGACAAAGCCTTAAAACTTTGGGATATTCCTTATACTGAGGAAGACATAAAAACCACTTACGGCACGGCTCACGTTATTATGGCTGGTCCAAAAAATGGAAAAGATCTGGTTTTACTTCACGGAATGGATGCGAGCTCTACCATGTGGTATCCAAATATTAAACCATTAGCCAAAAACCATCGCATTTACGCAATTGATTTCATGATGGAACCGGGAAAATCGACTCTGGCTTCAAAATCACTTTCATCAAAAGAAATTGTAATTTTATACAATGAAATTTTCGACCATTACAAATTAAAGAAATTTGATATTGTTGGAGCTTCCCGCGGCGGCTGGATTGCCACATTATTAGCCACTCAAAAAGGAAATTCAATAGATAAAGTAGTGTTGCTAAGTCCGGCGCAAACCTTTAAATTCATTGACAAAGTAGGTAAAACGACTTCTGCTTTAATGCTGAAACTTTTCCCAAGCGAAAAGAAATTCGGAAAAACACTAAAAACATTTTCTGCACATCCTGAAAAAATTAGTCCCATTTATAAAAAGCAATTTTATTTGGCCAATAAATATGCTAAATCAAATTCAAGTATGTTCAAAATGCATCCCTTTTCAGATGATGATTTAAAATCGATTACCAATCCTGTTTTGGTTTTAATTGGAGATCATGATGTCATAAATTCTGAAGAGAGTTTAGAAAGAGCCAAAAAATATGTAAGTAACAGTAAAACTCAGGTTATAAAAGATGCCAGACATTTTTTAACCATCGATCAGCCAAAAGTTGTAAATGATGCGATGATTGATTTTTTAGAATAGCCAAATAAGTTATATTCCCTACAACTAATGCAATCAAGTTAAGACATGAGTACATGAGTAAACACAGAAAGTATTCACAAAGTTTGTCATCTCGACGAAGGATAGATCACACTAGTATTTCCGTTCAGATATTCGCCAATCTTTGTCGAGTTTCTTGTGCAATCTCTCCTTCGTCGAGATGACAAGTTTAATAAAAAAACTCCTTTAGAAGTTTAATTTTGATAAAAGAACCATAACCACACAGAATATCGCGTAGGGATTATACCAATTCAATTAATAATAACAAAAGACAATTCGTAAAAATTCGGGCAATTCATGTAATTCGTGGCAACCCTTTTATATAGAATTCAAACTTTGTATCTTTACAAAACTAATTTTTTCATCCTTCAAAAATGAATTTCCAAGTATCCTCAGAGTATAGTCCAAAAGGTGATCAGCCACAAGCAATCGAAAAACTTTCACAAGGTGTGATCGATGGCGAAAAATACCAGACATTATTAGGCGTTACCGGATCCGGAAAAACATTTACGGTAGCCAATGTCATTCAGGAAGTTCAAAGACCAACCATAGTTTTGGCCCACAATAAAACTTTGGCAGCGCAATTATATTCTGAGTTCAAACAATTTTTCCCCAATAATGCGGTCGAATATTTTGTTTCCTACTACGATTATTATCAGCCCGAAGCATTTATGCCTGTAACAGGGGTTTTTATCGAAAAAGATTTATCCATCAATGAAGAGCTCGAAAAGATGCGTTTAAGCACAACTTCTTCCCTCCTTTCGGGACGTCGGGATGTTTTGGTTGTCGCTTCTGTTTCGTGTTTATATGGTATTGGGAATCCGGTTGAATTTAAAAAAAATGTAATAGAAATAAGCAGAGATCAGGTTATTTCGAGAACTAAATTACTTCATAGTCTGGTTCAGAGTTTATACGCCAGAACCGAGGCCGATTTTAATCCGGGAACTTTCAGAATCAAAGGCGATACGGTCGAAGTATATCCAAGTTATGCCGATGACGCTTACAGAATTCACTTTTTTGGCGACGAAATCGAAGAAATAGAATCATTTGATGTGAAGACCTCACAAGTTATAGAAAAATTCAAAAGACTTACTATCTATCCCGCTAATATGTTTGTGACTTCTCCGGATGTTTTGCAAGGCGCTATTTGGGAAATTCAGCAAGATTTGGTTAAACAAGTCGATTATTTCAAAGAAATAGGAAAACACCTCGAAGCCAAACGTCTGGAAGAACGTACTAATTTTGACTTAGAAATGATTCGTGAATTGGGGTATTGCTCCGGAATCGAAAATTATTCCAGATACCTTGACGGAAGACAGGCCGGAACAAGACCGTTCTGTTTATTAGATTATTTCCCAAGTGATTATTTGATGGTTGTTGACGAAAGTCACGTAACCGTTTCTCAGGTTCACGCCATGTACGGAGGCGACAGGAGCCGTAAAGAAAATTTGGTGGAGTACGGTTTCCGTTTACCGGCCGCCATGGATAACAGACCTTTGAAATTTGAAGAGTTTGAAGCCATACAAAATCAGGTAATTTATGTATCTGCAACACCGGCAGATTACGAATTACAAAAAACAGATGGTGTTTATGTAGAACAAATTATTCGTCCAACGGGACTATTAGACCCTATTATCGAAGTAAGACCCAGTTTGAATCAAATCGATGATCTGATTGAAGAAATTCAGGTACGCTGCGAATTAGACGAAAGAGTTTTAGTAACCACGCTGACCAAAAGAATGGCCGAAGAACTCGCAAAATATTTAACTAAAGTAAACATTCGTTGTCGTTATATACATTCTGAAGTAGATACGCTGGAACGTATCGAAATTATGCAGGATTTACGAAAAGGTATTTTTGATGTTCTTATTGGAGTAAACTTACTTCGTGAAGGTCTTGATTTACCAGAGGTTTCGCTAGTTGCAATTTTAGATGCTGATAAAGAAGGTTTTCTTCGTAATCACAGGTCTTTAACACAAACTATTGGTCGTGCTGCAAGAAACCTTAACGGAAAGGCAATTTTGTATGCGGATAAAGTTACGGCGAGTATGCAACGAACAATGGACGAAACAGAATATCGAAGAACTAAACAGATTAACTATAATACAGAACACGGAATTACACCACAAGCTCTGAATAAAAAGATTGACAGTGCCTTTACTAAAAATCCTTTGGTAGAATATGAGTTAGGACATACTCTATCTGCCGCTGCCGAATCGGAAACTGCTTATCTATCGAAAACCGAATTAGAAAAAATGATTCGCGAAAAACGAAAATCAATGGAGAAAGCGGCAAAAGAACTGGACTTTTTGCAAGCGGCTAAGTTGCGTGATGATATCAAAAAACTACAGGAACAATTGGCTTAATTGTGTTGTTCCTGAAAAACTCTCAATAAAACGTTAGGGTCTATTATTGCGTTTGGAGCATTTTTCATCAAATCTAAAACACGTTTGGTTGCATTTGGGTTCAACCCCATTTCGATTGAAATTTGCTGAATTGCTTTGGCTTCTTTTTCGTGCAAAATACCATCACAATACATGATTAAAGCGAGTCTGTAAAATTGCTGTATGCGCTGAAACTCCGATTTTATAATTTGAGCAGTATGCTCCTGATGAAATAAATCTTTAAAATCGACATACTCGATGCTCAATTCCTGAGCTACCAGCCACAAAAAATCATACTCCCTTTTATGCAGTTGCCCATCAACGGTAGAAAAAGCAATCATTTCTAAAAGTAAACTTCTCTTTTCTGTTTCGGTATTCATCAATTTATTATTTTTAGCTAAAATATTGTTTTTAAACCTAAAACGCAACACAACTCATGATTACAGATCTTTCTCTTTTGTATTGTTGTGGATAACAAATATTTTATATGAAATATAAAAAGCAATCAAACTCGCTATGAAACTTATTTTAAGAGAATACAATCTAAAACTAAAACATACTTTTACCATTTCAAGAGAATCTATTGATTTTCAGCCTTCACTGATTGTCGAACTCAAAAGTGATGGCTTTTCGGGTTTTGGAGAAGCCACTTCGAATCCGTATTACAAAACAACGGTTCCGGTAATGATGCAGGATTTAGAAAAAATCAGAACTGTTATTGAAACTACAGATAATGAAACTCCCCATATTTTTTGGGCAAAAATCTATCCTTATTTAAAAGGCGATATGTTTGCTTTATGCGCTTTAGATTTAGCTTATAATGATTTATATGCTCGTAAAAAAGGCAAGAAATTATATGAATTATGGAATTATAATATCGCAAATAATCCGCTTACTGATTATACGATCGGAATTGCTTCTATAGACAAAATGGTTTCGAAAATGCAGGAACTTCCGTGGCCTATCTACAAAATCAAACTGGGAACGAAAGAAGATCTTGCGATTGTAAAAGAACTCCGCAAACACACGAATGCTATTTTTAGGATCGACGCCAATTGTGGCTGGGGTGTTGAGGAAACGATTAATAATGCGATTGAACTAAAAAAATTAGGCGTAGAATTTTTGGAACAACCCATGAAAGCTGATAATTGGGAAGCGCATAAAGAAGTTTTCAAACACTCAGTTTTACCTGTAATTGCTGATGAAAGCTGTATTATCGAAGAAGATGTTGCCAAATGTTTCAACCATTTTCATGGTGTAAATGTAAAATTGGTAAAATGTGGCGGATTAACTCCGGGCAAACGTATGATCGAAGAAGCTAAAAAACTCGGTTTAAAAACAATGGTGGGTTGTATGACGGAATCAACGGTGGGAATTTCTGCCATTGCACATTTATTACCTCAACTAGATTATGTTGATATGGATGGTGCTTTGCTTTTAGCCGAAGATATTGCAACCGGCGTAACAATAAAAGATGGTGTTATTCATTATTCTGACCTTAACGGAACGGGAGTTACCTTAATCTAAACGTTATGAATGTCAATCAGTTTCCGGATAGAATTATCGAAATCGATCACGAAGAATATTTGTATTTTGGAGGAACGGCTTATTTGGGATTACCAACAAATAAGGAATTTCAGGAATTGGTGATTAAAAACATACGAAAATGGGGAACTACTTACGGGAGTTCCAGAAGTGCCAATATAAATCTAACGGCTTATGAGAGCGGCGAAACTTTCTTAGCCACACATATAAAATCAGAAAGCGCCGTTACAGTTTCGTCCGGAATGCTCGCCGGCAAATTAGTAATTGATATACTGAATAAAAGCACGGATCGATTTTTCCATTTTTCAGATATTCATACTGCCATCAAAACGAATAGTTTACCGTTGTTTATAAACGAGAAAATAAACCCGAGATTACTGGATTCTCAACCGGAAAGAATTACAATTCTGACTGATGGAGTTCCGTCTTTCCAAACCCGGGCAGTTGATTTATCAATGCTGGCAGCAATTCCTAATCATAAAGAAATTACACTTCTTATTGATGAATCGCATTCGTTTGGAATTTTAGGCAGAGATGGCTGTGGAATTTATTCACAAATCGATCTTCCCATCAAAAAAAAAATCATGATTTCGTCCTTGGGGAAAGCATTTGGCTTAAACGGTGGCGTTATTGCAAGCGATGCTTCTTTTATCAACCAAATAAAAGAACAAGACACTTTTGTTTCTGCTGCTGGAATGAATCCTGCTTTTGTCCAGACTCTGGCCGATGCTTCAGTTCTTTACAAAAATCAACATCAAAAATTGATTGAAAACCTGAATTATATTGATCAAAAGTTAATCAAAAATGACACTATCAAATTTGACAAAACCTATCCTTTAATTTATTTAGAAAATGACAATCTAATCGAAATATTAAAAGAAAATAAGATTATTATAGCCAATTTCAAATATCAAAAAAATGCTAACAACCTAAATCGAATAGTGATTACCGCCAATCATCTTCACGAAGATTTAGATAAATTAGTAAATATCTTAAACGATTCTAATTTTAAGTAAAAGCAAAAAAAGTTGCCACGAATTACACTAATTTTCACGAATTGCATTGCGCGTAAATTTCAATTAGTAAAAATTCGTGTAATTCGTGGCAAAAAAACCAGGCACAACTGAATAAATTGTAATCAAATTAGTTTTAAAACGTACCTTTGTAGAAAATAAGTGCATAGTTTGTTATCACGCGAAAGAGCAATCTTCGTTGTTTGCTTACATTGCGAAGATTCCTCTATTATATGAATGACAAAGATTGGGGAACTTGAAACTTGAAACAATTGAAATTAAAAAACAAAAAATGACAAATAACGATATCCTAAAAAAACTTCGCGTGGCTTTGATGCTCCGTGACGACCAAATAGTTGAAATTTTAGAATTAGTAGATTTTAGAATTACAAAATCAGAATTGGGAGCTTTTTTTAGAGCCGAAGATCATGAAAATTACATGGAATGTGGCGATCAGGTTTTACGTAATTTCTTAAACGGATTGGTAATTCATTTAAGAGGAACGAAAGAAAATCCTAAAAACCCAAACGATGTTTTAGCAAAACATAAAGCAGAGATTCCTAAAAAAGACAGTACGAAAGAAAGACCTGAATTTAAAGCTAGTGCAAAAGATGCTGAAAAAGGAAGAGGCGATAAAGCACCTTCTAAATCAGGACCTGCAGCTAAAAAACCTTTCAAGAAGAATAACACTAAAACTGCTCCTAAAGTACAGGTTGTAGAAAAAGTGATTTACAAAAACGGTAAGAATAAAAAATAATTAACCGCAAAGGTCGCAAGGTTTTACGCAAAGTTCGCAAAGTTTTTATTGATAAAGCTTTGCGAACTTTGCGTTTATCAGCATAAGTCCGAGATAAAAACTTGGCGTACTTTGCGGTTAAATAAAATTAATGATTAGGTTTTCTTTATATCTTATTCTGATCAATTCGATCAAAAAAAGCATCTTTAAAAGTCGCTCCAATTGGCAATTCTTTTGCATTAATAAAAACCGAAAAACTATCCGTAGATTCTATTTGTTTTAAGGCAACGATAAATGACTTATGGATTTGAATAAAATCTTTTTCAGGCAATGATTCTATTACATTTTTTAAAGACGAATGGGTGATAATTTGTTGTTTATGAGTATGGATACAAACATAATTCTGAAGACTTTCTATGTATAAAATTTCTTCTAAAAACAACTTCTGAAATTTGTTTTTTCCGTCTGTTTTTATGAAAATAAAATCAGATGAATTATTCATTACAACTTCTGTTTTAGGGTCGGAATTCAGCTTCGAAACGGCCTGATAGAAACGTTCAAAAGCAATTGGTTTCAATAAATAATCAATAGCATTTAATTCAAATCCTTCTAATGCAAAATCAGGATAAGCCGTTGTAAAAATGACCTTAATATCTTTAGAAATTATCCTTGAAATCTGTAAACCTGTTAATTGCGGCATTTGAATGTCTAAAAAAATAACATCAACGCTTTGTGTATTCAGAAACTCTAATGCTTTTAATGAATCATTGAAAACTCCCACCTTTTCCAGAAAAGATACTTTTTCGATGTAATTCTCGAGAATGCGGGTTGCTGGCGGTTCATCATCAACAATGATACATTTAAAGGTCATAAATTATTTTTTTAGTGGTATTTTCAAATAGGTTTTAAAGGTATTATTTTCTGCTGTTTTTTCGAGTATAAATTGATCTATATAAGTAAACTCTAATCGTTTGGTCAGGTTTTCAAAACCAATTCCGGTCGACGAATAATTCTCTCCTCCCACATTATAATTAAAAGTTAAAAGTTCTAAAAAACCTTCTTTTATTTTGATCAGAATAATGGCTTTTTCATCGGGATTATTAAGTTTTGCATGTTTAAAAACATTTTCGATAAAATGTATTAATGCCGAAGAAAGGATTTTTTCAGTCGAAAAATTTCCTTCAATTTCAAAATCTAAATAAAGCTGATCTTCAAATCGTTTTTGCTGCAAATGAATATAATTTTGTAGAAACTGAATTTCTTTAGAGAGCAATACCTCCTCTTTTTCTGTCTCTGTAATGACATAACGAAGTAAATCTGACAATACTAAAATATCTGATGCCATTTTATCATCTTTCAGAATCAACTGACTGTAGAAGGAATTAAGTGTATTAAACAAAAAATGCGGGCTTACTTGTGACTTTAGCATTTGAAGCTGTGCTTTTTTATTTTCTAATACTAATTGCTGATTTTGCTTGTAGGTATTTTGAAATTGCCAAAATAAGTAACTCACAGCACTTAAAATAACAGATGGCAATCCAAAGAAAAAGTTGTCACGGATGTAATAGGTTATTTCTCGCGCTTTCTCTCCATAATTATGAATTCCTGTAATTTCAAAAATAACAACTTCTTGCAAAAAATAGCGTACGCCGGCAAAAATCACTAATGAAACCGGAATACTCAATAAATACAAAAAAGCTTTCTTTTTATTTAAAAACCAATTACAAAAGGTATAGAAATTCAGAATATAAACAACGAAAATAGACAGAAAGAAACCGATATTAAATGCAAAATACAAACTACTAAAAACGGAATCTAACCCACGATTGTTAACTCCTATATCCCACAGATAAAGAAGTATAAATAGCCCTAAAAAAAGAAGAACATGATAATAAAACGGGATTTTTGACTTCATAATGATGTTGTTATTATTTCAAAAATACAACTATGACTTTACATGAATACTATATTTATATAAAATGGTCATTTCCTTGGATGAACTATCCAAAATAGTACACGAAATTTTTTACCAGCCAATTATCATTGTTTGCAATCCGGAATGTGGTGTTCATCAAAAACTAAAAATCCAACTGAAAAGCTGCTCTACATTTGTCATGAATTTAAAACAATCATCATGAAAAAAATCGCTTTACTATTAGTTTTTACAATTGTATTCAACACCGTTTCTGCTCAACAAAAAAAGAAACAAATCTTACTGCTTGGAACTTTCCATTTTGAAAATCCCGGGCTTGATGTTGCCAAAATCAATACCTTTAATGTAATGACAGACAAGAGCCAGAAAGAGCTTGAAAACATTACCAATAAAATCAAAAAATTTGGTCCTGATAAAATTTTTGTAGAATGGAATTATCAAAAACAGGACAAACTGGATAAATTCTATAACAAAAACACGGATAGTTTACTCCATAAAAATGCCAGCGAAATTGTACAAGTTGCATTAAGATCGGCTAAAAAATTAGAACACAAAAAGCTATACGGAATTGATTATAAAGACACTGACTTTCCTTATGATAGTTTAGTAAAGGGAATAGAAGCAGCCAATCAGTTTGACCTGATTAAAAAAAATGAAGAGTCAATGAAACATTATGAAACAGATCAAAATAAAAAAATTGCTAAATACAATTTAACTGAACTTCTTCTAGATATTAATACAAAAGCGTCCAATGAAGATAATATTGGCTGGTATCTCGAAACGGCGAATAAAGGCGGTAAAACAGATAATTTTGTGGGTGCTTTTTTAGTTTCAGAATGGTACAGAAGAAATCTTTATATGTATGCTCTAATCCAGAAACTAACAGAAAGCAAAGACGATAAAATAATGGTTTTATTGGGAGCGGGAC
This sequence comes from Flavobacterium sp. NPDC079362, assembly GCF_050267765.1. NCBI lineage: Bacteria > Pseudomonadati > Bacteroidota > Flavobacteriia > Flavobacteriales > Flavobacteriaceae > Flavobacterium > Flavobacterium sp. NPDC079362. The sequence continues at coordinate 534 of NZ_JBNNFM010000034.1, read as the reverse complement.
ATACGGCCATGTTGAGAGAATTTGTTGCACATGATCCCGAATTTGAAATTATAGAATTGGCAACCGTTTTGAAATAGTTACGAATCTAACCACAAAGAAAGCAAGGGTTTACGCAAAGTTTTATTAATAAAGCTTTGCGGATTTTATGCCTTAAAAAAGTATAATAATAAATTCCGTTGTAAAATATAGCCCGTGGTTTCAACCACGGAGACACAATGTATATCACAATCCGCATATCACAATTTGTATATCCCGTAGCGTCCCCGTGGTTGAAACCACGGGCTATGTTCTCAAAAATCGCCAAGCTTTATCAAGTATAGCTTTGCGAACTCTGCGTTTATAAAGATCCTTATAATTAAAAATCCTTGCGATCTTTGCGGTTAAATCCTCACCAGTTAAAATGACTCCAAAAAAAAAGAAGCCGTCTCAAAACATATAATTTGAGACGGTTTTTTATTTGATGATGTTTTGATTTTTATTGGGTTAATTTTGAGTGGAGGCAAAAATTGCCCTTATGCTGCAATTTTCTTCCTT
>NZ_JBNNFM010000033.1:0-52755 GCF_050267765.1 Flavobacterium sp. NPDC079362 | reverse complement strand
TTCTCTACTTCATATTTAGATGATTTATAAATTCGGGTTACAAAATATTTATCATCAGTAGAGAGATCAACCATTGTTTTTCTATTCTTCATTCCACGATCAAAAACGGCAATATCTTTTTTGTTGGCTATGTGCTCTTCTAGAATATTGCCCAAAGCCAAATCTTCACTAATCATTTTTTGATCCTTGTGAAACTTTACATTAAAGGGCAATTCATTAAAACCAATTGTAAATTTTATACTATTTTTGCCCTGTTCTCCTTTTTTGTTTTTCTGCCCATTTCGCATCCCGAAACTTAACAAAGAAGCAGATAAGCTTGTAATTGTGGAATCATACAAACTTAATTTGATCTTATCTTTATCATTGAGTTTATCCTGAAAAACAGTAACGGTGTGCTGATAAAGTTTTTCGAAATACTCAACGTTTATTTTTCCTATTCTCTCTGCAATACTGCTGTGACTTACACTTTTATCTTTGGGAATTTGAGCATATTTACAAAAAAAATGATTCTCATAAAAATTCTCAAATACTCTAGAGCTGGCTCTATTTTCATTTAAGACTCCAAAAACACAAAGTTTAAATAATTCCTTGCCTTTTAGTTTTTTAGCATTCCAGTCAACCATAGTTTGCTGAGCAAAAAAATCAAGTTGATCTTCTGAAATATAATTTAATATTTCTTTTACTTCTGTTCTGATTTGCATTTTCTGATAGATTTATAAATACAGAAAATAAAAATAATAGTTTTTTACAAAAGTTCCTTACACTCTTGGTTTCGAACTTTGACAAAGGTCCTTAGCTCAAAAAATTCGCAAAGTATTTTACCTCTTGAGAATCTCTGTGTAATTCTTTGTGTGTTTTGTGAATTTTTTTTTGTGTGTGTGTGTGTGTGTGGTGAAATCCCAAATTTAATCTAACTCATCGAGAAGCTTCTCAACATCGTCATAGTTTTCATAATCCTGCGAAATGGTTTCCAGGATTTCTCTACATTCTTTGTACTTCTTTTGTTTCAATTTAGACAAGGCAAGACTCCATGTTGCTTTTTCTTTATAAACAGATGTTCCTGATCTTAACTCATTAAAAACAGCTTCGGCTTTTGGATATTTACTTTCTTCTAATAAAGAAATCCCATAAAAATATTGAATTTCGGGTGTTTTATTTTCTTTTAAAATTGCTTCAAAATGCGGAATTGCTGTTGCGTATTTCCCATCATTAAATGCCGCCTGAGCTTCTTTTAAGTTTTCATTTGTATCGCCTCTTTCTACAAATGCGGCCGTTTCAGGATTATCATAATCAGCAAAAGTTGGGTTGTTATAATCAAAAAAGAACAATCCAAATAAAATAATTACAGATGCCGCCGCTGCATAATACCAAGGACGCATTAAAACAACTTTTGGTTTACTATTATTAAAATGTTTTTCTGAAATTGTTGTTAGATTCGTTTTAAACGCTTCTCTTTCTTCGTCGTGTTCAAATTTAGTTGTAAGTCGGAGCTGCACTTCTTTAAACGTTTCAAATTCTGAGGACAATTCATGATCTTCAGACAATTGTTTTTCAAAATTATTTTTTTCCTCCTCAGTCATTTCTCCCTGAAGATATTGATCGAATAATATATAGCGTTCTTCGTTCATGGCTAATTATTTTTTAGCGATTTAATTTTTTTGGCTTCGTGAATCCATTGCATTAATTGCCCCACACATAACAGTTCTTTTTTTCGGGCACTATCATAAGTACCACTAGCCTTTTTAACCACTTCTTCAGTCTTTTTAGTGGTAAAATTCAGCCTCAATAACTCCTGACACTTATCTCCTAATTTCTGGAACATAGTGTCAAAAAGCTGCTGATTTTCATCAAATTCTTCTGTGTTTGTAATCAGTTGAAGTGCAGATTCATTCATAGATAAAATATCTTCATTGATTGCGACTTCTTTGTTCGATGTTTTTTTGAGCTCGTTCAACCATTTTCTTTTACACAATAAAAAAAAGTAGGCATCAAACGGGCAAGTCAGTTGCAGTGCATTTGCTTTGGCCTGATTAAAAAGTAAAATCATGATTTCCTGAACCACCTCCTGCGCATGTTCTTTATCTCCTGAATTATTCATAATGAACATTACCACTTTTGGAACGTACTTTTTGTAAATTGTCTGAATGATTGCTGAGTCATTTGCAGCAAGTCCTTCAATGTACATTTGATCAGGATGAATCTTATTTTGGCCCATAAAAAAACTTTTTGTAGCTAATTTAGAAAACAATTGTAAATAAACTTCACATTCATAGGTAACAATTAACATATCAAGCCAATATAATGCAACAGAAGTCTTTTAGCATTCAAAAATATGATTTAGGTTATCATAAAAAATAGCCACAGATGAAACGAATTAAAACAGATCGTTACCAATTTTGTCATTCATAGAATTTGCAATTCGTTCTCATTTATATATTATAATTCAACTTTTCTCTAATAAAAATCGACGAATTATATCTTTTACAGGAATTAGTTTATTGACTGTAATTGGTTTATTTTTGGTTTTCAATCACTATCGAAAATGGAAAATCTTCACGAAATTCTCAAGAAAGAGAAATACAGGAAAATAAAATTCAAAGTTACCAAAACACAACATCTTCTGATAAAAGCCAAAATCAACGGCGTTTCTGGTAATTTTATTTTAGATACAGGAGCATCTAATTCCTGTGTAGGATTTGAAAGCATCGAACGTTTTGAATTAAACGCAAAAAAATCAAAAACCAAAGCTTCCGGAGCCGGAGGAACTGGTATGAAAACACAAATTTCGACACACAATAATCTACAACTTGGCAGTTGGAAAAACATTGATTTTGGTTTGGTTATTTTTGATCTTTCACATGTAAATGAAGCTTTACAAGCTTACAAGGCAAAACCTGTTCACGGTATTATTGGGGCAGATGTTTTACTTGAAGGGAAAGCAATTATAGATTATTACAATCATTATTTGTACCTGAAATAATACTTATAAATTCCAAATTTTAAAATTCCAAATTCCAAATCTTAAAGTGGTTTCTGGTTCAATAAAAAATCCCAAATTTCAATTAAGAAATTTGGGATTTTTATTTTTACCAATTCCAACATTGGAATTTGGAATTTTAATATTAAGATTTAAAATTTTAGTGCGTATGTTTAGGATTAAAACCATCTTCACTAACTTCTGTTGGCGTATAATCAGCAAACATTTCAGCTTCGTAATCGATTTTTTCTCCTTTAGATAATCTGGCAATTATTTTTTCCATAATAAGATAAATAACGGGAACCACAACTAAGGTTAGGAATAAAGATGAAATCAATCCACCTATAATTACCCAAGCCAAACCATTTTTCCATTCAGCTCCTGCACCAGATGCTAAAGCAATTGGGAACATACCAAATACCATCGCAATTGTAGTCATCAAAATTGGACGTAAACGAGCGTGATTCGCCTGGATTAGTGCATTTCTAATGCTCTCCCCCGCTGCTCTTCGCTGATTGGTATAATCGACAAGCATGATCGCGTTCTTACACACCAGACCAATCAACATAATAATACCCAAAATGGTAAAGATGTTCAGTGTGTTATTAGTTAAAGCCAGGGCTAATAAAGCTCCAATAAATGAAAGCGGAATAGCAAATAATACTACAAACGGGTGAACGAAACTGTCATAAAGACCTACCATTACCAGGTAAACTAATATAATAGCAGCTAATAAAGCGATTCCTAAAGTACCAAAACCTTCACTTTGGTTTTCCTGATCTCCACCCCAGATATAGTTTACTCCTACTGGTTTTTTAAGTTTATCTAATCTCGCTTGCCATTGTGTTACAATTGTTCCTGAAGGAACCCCAACGTTTTGTCCTTGAACAGTTACAGAAGCAGATTTATCTCTACGCTCTAATTGGCTAGGACCAGAACCTTCAGTAATTGAAGCAAATTGAGACAATTTAATTTGTTGCCCCGCATTATTAATAAATATTAAATTACTAACATCGGTAATGTTTTTTCTATCAAAAGCATTATACTTGATATTGATATCGTATTCGTATTCGCCAGCTCTGAACTTTCCATCCGTATTTCCACTAAAAGCAGTTTGCATGGTCATACCCACTGTTTGAAGTGTTAATCCTAATGCAGCCATTTTATCACGGTCTACTTGTACGTTAACTTCAGGATTTCCATCTTCAACAGTCAATTTAATCTCTGTTGTTCCAGGTATTTTGCGTAATTCAGCTTCTGCTAATTTGGCAAATTTCATAGCGCTTTCTACAGATGGACCAGTTACAACTAATCCCAAAGTAGCATTTTCAGCTGTTCCTAAAATACCAACCGGAACCGTTTTTACTTTGGCTCCAACCAATACTTTTTCTAATTTACGTTTTATTTTCGCAGCATAAACCGAAGCATCATCTGTTCGTTCTGATTGATCAATCATTTTTACGTTAATCTCTGCCTTATAAGCTGTCGCTTGTGCCGCACCCATTCCTTCTGAAGTTTGTCCTACAGTTGTAATTTGGCTAAACACATATTTTTCACCTTTCAAATACGCTTCTGCTTTTTGTGTCATAAAGTTGGTTTGTTCCAACGAGGCGTCTTTCGGCATCTCTATTTGAACTAAAAACTCCCCACTATCTGATTTGGCAAAAAATTCTCCTCCAATAAATCCTCCTCCAAACAACGGAATTATAGTACCGAAAAACAATAGTAAAACAATTATAATAGTTTTGAAGTAATGATCTAAACACCAGTTTAACAATGTAGTAACCCAATCAGTAAAACGAGTTAATAATTTTTCGAAACCAAGAATTACTCTCCCAAATGCATTCTTTCCTTCAATGTGTTCTAATTTTCCAAAACGAGAAGACAACCAGGGAATAATTGTAAACGATGCTAAAAGTGAGAATAAAGTAGAAATAATTACCGTTACACAAAACTGTGTGATAATGTTCGAAACCAAACCAGAACTCATTGCAATAGGCAAGAACACTACGACAATTACCAAAGTAATCGAAGTTACTGTTCCACCAATTTCGGCTGTACCGTCATAAGAGGCACGAATTCGGCTTTTACCCATTTCCATGTGTCTGTAAATATTCTCCAATACTACAATGGCATCATCGACCAGAATACCAACCACAAGAGATAATCCTAATAAACTCATTAAGTTTAAGGTATATCCTAAAAGATAAATCCCAATAAATGTAGCAATTAACGAAGCAGGAATCGAAACCATTACAATCAATGAGTTACGAATACTATGAAGGAAAAACAACATTACAAAAGCAACTAAAACTACCGCAATCAATAAATCGTGAATTACAGAATCTGCAGCTTCTAAGGTATAAACGGTACTATCCTTGGCTATTTCTAACTTTAAATCATTAGTTTTATAATCTTTTTCCAGATTTTTAATACTTTGAATCAACTGCTCACTTACAGCAACCGCATTAGCGTCAGATTGTTTAATTACTTGTAAAATAATCGCACTTTTTTGATTTACTCTCGAAATTTTTTCAGCAATTTTTTGATCATCTTGTACATCTGCAATATCTCGTAAACGGATTTGAATTCCGCCTTTAGATGAAACTACTAAGTTTCTTAATTCTTCAACATTTTTATATTTACCCGCTAAACGAATTAATATTTTCTGATCACGAGTCTGAATATTTCCCGTTGGGAAATCTAAGTTCGAAGTCAAAATATTTTGTTGTACTTCTGGAATAGAAAGCCCGTAACCCTGCATTTTTAATGCATCCAGGTTTACTTGAATTTCACGTTCCTGACCACCAATAATATCTACTTGTGCCACACCGGGAACACGAGATAAAACGGGAGCAATCTTTTTATCAATTAAGTCATAAAAAGCAGCCTCATCCATTTTTCCATTGGCTCCAATAGTCATAATTGGCAAATCACTCAAAGAAAATTTACTTAGCGATGGCGTTTTGGCATCGTCCGGTAAATCACTAATAATGGCATTAATTTTTCGCTGAGCATCATTCATCGAGACATCAACATTAGCTGTTGAAGTCAAAGAGATAGATACAACAGACAAACTTTCATAGGATTTGGAATCAATTTTCTTAATGTTTTCCAATGATGCAATCGCATCTTCCATTTTTTTGGTAATTGTATTTTCTACCTCACTTGGAGAAGCTCCGGGATAAACAGTAGAAATCGTAATAACGTTTTGTTCAAATTTCGGGATCAGCTCATAGCCTAACTGGCTGTAGCTAAACAATCCACCAAGTGTTAGAATTGTAAACAATACAATTACTAACGACGGACGTTTTATGGATATTTCGGCTAATTTCATATTTTTTGCTTTAGGCTGTAGGCTTTAGGCAATAAGCTTAATGCTTATGGCGTATAGCTTAATGCTTTAAATTATTTAATAATTTCTACTGTATTACCGTCTTGTAAATTAATTTGACCAGTAGTAACTACAGTTTCTCCGTCAGATAATCCATTGATAACTTCAACTCTATCTCCTAAAATTCTTCCGGCAGTTACTTTTCTTAATTTTGCAATACCTTTTTCAACTACAAAAATTTCGTTGCTGCTCACACTTCCTACAAAAGCATTACGTGGTACAACCATCATCTGCTGTTTTTGTTGTTTAGAACCAAAGTTTGCCGTTCCGTACATACCCGCTTTAAGGTCGTTATTGATGTTATTTGTAATTTCAATTTCAACCGGGAAGTTTAAAGATTCATCCGCTTTTGCAGCAATAAAAGTAATTTTTCCAGAGAAAGTTTTATCAGGATAAACACTTGCAGTTACATTAACATGGTCTCCTACTTTTAAACTTGCTACCTGATTTTCGTTTACTGTAACTACTAATTTTAATTTAGAAACATTTACGATATCAAACAATGCAGTTGCAGGCGTTGCTGCTAAAATAGATCCCGGCTCAATGTATTTTTTATTGATAAATCCGTTTATTGGCGCTTTTACTTTAGTATCGCCAACATTAATATTTGCTTGTTTTAGGTTAGACTCAGCATTTGTTAATGCTAATTTTGCCTGATCTAATTGTTGCTTAGTCACACCACCGGTTTTAAAAGCATTTTCGTAACGGCTGTAATCTGATTTTGCATTTTGATATACTGCTTGTGCTTGTTGTGCACTTACATTAATCACATCACCTCTCACTGTTAATAAAGTCTGACCTACTCTTACATAATCACCTTCTTTTGCCAAAACACTAATTACTTTTCCTGATTTTTCAGCAGAGAAAGTCAATTGTTGAATTGGTTCAAAATTTCCGTTTGCAACGAAATCCAGCGAAACTTCTTCTGTTTTTACAGAAGCTACTTTTACTGATACTGCAGCATTTTTCTCTGCTACGATATCTGTTTTTTCTTTATTCTCTTTCTTATTCTTATTTAAGACATATCCAATCACACCCAGCGCTGCAATTATGATTACGATTGTTATAATAGTTTTCTTCATTTTTTTTAGTTATTTAATAAGAGTTTTAAGTTCGCCTTTTGATTTGATTAATGCTACTTCGGCAATTTTGTAATTTAAGACTGCTCTGGTAAAGTTATTTTGAGCTTCAAGTGATGCATTTTCAGCATCCAGTAAATCTGTTAATGATGCTAATCCCTGAAGATAATTGTTTTTTGTGTCGCTTAGGATTTCTGTAGCTAAGCGCATGTTTTCTTTTTGATTATTAATAGTGATAAGATTATTATCTATATCAGCCATTGCATTTCTATAATCTAAATCAAGAGAAAGTTTAGTGTCTTTCATGTCTTCCTGAAGGGATCTGATTTCTACATCAGCTTGTCTTACTTTTGCACGAGTTCCGAATCCTGTAAAAATTGGTACGTGTAGATTTAATCCAATTGCTGAGTAATCTGACCAATATACTCCATCTGAAGGTTTTGCAAACCAAGGCATTTGTGGACCCTGACCAATAAAATTGTAACCAGCAGTCAATGAAAGTGTTGGATAATATCCTGCTTCAACTGCTTTTTTATTGTATACTAAAAGCTCTTCCTGTTTTTTCAATAACAAATATTCTGTTCTGTTTTCTGTATTAGGAACTTCTGTCAAGGCAGCAGGCACAACTTCAAATTCTTCTTTAGGAATCTCAATTACAGTTTCAATAGGCATTCCCATATAAAACTTCAAAGCATTTTCCTGTAATGTAATTTGATTTTTAATTTGCTGACGTTCTGTATCAATGTTTGACATTTTTACAACAATACGGTCTAAATCAATTTTTTTAGCCAGACCATTATCAAATTGTCCCTTTACGATGTCACGAACTTTAGTAGTATTTACATAATTACTATCTAATAAAACTAATCTTTCGCGCTGCACATAAACTGAATAATAGTTATTTGCAACTCTCTCAATTACTTGCTCTTCTGTCAACTGATCGTTTATTTGATAAAATTCACGAGTAGATCTCGCTGCTCTTAATCCTGTAAACACAGATTGATCAAATATAGTCTGCGTTAATGAAACTCCTGCGTTTGAAGTCCATTTTTGACCAAATGCCGCCTGAATCGTAGTTCCCGGCTGACCAAATCCTGCTCCATCAATAACTGTTGTCTGAATGATTGGGTTGTGAGTTAAGTTTCCGTTTGCAGAAATTTGTGGTAATGCTCTGGAACGTACTTCCTGAATTTTGTACTCACTATTTTCAACCTGTAATCTTGCCTTTTTTGCATCGGCTTTGTTTTCAAGCGCGTATATAAGAGCATCTTTCAGGGTTAGTCTTTTGACTTGTGCGTTGGCAGACAAGCCAATTGAACACAAAAATATAAGAATTATTCGTTTCATAGATTAATGATTAAATGGTAATTTTTTAAGTTGTTTTTCTAATTCCAGTATTCCTTTTTCAGTTGCCATAGCTCTGGTGTGGTATTCCAACGCTTCTAATTCTATTTTTTGCGCTTCTCTTTCTGAGACTGTAGTTGCATTTATATGAAAAATCAATGTATAATAGAATTTCACATATAAATCTATATTCAAATCCGGTCTGTACAAACCTTCGGTGATCCCTTTTAGGATATTATCTTTAAAATAATGGTTACACTGATCTATTTCATGTGTCATTAAATTTTGATAAATTTCAGGATAATGCTTTTTGAGCTGATAAAGAGGTGAAGTATCTGCTGCATTTTTAAACATATCGCGAAACATTTCTCTAATTTCAAAATTCTCATGAATTGCATTATAGTTTTTAGCAACCACAGAATCAATAACTTCATGTACTTGCTTATGAACTGTCGAGGTACTTTCTTCGATCAAAACTTCTTTATTACAGAAGTATTTATAAATCGTTTTTTTAGAAATACACATTTCGCCTGCGATATCATCCATCGTAACACTCTTAAAACCAAGTTTTAAAAATAATTCACTTGCTTTTGATATAATTTTCTCTTTCATTTTAACTTTCAAATTATATTGCAAATATACTCAGGAAACTAAAATCAGAAAAATAGTTTCCATGATATTTGTAATAATTTTACATTAATTTACTCATTATAATTAGATTATATACTGAATTCTAAATTGGCAATCAGCTTAATATCTTTTCCTAATGCCAAACCTCCGTTATGATTGAACGAATTATAATCTAATCCAAAATCCTGACGTTTAATATCGCCTTTGATCTCAAAAGCAACTTTTCTCTCGCCATTGTAGTTATTAACGCCAATAAATTCAGCATCAAGTTCTACTACCCGAGTCACATCTTTTATCGTTAAATCTCCTTTGAAGAAATTGATATTGTTATTTACTTTTTGAAAAGAAGTCGATTTAAAACTAATAATCGGATGTTCATTTACATCAAAAAAGTCCTGAAGCTGTAAATATGTGTCGATTTGTTGAAAACTATCTTTTTTATTATTGATGTCTAATGAGAACTCAACCGAAGCATCTTCAATTTCATTGTTTTCAATATTCACATAACCATCAAATTTATTGGTAGTTCCTCCCATATAGGCAATTATCGAATGTCTCATTTTAATTAAAACATCTGATTGGCTAGAATCTAAGGTCCATGTTGTTTTCATAAATATTTGATTTTACTGAGTTAATAAATTACCCAAAACCTATTACGGAAACTCTCACAGTGTTTCAAGTTTCCAATTAAAGGTGCAAATATAGAAAGGAAACTCTAAACACCAAGAAAGTTTCCAAGTTTTTTTTAAATAATTTTAAGAACCTGATAATTAATAGATTTTAAGCGGATTTTAAGGAGAAACCCGCATTTAAAATTTTAAGAAAGAAATAATTCATAATGAATCGTATCTTTGAGCCTCGCAATTCAGATTATATTTTATGCACGATATCAGCCAATACCAGGATTTTTTTATTAATTATTTAGAAACCCAAAGCATCAGCAAAGAGCCTAAAAACCTCTACGACCCTATTAAATACATTTTAAGTCTTGGCGGAAAACGCATGCGTCCGGTACTTACTTTAATGGCTTCAGAAGTTTTTGATACTGATTATAAAGTAGCACTTCCTGCCGCAATGGCTGTGGAAGTTTTTCATAATTTCTCATTGGTTCACGATGATATTATGGATGATGCGCCTTTGCGAAGAGGACAGGAAACTGTGCATGAAAAATGGGATCTCAATACTGGGATTCTTTCCGGAGATGCGATGCTGATTCTGGCTTATCAGTATTTTGAACAATACGAACCAACCGTTTTTAGGGATTTAGCAAAATTGTTCAGCAAAACCGCACTTGAAGTTTGCGAAGGACAACAATGGGATGTTGATTTCGAAAAAAGAAACGACGTTACGATTCCTGAATATCTTAAAATGATCGAATATAAAACAGCCGTATTAGTTGCCGCAGCCATGAAAATGGGTGCAATTGTAGCGAAAACTACTGAAAAAGAAGCTGATTTTATTTATGATTTCGGATTAAACTTAGGATTGGCTTTCCAGCTTCAGGATGATTATCTGGATGCTTTTGGAGATCCGGAAACCTTCGGAAAACAAGTTGGCGGTGATATTATGGTCAATAAAAAAACTTATTTATACCTAAAAGCACGCGAATTTTCATCAGCTGAAAAAGCTTTAGAATTAGAAAAATTATTCAGTTTACAATTAGAAGACAATACCGCTAAAATAGAAACGGCAAAAGCAATTTTTAATGAATCAGGAGCTTCAAAAGCTACTCAGGATGCTATAGAAATGTATACTTTTAAAGCTTTTGAAACCTTAGAAAAAATGGATATTAATTCAGAAAAGAAAGATATTTTAAGGACTTTTGGTGAGAACTTGATGGGAAGAAAGGTTTAGTTTTCAAAAGGGTTTCGACTCCGCTCAGCCAGACATCACCAGTGTCATCCTGAGCGAAGTCGAAGGCTTATAAAAAAATAAACCCGACAGGTTTTTAAAACCTGTTAGGTTTGACACAGAACTTAAATACAACTAAAATTTAAGCCACAGATTAAAAGATTTTCACAGATTAAATCCTTGAAATCCTTTAATCTGTGGCTGTTTTTTTGCGCATAGTAAACCTATTAGGTTTGGCACAGAACTTAAATACAAATAAAATCTAAACCACAGATTAAAAGATTTCCACTGATTTAATCCTTGAAATCCTTTAATCTGTGGCTGTTTTTTTTGCGCATAGTACACCTAACAGGTTTTAAAAACCTGTTAGGTGTGTCATTTTCGACACTCAAAAAAGGGCTTCGACTCCGCTCAGCCAGACATCACTAGTGTCATCCTGAACGGAGTCGAAGGCTAATTAAAACAAATCATCAGGATCAACTAAATCTGATAATTTTTGTTTTAGATTATCTTCTAAAATCGTTAATCCGTATTGATAAGAAGCGTTCATCCAGCCAAAACCTTCTTCGGTGATATAATCAAACTCAGTTCCTACGTTTCCGTATTCTGCCAGAATTTTGTGTGAACTTATCGATAGATCAAACTTCTCCGGAATGGTTCCGTTATAATCAACCGCATTTCTGGTAATCAGCCAAAGCCAGCGATAGACCATTTCCTGTGCTTCTTCATTAAAATTATAATTGAGTAAACCTTCCCATAAAAGCATTTGATGCGGTGCCCAGCCAAACGGATAATCCCATTGTCTGATTGGTGCATTTTCGTCAACATCAGCAATTGATTCTTTGGTACAGCCTGCAATTCCTCCTTTCATTTTAAATCTTGGCAGTGTTTTTTTGACCAGAATTTCTGCTTGTTCCTGCGTACTTATTTTTGCCCAAAGCGGATAAAATGTTGGAGCTGCCTCAAATAAATGCTGTTTTTCGTTTACAAAATCGTAGTCGAGATAACAGCCGGATTCCTCATTCCAACACAGTTTGTTGATTTTTTCTTTTCTCGAAGCCGCTTTCGAAAGCCAATATTCACTGGAGAAAGATTTATCCTCAAAATATTGAAATTCATTTTTAAAGTATTTTTCAATCAGAAACGCAATATCAGTTTCATATTTATAAAGCAAACTATTGATGGCAACAGTATTTAAATTGGCACAAATACCTACTAATCGATTCGTAGTGTCGTGACCACTTTCGCGCATGCTGCGATCGTGTATAAAGTACTTATCAAGCTCCTCATCAACCACTTCTCTTTCGAGATATTTCTTTTCAAATTCGCGAGTAGACAAATTATACTTTGGTGCATATTGCTCCAGAATATCATCAAAATGCCCTTCTTCAACCTCAAACGGAAGTCCAATTCCTTCAGCTTTATAACGATTTAATCCATTTGCTGTAAGACGTTTCCCTTCTTCCATCCAAACGGTGTGGTATTCTTTTATAGCCGTTTTTAAATGTCTTTCGATCCAGAAAATATCAGGATTCGACTTTTCTAAAACATCTCTAATTAGTGATGTATAAAGCGGTGGTTGTGTACGGGTCAAATAATAACTACGGTTCGCATTTAGTATTTTTCCGTAATGATCAATCTGGTATTTAAAATTTTCAGCAATACCTAAAGCAAGTTCTGTTTTATCATCTATCAAAAGTCCTTTGGCAATAAAATAACTGTCCCAACCGTACATTTCGTTGAATCTTCCGCCTGGAACTACAAACGGAACGCCTGAAATTTCATTGTTTTTAATTTGAAGTGCCAATGCCAAAATCCCCGGTTTTTTATTGAGAGATAAAACATATTCCGGCGAAATATTTTTAGGCATCTGCACCACTTTCAACTTTGGAGTTACGGCTTCTAATTTCTTGAAATAATCGAAAACTATTTCATCTCCAAAAGGCACGTATAAATAAGCCAATTCATTTTCGATCTTATTATCTTCCAGAATTTTCTTCACCCCATCGGCATCAATAGTTCGGGTCAAACCTTTCCAATACAGATTTTTTATTTTTCCTGAGATTCTTTTTACCGGATCTTCTGTAATTTGATCCAGTGCAATTTCAGCAAATTCTGTCTTGTTTTTTTTAGCCAAAGCCAATTCCTGCAATAAATTAGAAAGCTGATAAGTACCTTCAATCAGCGCCGAATTTCCGTTTTCATCATTCAGTAAAAACTTTTTTGGACCATTATCATCAATGGTTATTTTTTTATCGCCATCAGTATCTTCCTGAGCTAATAATTTTTCGATCGTTTGGGTTATATGTAATTTAAATTTCATCTTTTGCAGTTATTTTTTTGAGAATAAAAAAGGATATTAATAATAAAGACATTGGAATTAAAGTAAAGTAAAAGGCTTTTTCCGGCCCTTCATTTTTAAACAGCCAGCCTGTTATCCTGGAGCCTAATGTGCCACCAAGCGCAGAGAAAATTACAATTAATCCGGTCATTGAACTTTGTAGATTCTTTGGTAAAGCACTTAGTACAATCGAATTCAATAAAGGATAAATGGGCGCAATAAACAATCCGATTAATGGGAATGCAAAACCAATTAATGGGATATCTGAAAGTGTATTGATAGTCTTAACTTCTAACCCGACTGTTTTTGGAAGTACAAAAACGACAATCAGCATGGCAGAAAAGATACAGAAACTTAATACCCAGATCCAATTTATTTTTTTTGTCACAATTCCTGCAATCATTCTTCCGATAGCCAATGAAATAGCCAAAATACTGGCCATCATAATACTGATATTCTCCGGTAAATGAAGCACTTTTGTATTGAATGTTGGCAGCCAGGAAAGGATTCCCTGTTCGATCATGACAAACAAGAAGACACTAATAACAAAAATAACGGTAAGCAATTTTGCCATTAATCTGAACATTTGCATGAAATCATCTTTGAGATTTGCTCCTGCTGAAACCTCGGGTTCTTTGAATTTTACAAAAAATAAAAACAGAAATGACAGGAATGATAATGCTGCCAAGAACCAATATACGTTCAACCATGAATTAGGATCGTTTTCGTTATTAAAAGCCGGAAATAAAAAATAAGCCAATGCAATCCCCACCATAAAAAAACCTTCGATACTGCTCATTAAAGCATTGTGATCTTTCTTGGTTTCGGTCACGGTTCCTATCAGTGAATAAACAGAAACTTTGATTAAGGCAAATGAAACTCCAACGGTTGCAAAAAGAACCTTGGCATTGTCAAAAGAGTTTCCAAAATACATAGAAATACAAGCCAAAGTAACCAATGCCAAACCTATAAGCATCGATTTTCTATAGCCTATTCTTGGTAAAAAAGAGGCTATAAAAAAAGATACAATAGCAATAGGCATGTCTTTAAAAGCTTCCAGAATACTGGCCTGAACTTCATCTACCCCGTAATTTTTCTGCGATTTTAAAATCACAATGCCTACACTATTTAATAAAATAGCAAAGACAAAATAATTGAGATAAAGAGAGATTTTGATTCCTAGGTTTTTCATTTTTCCGGATTTGTTTTTAATGCATATTATGCACGCTGCTGTAAATGGATATTATGCAATGACTAAAATTTATTTAACACATAGAAACATAGATTATATAGTTTAAAAAAGAATGCAAAAAGAAATACATTTCTTTCACATAGTTCCGAAACCGCAGGATGAATTTTAAATAAATGAAATGCCTTTTTGAGTTTGTAAAATCTATGTTTCTATGTGTTTAAAAAATAATTACTTTGTGGTTATGGTGCGGAGACGCACTGCTGTGCGCCTCTACGTTACCGTATATATAAATTTAGAAATTAATTGCTACCGAAAATCTAAAAGCACGTCCTAAAATAGGTCTCGCCATAAACACATCGCTTGCTGCAGATGTTGTTTGTCTTGGATCTCCTTCTGTCAAACCAATTTCGTTGAATAAGTTCGAAGCATCTACTGCAAAACGAAGATTATTATAGGTATAATTTAATCCTGCTCCTACTTCTTTGTAAGCTGGCAAAACTTGTTTGTTATCCTGATTCGTAAATTTTTTATCATAATAAGAGAACTGAACATATGCGGTAAGATCTTTTGTAATATCTACTTCCGGTCTTAGGTTACAGAAAAACTTAGGGATTCTACGAGCTGTATTTCCGTTGAAATTAAAAGCAGAACCATCGGCATTTGTACCTGTAAAATTATCGTATTCCGGTTTTTGAACGGTAAATGTAAAGTTCAGTTTTACAATACTATATCTCGCATTAGTTTCTACTTCAAGACCAATATTATTTACATCAGCAAATTTATTTTCAGAACTTCCGTCAGATAAAATATCAGTAAAAGCTACGTTTTTCAATCCCATGTGAAATAAATTCGCGTTTACAGAGAAAAATGAACTGGCATATTTATATCCTAATTCGATTTGATTTACTTCAGTATTTTGAAGTTTGCTTAAATCAGCTGCATTATCATAAAAAGACTCTTCGATTGGCGATCTAAAACCGTGACTGTAACGGGCATATGAAGCCATTTTGTCATTGAATTTATAATTCGCCGCCGCAGTATACGACCATTCGCTCACATCATATCTCCAATATGTGTACGGATTTCCTTTTACTGTTGTCACCGCATCATCAGCCGTATTGTTGTCTAAAATTCCTAAATTCTCAGCAAAAAATCTAGCGTTGTCTCTATAACCTGAATATTTGTCTTTGTTGTATCTTAAACCAGCGTTGAAAATCAAATTATCTGTCACTTTAATTTCTGCATCAGCATAAATATCATTCAAAAGACCTTTGGTTTCCGCATCTCTTTCTAACCAAGTAATTCTTTCCACACCGTTCCAGGTATGATCTACTCCGGTCGTATTGTCTTTTACGTTTAATAATCTTGGATTGTCTGAAACTCCAACTAAATAAGAATTCCAATTCCAGTATTGGCTTGATTTCCAATTAGAATAATAATAACCGGCAGTTAATTTTACAGGATCTAAATCAAAATTGAAAGACAAATTATTCGCAAAATTGTTCATCTTTTTCTCGATATGCCAAAGATCAGCTCTCATGATCAAAGCGTTTGGATCCAGCTTTTGTCCGTTATCTACATAAGAATAAGTCAGATTACTTGCCGTTGTATTTTGAACACTTGTTGCATAAGCATCTTGTGTCCACGGACCTCCATTTGGAAAAATAGCATTATAATCCAAATCGATATTGGTGTTTTTGAAAGAATTTTTGAAAGTTACTTTCTCTGAAATTTTCTTTTTGAATTCCGCTCCAATTGAATTAATAACGGGATGAGAACCATTTTCTAAATCAGCACTAAAAGTTCCGCCACCATATTGAGGCACATTCAAACGGCTTAAATTTACTGAAGTCAACGTTCCATAATTTGGATTAAATCCAGGAATTCCTTCAATTTTACCGTTATTACTTTTTAGCGGAATTGGTAAATAAAAGGCATTTCTATCGTCCAGATGTTTAAAGTTAATTCTTAAATAATCGTCATCATCAAATTTATAAGTAATATTTCCTTTTATCTGACCTCCCTTATTTGCTGTAAAACCAGTATTTCTTACCCCATTATCAGCTCTGTAAAAACCTCCAACATTAAAGAATAATTTTTCCTGAATCAAAGCTCCTGACAAATTAAGATCAGTTCTGAACATTCCGTAATCTGAAGTAGTGAATTTTGCTCTTCCTTTAAATTCATTCTGACCTGTTTTAGAAATAAAATTGATAATTCCTCCAGGAGCATTATTGGCAAAAATAGATGCAGAACCTCCACGAACGGCTTCCATTTTACTTACCGTTTCGTCTAGTCTGTAAAAAGTATCGGCGTTAGCAAATTGCAAAGCCCCATCTTCAAAAACCGGCAATCCGTCTTCCTGAATTTGTACATATTCATAAGCTCCCGCAGACGGAATTCCTCTTGCAAAAAGATTATTTCCTATTTCTCCTCCGGATGCTTCAACAACAAATCCCGGAATTGACTGCAATAAAGCTGCCGTGCTAGATGGCGCTCTGTCTTCGATTGCTTTTGCTCCCATTGTTGTAATTGCAACACTGGATTCCAGTTTAGATCTTGGCGTTGATGATCCTGTCACAACAACTTCTTTTAAGCTTTGTGATTCTCCTTCAAGAAGTAAATTTACCTCCAGAGATTCTCCTTCTTTTATTGCAATTTTTTTCTCGAAGGTTTTATATCCCACATTCGTCGCAATAATGGTATAAGTTCCGGCTGTAACATTCGAGAAAGAATATTCTCCGTTTTCATTTGTAACAGTACTTTTTCCTGTTTCCTTAATCGATACATTTGCTCCGGGAACAGTTACTCCGCTATCGTCGAGCACTTTTCCTGAAACTATATTGGTATTTTGGGCAAACCCATTATTTGGTAAAAAAAATAGGCAAAACATTAAAAGTAATGTACCTAAATACTGGTGTAGCTTTTTCATTTTTTTGTTTGGTTAGTTTGTAATTATGGTTATCACTGTCAAACTTAATAACTAATTATAAGGAATATAGAAAATTAAAATCGAAAACGTTTTCGAAAAGACCTAAAACGTTTTCGGAACTTAAAAACTTATCAATGCAGTTTATTTTTAGTACTTTTATTTCATGAATGACACAAAATTAATAGATATAGCCTCGGCATTAGGAATTTCGGTTACTACGGTTTCAAAAGCCTTAAAAGGATATACAGATATTAGTAAAGCTACGCGCGCCAGAGTGATTGAAATGGCAGAAACCATGAACTACATGCCAAATTCTGTTGCGGTAAATCTTCGAACTAATGAAACCAAAACAATTGGTGTTATTATTCCGGCCACCGTTCATCATTTTTTTTCAAGTGTATTAAATGGAATTCTTGAAGAAGCCGAAAAAAGAGGATATCTGGTCATTATATTACAATCGAATGAAAAATACGAACTAGAGAAAAAACAGCTTGCTTTATTAATTCAAAAACGAGTTGATGGGGTTTTAATGTCGCTCTCGAATGAGACTGACGATTTCACTCATATTAATGAAGCGATCCGAAAAAAAACGCCTGTTGTTTTATTTGATAAAATTGCCAAAAGGGTAGATTGTTCGAAAGTCGTTATTAATGATGCAAAAGCGGCGTATGATGCCGTTACTTACCTTATTAATAAAGGATATAAAAGGATTGCCCATTTTAGAGGTTCGTATGTTCCGCAGAATTCTATCGATCGCTTTTTAGGATATAAAAGAGCGCTCGAAGCGCACGGAATTGAGTACGATTCGAAACTAGTTTATGTTTGCGACAATAATACTGATTTTGAAGACGGATACGAAAATGCCCAAAAAATAATGACCGAAAATCCGGATATCGATGCCATTTTTGCCATTACAGATTTAGTTGCTATCGGGATTATTAAATACTTTAATGAAGCCGGAATAAAAACACCGGAACAAGTAGCTGTTTTTGGTTTTAGCAATTGGTTTATGAGTACCGTTATTTCTCCTAAATTAACTACGATAGATCAGCCCGGATTCGAAATGGGACATCAGGCGGTTTCGCTTTTAATTGATGAAATTGTCGACATAAAAGAACATCGTCCCGTAACGCATCAAATTATTGAACTTCCTACAAGAATCATTGAACGAGAATCAACAGTTAAATGATTTTTTAGTTTTAACTTTGCCTCAATCTTAAAAAGCATCAATGTTTCCGATTCCTGAAAATACCGATTTTTTATTGGCTGATGCCGAAAAAGAAAATTTATATCTGAGCCTGATTGAACAAATTAATAAAGACTTTAATTTAGCCAATGAAGGAATTGATTTCCCACTAAGTGTTTCTCCTGAAGAATTAAAAATTCAGCTTCACGAAAAAATATACAGAATGATTCAGTACAAATTTGCTGAATACCTGAATCTCCTTTATATCATTGATGTATCTGAAGAAGAAATTAAAAAACTGGATGGTTCTGATTTGGTGATCCTGTCTGAACAGGTTTCTTTTTTGATTTTAAAAAGAGAGTGGCAAAAAGTTTGGTTTAGGAATTATTACAAGTAAAAAGGTACTAAGTTGCTAAGGTTCTGAGATGCTAAGGTTTTTGATTTGATCTTACAATTTTTTGTAATTTATCTAATTCACCACCAAATCCATTAGTATCTAATTTACTTCCAGTAATTTGAAAACGACCGCATTTAAAACAAATTTTTGCTATACCAACTGTTTTTTCTTTCTTTTTAAAAATAAAAATATCATGATACTCTGCAGCACAAGAAGCATAAGCATCTGGTGACGAATCTTTTTCGCTAAAAACATTTTGAATGTCTTTTTGCTGTTTAATAGTTAAGTCTGATTTTTTATAATTATGCTTTAATAGAATCTTCTCGAAATTTTCTTTTGGAATAGTATCCGGAAAATGATGCACAAATAAAGTTATGAATTCTGTTTCTTTTTCAGTATTAATATCTTTCCTAATAAGTTTCGAAAAATCCTCCTCAGAAAAATTCAAATAATAATGATCAATTTTATCCGAATCAAAAAAAGGTCTTAATTCTTTCTTTAAAACCTTTTTGGATGCAACTTCTACTTTATTAGAATTGTTACAACTCGAAATTACAATGACAATAAGTACAAAAATATATTTTCTCACTTTTTTTGGATTTAAAACTTAATGTCTTCAATCTGAAATAT
Source organism: Flavobacterium sp. NPDC079362 (assembly GCF_050267765.1). NCBI lineage: Bacteria > Pseudomonadati > Bacteroidota > Flavobacteriia > Flavobacteriales > Flavobacteriaceae > Flavobacterium > Flavobacterium sp. NPDC079362. Next base: position 32,802 of record NZ_JBNNFM010000033.1, on the reverse strand, counting down.
TAAATTTCGACAATACCCGTTCCTAGTTTTTTATTTTCAACTATTTTATTAACCAAGTCTCGAAATGTTTCAATATCTCCAGTACTGATAGTGCTTTCATATTTCCAGTTTGGAAATATTCTGTCTAACCAATGATGTAAACATCTTTCTGTTTCTACTTTTACATCGAATTTATCAAAAACTTTCACCCCTGTTAATGTTACTTCTTCTAATAGAGGAGAAAAATTATCATTAATAACCAAAAAATCTTCGATTCTTGTCGACGGTTTTAAACTTACAACATCTACACCTTTAATTTTTAAATTTCGTTTTAAGGTTTGAAAAACAGAGAATGTTAAACATTCTGAACCCAAAATTTTGATTGGTTTGACAATTTCTTTTTCAGCGACAGTTGATAAAAAATCACAAAGATCACCTAAAGTTTTTTTGTCATCCGGATTGAAGACTGTATCCCAACTTTTTATTGGCACATCAATTCTAAATTCTTGATTTAAAAATTTAGTTAATTCATTCCAAGGTAATAAATCCTGAGCTTCACGCCATTCGCGTATTAATGTATCCTTTGTTAAAACAAAAGTTCCATCAACCATAAAATCAAATTGGCCTGAAAGTCTATGCTGTTCTTTGAATATTTCTAAAAGCTCATTAGAAGTATAATAGATCTTATCATTCATAACTTATATTTTCTTTTATCCATTCGAAAACTTAGCATCTTAGCACCTCAGAACCTTAGCAACTCTAAAAATATACCCTCACAAAAGGCATAAAACCAGATCCGTAAAGACTTTTATTAGGATTGTACAAAACATCATATTTTGCACCAATGGTAACGTTTCCGGTTCTGTAACCTGCACCAAGATATAAGGAGGTATTCCAATAATTATCAGAATATGAAGGCCTGTATGGCGTAGAGTTATAATCTGTATTTACTCTCACCTGCTCTAACTCTGCTGATAATTGTATTTCCGGAATCGGATTTATAAGTCCCACCAGACTCCCTCCATAAACAAAAGAGTTGTAATAACTTTTAGAGGACAGGTAACCAAACTGTAGCCCGACACCAACCGCTACAATTTCGTTTACGTTATAAATCGCACTTGGCATTACAGAAATATCTGTGTATCCGGAGCCAATTCCTACACCAAGCCCACCTCCAAATTGAACTCTTTCCCAAAAATGATTACTGTTGTCAATAATGTACTTTTGCTGCGAAATTGCAGAACTTGAAAACAAGACTACCAAAATCACAAAAAATGGTTTAAAAACGATTGAAATTTGATTATAATTCATAGTTGAGTCTACTTTTAACAAATTTTTACGTAAAAGTACGTAAAAAAAAGATTTAAATAAATGCGATTGTTGTACTTTTGCCATTCTATTTAACAAAAAGTATATTCACTCATATTATGGATAGGTTTTCATTTTTAAATGCAGCGCATACAGAGTTTTTCGCACAATTATATGATCAGTATTTAGTAAATCCAGATAGCGTTGAGCCAAGCTGGAGAAGTTTTTTTCAAGGTTTCGACTTTGGACAAACGACTTATAATGACGAAAATCCAGTTCAACGAATTGTTGAATATGTGACTAACGACAATCAAGATTGTAGTCTTGTTTCTGACAAGCTACAAAAAGAATTCAATGTACTAAAGTTAATCGATGCTTACCGTACTCGCGGGCATTTGTTTACCAAAACAAATCCGGTTCGTGATCGCAGAACATCTTCTCCAACATTAGACATCGAAAATTTCGGATTAACAACTGCTGATCTTGCTACAGTTTTTGACGCTGGGCAGGCTATCGGAGTTGGACCATCTACTTTGCAAGACATTGTAACGCGTCTTAAATCTATTTATTGCCAGCATATTGGTATTGAATATATGTATATCAGAAATCCTGGTGTTGTACAATGGATTCAGGATAAATTGGCGGTAAATGTTAATCAGCCTAATTTCTCTTCTGAAGAAAAGAAAACAATCTTAAACAAATTAAACCAGGCGGTTTCTTTCGAGAACTTTTTACATACTAAATATGTAGGTCAAAAAAGATTTTCATTAGAAGGAGGAGAATCGATTATTCCGGCTTTAGATGCCTTAATCGAACTAGCTGCTGAAAAAGGTGTTGAACAATTCGTAATGGGAATGGCTCACCGTGGTCGTTTGAACGTTTTGGCTAACATCTTCGGAAAATCTACTCAGGATATCTTTGGTGAGTTTGACGGTAAAGATTACGATCAGGAATATTTTGATGGTGACGTAAAATACCACTTAGGTCTTACTGCTGACAAAAAAACAAGAACAGGAAAAAATATCAATATCAATTTAGCACCAAACCCTTCTCACTTAGAAACGGTTGGAGCTGTAATTGAAGGAATCACAAGAGCAAAACAAGAGAAATATTATCCAAATGATTTTTCTAAAGTATTGCCAATTGCCGTTCACGGAGATGCTGCAATCGCAGGTCAGGGTATTTTGTATGAAATTGTTCAAATGTCATTGCTTGACGGATACAAAACTGGCGGAACAATTCACATCGTGATCAACAATCAGGTTGGTTTTACAACAAACTATTTAGACGCACGTTCATCTACTTATTGTACAGATGTTGCTAAAGTTACACTTTCACCGGTATTACACGTAAATGCTGATGATGCTGAAGCTGTTGTACATGCAGTATCTTTTGCATTAGACTACAGAATGCAATTTGGTCGTGACGTATTTATTGACTTATTAGGATACAGAAAATACGGTCATAACGAAGGTGATGAGCCTCGTTTTACTCAACCTGTATTATATAAAATCATCGCAAAACATAAAAATCCAAGAGATATTTATGCTGAGAAATTATTGTCAGACGGCGTAATCGATGCATCTTATGTAAACGCTTTAGAAAAAGAATACAAATCTACAATGGAGGAGAATTTACAAGCTTCCCGTAAAAAAGATTTGACCATCATAACTCCATTCATGAAAAACGAATGGGACGGATTTGTTCAGGTAACAGATACGCAAATGCTTGAAAACGTAGACACTTCATTCTCAAGAGAAGGCCTTACTGCTGTTGCAAATGCAATTTCTAATTTACCTGCAGACAAACAATTCATCAGTAAAATTCAGAAATTAATCAACGACAGAAAAACAATGTTCTTCGAAACCAATTTATTAGATTGGGGAATGGCAGAACATCTGGCTTACGGATCATTACTTCAAGAAGGTTATGACATCCGTATTTCAGGACAAGATGTTGAGCGTGGTACTTTCTCTCACCGTCATGCCGTTGTAAAAGTGGAGGATTCTGAAGAAGAAGTAATTCTTATTAATAACCTTGAAGGTAAAAAAGGAAACTTTAATATCTACAACTCATTATTATCAGAATACGGAGTTTTAGGTTTTGATTACGGATATGCATTAGCATCTCCAAATGCATTGACAATTTGGGAAGCACAGTTTGGAGATTTCTCTAACGGAGCTCAAATCATGTTAGACCAATATATTTCTTGTGGAGAAGATAAATGGAACAACCAAAATGGTATTGTTTTATTATTGCCACACGGATACGAAGGACAAGGTGCTGAACACTCTTCTGCAAGAATGGAACGTTACTTACAACTTTGCGCAAGACAAAATATGTATGTTGCAGATTGTACAACTCCTGCTAACTTTTTTCACTTGTTGAGAAGACAAATGAAAACAAAATTCCGTAAACCACTTATCGTGTTTACACCAAAAAGTTTATTACGTGATCCTAGATGTGTATCTACAATTGAAGAATTGGAGAACGGAAGTTTCCAGGAAACAATTGATGATAATACAGTAGATAAAAAAGGAGTAAAAACATTGGTTTTTGTTACTGGTAAATTCTACTATGACATCGTTGCTGAAAGAGAAAATAACGGAAGAAATGACGTTGCTGTTGTTCGTATTGAGCAATTATTCCCTTTCCCGGTTGCACAACTTAAAGAAATCATCGCACAATATCCAAATGCTGACGATTATGTTTGGGCTCAGGAAGAACCTAAAAACATGGGAGCTTACAGCTTTATGTTAATGAACTTTGACCTTGTAAAATGGAGATTAGCTTCATTAAAAGCTTACGCTGCTCCGGCATCAGGAAGTTATACACGTGCAAAACGTCGTCATGCAGATGCGATTAGAATGGTATTCGATAAAGATTTATTCAGATAAAAAATTAGTTTAACGTTTAAAGCTTAAAGTAGGACCAAACACTTTAAGCTTTAAGCAATACAAACCTTAAACAAAAACAAAGATGATTTTAGAAATGAAAGTCCCATCACCAGGGGAATCAATAAAAGAAGTTGAAATTGCAACTTGGTTAGTAAAAGACGGAGATTATGTAGAAAAAGATCAAGCTATTGCTGAAGTTGATTCAGACAAAGCAACTCTTGAGTTACCTGCAGAAGCAAGCGGAATCATTACGCTAAAGGCAGAAGAAGGTGATGCAGTAGCTGTAGGAGCTGTAGTTTGTTTAATCGATACAAGTGCAGCAAAACCAGCAGGAGATGCTCCGGCAGCTGAAGCACCAAAAGCTGAAGTGAAAGCTGAAGCACCTAAGGCAGAAGCAAAATCTGAAGCTCCAAAAGCAGCACCTGCTCCAGCAACAACTTACGCTACAGGAACTCCATCTCCGGCAGCAAGAAAAATATTAGACGAAAAAAATATAGCACCGGCAACTGTTTCAGGAACTGGTAAAGGCGGAAGAATCACTAAAGATGATGCTGTAAATGCAGTACCTTCTATGGGAACTCCAACTGGAGGAAACCGTGGATCTGAGCGTACAAAATTATCAATGTTACGTCGTAAAGTAGCAGAGAGATTAGTAGCAGCTAAAAATGAAACAGCAATGTTAACGACTTTCAACGAAGTTAACATGACACCAATCAACTTGATTCGTAATGAATACAAAGATGCTTTCAAAGCAAAACATGGCGGTCTTGGTTTAGGCTACATGTCTTTCTTTACAAAAGCTGTTACAAGAGCTTTGCAATTATATCCGGACGTAAACTCTATGATGGATGGTGATTATAAAGTAGCTTACGATTTTGCTGATATCTCTATCGCAGTTTCAGGACCAAAAGGTTTAATGGTTCCTGTAGTTCGTAATGCTGAAAACTTAAGTTTCCGCGGAATTGAAGCTGAAATTAAAAGATTAGCATTGAGAGCCCGTGATGGTCAAATTACTGTTGACGATATGACTGGCGGAACTTTTACTATTACTAATGGTGGTGTTTTTGGAAGTATGTTAAGTACTCCGATCATCAACCCTCCTCAATCAGGAATTTTAGGAATGCACAATATTATTGAGCGTCCAATTGCTGTAAACGGTAAAGTTGAAATTCACCCAATGATGTACGTAGCACTTTCTTACGATCACAGAATTATTGACGGACGTGAGTCTGTTGGTTTCTTAGTGGCTGTAAAAGAAGCTTTAGAAAATCCTTTGGAATTATTATTAAATGGCGACGCTAAACGTTCTTTAGAGTTGTAATTTTAAGTAATTTCGGTAATTATATAAAACCTGTTCATTTATTTGAACAGGTTTTTTTATATAAATCTTACTTAAGATTTGCTTAAGATGTTAATTTTTTAAACAAACGTAAATTTTACCCTTTCAAATTATTTTATTTAGAATAAATAAGAATAGCTTGTGTAGTTGATAATCAACAACTAAATTTGCGCTATTAAAATCAATTCTAAATAAAGATGAAGAATAAATTCATAATTTCTTTTTTGAGCTTTTGTTTTTTTCTACTAGCGACTGTAAATATTTCAGCACAAGAAAAAGCAAGCCTTAAAGGTAAAATATCATTAAGCGATAACGAATCTCCTGAAGGTATTTCTGTTGCACTAAAAGGAACAAGATTTGGGGCAACTACAGATCAGGATGGTAACTACAGAATAAAAAACATCAAACCCGGAACGTATATTCTAAAAGTTTCCGGAGTTGGATATACTTCTACTGAAAAAAAGATTACCATTAACGAAGGCGAAGAAGCAATCCAGAACGTGAATCTTATTTCAAATTCAGAAGAACTTACAGAAGTTGTGGTAAAGGGAGGCAAAAATCATTTTGCACGCAAAGAAAATCAACAAGTATCAAGATTGCCACTTAAAAATCTTGAAAATCCACAAGTTTATACCACTATCACAGGCGAAGTATTAAAAGAACAAGTTGTAACTAATTTTGATGACGCTTTAAAAAATGCATCTGGTATTACACAACTTTGGGCTGCAACAGGCCGTGGCGGAGATGGTGCAGGATATTATTCCCTAAGAGGTTTTGCTGTTCAGCCAACCATGGTTAATGGTTTACCAGGTTTAACAAACGGAAGTTTAGACCCTGCAAATGTTGACAGAATTGAAATTATAAAAGGACCATCAGGAACTTTATTTGGAAGCAGTTTAATTTCTTACGGAGGATTAATAAATACTACCACAAAAAGACCTTATAAAGGATTTGGCGGAGAAGTAAATTACACTGGCGGAAGTTATGGCTTAAATCGTGTTACTGTAGATTTAAACACGCCATTAAATGACAAAAAAACAATAAACTTCAGAGTAAACTCAGCATACAACAAACAAGAAAGCTTTCAGGATGCCGGTTTTAGAGAATCCTTTTTTATTGCTCCATCATTATCTTATGAAGTAAACGACAGATTATCATTTTTGGTAAACACTGAGTTTATGAGCAACGAAACAACAAATCCTACCATGTTGTTTTTAGACAGAAGCAATCCTTTAAGAGTTCACAATATCTCTGAACTAAAATACGACAACAAACGTTCTTACACCAGTAACGAACTTACCTTAAAAACGCCTTCGTATAATATACAGGCACAAATGAATTACAAACTTTCTGATCAATGGAGATCGCAAACCGTTTTCTCTTCAAGTTCAGCAAAGTCTACAGGAAACTATGCTTATTTATACGAAGAAACAAGCGACCCTAAATATAAGGACCTAAATAGCGGAATTGTTCTAGGGAGATCTTTCAACTATCAGGATAGTAAAAACCTCACGACTGACATCCAGCAAAATTTTATTGGTGATTTCAAAATCGGGGACTTAAGAAACAGACTTGTAGTTGGTTTTGATTATTTCAACAGAACAGCAACAGATCATGGTTCCGGATATTTTAGTAACGGAATTGTATACATTGGCGACGATTTACAAAATTTCAACTCTCTTTTTGGTCCGTCAAATGGTGGTGATACAGGGATTCTGACAAAGGCAGCATCTGATATCATTGTAGCCAATGGTCCAAGAAACAACAGTAAAACGAAACAAGAAGTTTACAGCGCTTATTTTTCAGATGTATTCAACTTTACACCAGCCTTATCAGCAATGGTAAGTTTACGTGCTGATCGTTTCATTAATAGTGGTGATGTTTCAACAGATACAGACAACTATAATCAGACAGCATTTTCTCCAAAATTTGGTTTAGTATACCAACCTATTTTAGATAAAGTTTCACTTTTTGCCAACTATATGAATGGTTTTGCAAACGTTGCTCCTGGCGAAGATGTTAATGGTACTACAAGAACGCCAAGAACTTTTAATCCTGAACACGCAAATCAATTTGAGGCAGGTACTAAATTGAATCTTCTAAAAGATAAAGTTTATGCTACTTTCAGTTATTACGATATCAAAGTAACAGATCAGGTATATAGCATACGAACTTCAGCAACTCAAGTAACAAATTACCAAAATGGTGGTCAGCACAATAAAGGTTTTGAAGCCGAAATCGTAGCCAATCCTGTTCCTGGTTTAAATATTATGTTGGGTTATAGCTACAATGACGCAAAATTAACTGCCGGTGATCCTGATTTCGTAGGTTTCAGACCTGAAAGTTCAGGACCTCAAAATCTAGCAAACCTTTGGGCAAGCTACAAATTTACCCAAGGCTCATTAAGAGGATTTGGTTTAGGATTTGGAGGAAATTATGTTGGTGATAACAAGATCATGAACAGAGCAACAGCAGGAACATTCACAATTCCGGAATACGTAGCCTTGAATTCGTCTTTATTTTATAATGCAGAAAAATTCGCCATCAATCTTAAAGTAAACAATATTACAAACGAAGAAATTTACGATGGTTGGTCAACAATTCATCCTAAAGATCCCAGAACTTTTGCAGCAAGTTTCACTTACAAATTCTAATAAAATCAAAAACACCTTTCTCTTATAGCAGAAAGGTGTTTTTTAAATTCTATAAAATTATGATAACAATAGCAAGCCTTATCGTTTTTTTAGCTTTTTACACACTTTACTACACCTCAAAAAGAGCTACTTTATCTTATGATCTTGGTTTTGAGAAGTGGATGAAAAGCAATCCTAAACCAACCAAATACGTGGGTTTAGGACTTCTTTTATTAGCCTACTCACTTTGGCTTGTTACTCAATCTTTATGTTGCGGAACTTTAATGTTTTTTATCCAGCTTATGACCGTTGGAAGCTTAATTATCATTTTAGCACCCTTAAAAAAAATTAGTCCATTTGCTATTATTGCCCTTTTTGCAATTGTTGCTATAATAGAATTTTATTACAACTAACTTATTTCTAACCAAAATATGCCAGCAAATCCTAAATACCTAACCCAATCTATATGGCAACGCTTTGCCAAAATCACAGCGGCTATAATTGGCGGCTATTTTGTTTCAGTCAGTTTTCACTTAGCATTAGCATCCTGGTTCAATCGCGCTAATATTTTGATGACAATGGCTTTTAGCGGATTCATACTTTGGGTAGCGCTTATGGTAATTGCTTTTTTAGCAAAAAGCGGATTGAAAATCTGGGGGATATATATACTCCTTACTTTAGTTTTTTCTCTTTTTATTTATCTGGGCCAAACCTGCAATCCGATAGCAAAATAACTTATGAATAACCGTAATTATAATATCTATTTTCATACACATACCGTTAGCGGAATTGTTATCAGCGTAATACTTTTTGTGATTTTTTTCGCTGGATCCTTTTCTTTTTTCAGAGATGAAATCAACAACTGGGAAAGAAATGAATCTACTGCCCTTACTAATGAAATTCAATTAGACTATAACAAAGCTTTAAACAAGTTAGACAAGGAATATATTCTGCACGGAAGAAATATTACCATTTCTAAACCAAGCAACGAAAGAAGAGTTGCCGTTTATCTCGAAGGCACCAGAGATACTTTGGCTCCGGCCAAGCAAAAAGAAGGATCGTTTTTTTACCTTGATACGAAAACCTTTAAAACATTCACCTATGAACAATCTTATTCGTTAGGCGAATTTCTATACCGATTACATTTCTTAGCTCAAATTCCTTATCCTGTTGGTTATTATCTTTCAGGCTTTGTTGCTTTGTTTTTCTTATTCGCAATCGTAACCGGTGTTTTATTGCACTGGAAAAAGATTGTTTCTAACTTCTATATTTTCCGTCCAAAGGAAAAATTAAAAACATTGTGGACAGATGCTCATACGGCACTTGGAATGATTGGCCTGCCATTTCAGTTTGTATATGCCGTAACGGGAGCCTTTTTTATGATTAAACTTTTGATTGTTGCACCTGCTGTGATGACTTTGTACAAAGGCGATCAGAGTAAATTATACAAAGAATTAGAATATACTGATCCGGATTATAAGTTTGACAATAAAAAACTGGCCACTCCTTTTAATATTGATCAATTGGTTGCAAAAGCAAAGAGCAATTGGAAAGATTTTGAAATTACACGCGTTTTTATTCAGAATTACGGTGACGCGAATATGCACGTTTTGGTTGAAGGTGAAATGCTCAGCAATAAAAAATTCACCGGAATAGGAAAAGTTGTTTACCGAATTAGCGACGGAAAAGAAATCGCAAAGAAAAACCCTATCACACAAAACAATTATTTAGATGTTGTCAAAAATGTTTTATATAGAATTCATTTTGGTGATTACGGAGGATACGCATTACGAATCGTAAGTTTCGTTTTAGGAATCATCACATGTTTTGTTATCATTTCAGGCGTAATGATTTGGTTAGTTGCCAGACAAAAAAATAACCTGCCTGAGAAAAAAAGACGCTTCAATGCAGCAGTTGTCCGTATTTATTTGGCAATTTGTTTGAGTATGTACCCTATTACAGCCTTAGCATTTATTGGTGCAAAAATATTTTATCCTTTAAGCCAATCTAACTTATTCAGTCTTTATTTTGGAGGATGGTTATTGCTAACGCTATTTTTTATTCTTAAAAAGAATGACGCATTTACCAATAAATTCTGTTTACTTTCAGGAAGTATTTTAGGTTTTTTAATTCCAATTACAAACGGAATCGTTTCCGGAAATTGGTTTTGGAATTCGTTTATGCAAAATCATATTCAGGTTTTCTTTGTAGATGTTTTCTGGATTGTTTTGGCATCCATAACACTTTATATTTCATTTACCTTAAAGTCAAAAAAAGCAGTTTCCTAAAAATTAGCTTAAATAATTTGCCCTCTATTGATTAAGCATATACTTTTACGCTTTATTCAAAACATGGGTTTAAAAAAACAAGTACGTTTTCTACATAAATGGCTCGGATTAATTTCCGGGTTTATTGTTTTTATTATAAGTGTGACGGGTTGCATTTTTTGTTTTCATGACGAAATAAAAGATATTACCCGAAAAGAATGGCGATTGGCAGAACCTCAGAACAAACCTTTTGTATTGCCATCTGTTTTACAGGAAAAGGCAAAAGAAATTCTACCAAGTTATAAATCAAGCATGGTTTCCTATTACGGAAGAGATCGTGCAGCAATCGTATATACATATTCTGATATAGGAAGTTTATATCTCTACTTTAATCCCTACACAGGAAAATATTTAAAAACCGAAAATCCCGAAACAGATTTTTTCATCATTGTAGAACATATTCACCTTTATTTGCTTTTACCGGATTATATAGGCAAACACATTATTGGCGGTGCAACCATCATTTTTATTTTATTATTGATCTCAGGAATTATTCAATGGTGGCCAAAGAAAAAGAAAGACCTTAAAAGAAGTCTTTCTGTAAAATGGTCTGCAAAATGGCGCCGTGTAAATTATGACTGGCACAATACATCCGGATTTTACATTTCGATTATCGCGGTTATTATCGCCATTACAGGTCTAACTTTTACATATGAATGGGTTGGAGACGGGATTTATAAAACCTTCAATTTTAGCGGTGACAAAAACGTAGAAACAAAAATTCCGGTAATTGACACTACTAAATTTAGCAATAATAAAAATACTGCCGTCGATCTTGCTTTTATTGAAACCGCAAAACTACAGCCAAAAGCCGAAATGATTTTTGTGACGTATCCGCAACAAAAAGGAGACATCATTAATACAGGAGCTTATCCTCATACGCTACGATACGATCATCAGAGCAATTATTATTTTCATCCAAATGACGGCAAGTTACTTCAAAGCCAGCCTTTTGATAAAAAAAGTTTAGGTTTACAAGTTGTCGAAATGAATTATGGGATCCACACAGGACAAATCTTAGATCTCCCGGGAAAAATTATTGCTTTTATTGTCAGCCTGATTGCTGCATGCCTGCCTGTAACCGGTTTTATAATCTGGTATGGAAGAAGAAATAAATCCTGCAAAAAAATAAAGGCATAAAAAATTTAATCACACGCAAGGATTTAATTTTACTTTACGCATAAAAAACAAAAAGTTCGCAAAGCTATATTAATACAAAGCTTTCCGAACTTTCTGTTTTTATAAAACCTTGCTGATAAATATCTTTGTGTTCTTTGCAGTTAAAATAATTAGCTAATACAAAATATTGTATATTTTTCGACAACACAATATGTCATGATACAAAAAAAACCGCTGAATGAGCGGTTATTTTTATGTTTTAGAAATCATATTAATTTCTGTTTGCTAAAGCATTTTTCTGCAAATTTTTAACTGAAGTAATTTTGCTGTTTTCATACGCAACTTCACAAAGGTTTTTTTCATTGAAGAAAACCCATTTTCCAGTTTTCAATCCGTCTGTGTATTCGCCTACCGCAACTTTATTCCCTCTTTCATCGTACGATACCCAAACACCATCTAATTTACCATCCTTAAAAAAGCCTTGTTGCTGCACATTACCATTTTCATAATAGTAAGTAGCTTTTACTTTGTTTCCAACAGCTTCTAATTCCGGGTTTACTTCTTGTGCAACTAGAATTCCAGAGAACAATATTGCAACTAAAATTACACACTTTTTCATATCTTTAGGTATTAATGTTATCAAATCTTATATCAAATATAATTATTTGTTTACATTAAAAAAACTTTTACTTAACAATTTGGTAACATTAGGTAAAAGCTTAACATTGGAAATCAGCCTGATATAAAAAAACGAAAGCTTGCGCCTTGGTTTTACTGGTATTCTTTAAAAAATGAAACAGAACTATATCGTTTTCAATTTTATCAATAAATTACTTCAATAATGTATCTAATTGCTTCTGAAGATCTGGAGACGAAGGTCTGTCAGCATCAGAGCTGAAAACATTTCCGTTAGGATCAACAATAATAAATCTTGGAATTCCCGTAACACCGTAATTCGTTACAAACTCAGATTCCCAATCTTTATCAGCAAACAATTGTACACCGCCCAGATTTTTGTCCGTTACAAATTTTTTCCATTTTTCATTGTCCTTCACTTTATCAATAGAAATACTTACGAACTCAATATTTTTTCCGTGATACTTTTCCTCAATTTTTTGCAAGTAAGGAATCTCAGCTCTACACGGCGCGCACCAGGTTGCCCAAAGATCAATATAAACATATTTTCCTTTCAGGTCAGAAAGTTTTGTTTTTCCTCCTTTGTGATTTTCATAATCAAAACCCGGAGAAGGTTTTCCTTTAAGTTTATTTGCCTTAGAAGCTCTTTCATATTCCTGAACAGCATATTGGTTAAAACTTTCAAAACTTTGTTTTAATGCAGTTTTAAACTCAGGATCAAAATTCCCTTTCTCAACATTTTCAATATCCGTCTTTCTCTTTGCTTCTAATAATGATGCAAACTCAGCAGGTTCTTTTACGAAAGCCTCCTCTCGAAATTTTTCATCTTTTAAAGCTTGATGTGCCAGAAAATTGCTTTCATCAACACCTTTCCCTTTATAAACAATCGTTTCATCAAATTCTTTGGCATTCATTGTTAAGCTAATATCTGAATCCGATTTTAGATATAAATTAGAAGATTCTGTACCATCAGAAAACATATAAAATCCTTTTGGAGCTTCAAAATTAGCCACAAAAAGCTCTTTTTTATTAATTGGGATAACTTGCTTAAAATTATCTCTTCCTTTAATCACCAAAGTATCACTATTTCTGTTCGCTATTTTAGCCGTAAATTTCACTTGATTTTTAGCTTGACCAATGACATTCAAAGTGCTAAAAATCAACAGGCCGGTTACAAAAAGTTTGTTCATATAAATTAAAGTTTGTTTTTAGTGATTCAAATCTAAAGAAATTAGAGCTGCTAAATTAAGAATTAACAAAATATTTGAAATTAATGAACATCAAGTTACGACTTTACTATATTAATTTGAATTTTGTGTTTACTTTTGCAGTCTAAAATTTAGATCATGTATAGAAGTCATAATTGTGGCGAATTAAACGCCTCAAGTATTAATACGGAAGTTACACTAGCGGGTTGGGTTCAAAAATCTCGCGATAAAGGATTTATGAATTGGGTCGACTTACGTGACCGTTACGGAATTACACAACTTATTTTCGACGAAAGCCGTACAGACAAAACTGTTTTTGAACTGGCAAAAACTCTTGGTAGAGAGTTCGTAATTCAGGTAAAAGGAACTGTAATTGAACGTGAGGACAAGAACAAAAACAAAAACATGATTACCGGTGACATAGAAATTTTAGTTACCGAATTAACTATACTTAACGCTGCCTTGACTCCTCCGTTTACTATTGAGGACGAAACTGATGGTGGTGAAGATATCAGAATGAAATATCGCTACCTTGATATTAGAAGAAATCCTGTAAAAAACAGTTTATTATTCCGTCATAAAGTAGCAATGGAAGTTCGTAAATATTTATCTGATTTAGATTTTTGCGAAGTAGAAACTCCTTACTTAATCAAATCGACCCCTGAAGGAGCAAGAGATTTCGTTGTACCAAGCCGTATGAACGAAGGACAATTTTATGCATTACCACAATCACCACAAACTTTCAAGCAATTATTGATGGTGGGCGGAATGGATAAATATTTCCAGATCGTAAAATGCTTCCGTGACGAAGATTTACGAGCAGACCGTCAGCCTGAGTTTACACAAATCGATTGCGAAATGGCATTTGTAGAACAAGAAGACATTTTGAATGTTTTTGAAGGTCTGACAAGACATTTACTAAAAGAAATTAAAGGTATTGAAGTAGATAAATTCCCTAGAATTACCTACGATTATGCCATGAAAACATATGGAAACGACAAACCGGACATTCGTTTTGGGATGGAGTTTGGTGAGTTAAACGAATTTGCACAACACAAAGAATTCCCAGTATTTAATGCTGCTGAATTAGTTGTGGGAATTGCAGTTCCGGGAGCAGGAAATTATACCCGTAAAGAAATTGACGGATTAATTGACTGGGTAAAACGTCCGCAAGTTGGAGCATCAGGAATGGTATATGCAAAATGTAATGACGACGGAACTTTTAAATCATCTGTAGACAAATTCTACGATCAGGAGGATTTAGGACAATGGGCAAAAATTACAGGAGCAAAACCCGGAGATATGATTTTTGTACTTTCAGGTCCTGCAAACAAAACACGTGCACAACTTTCAGCACTTCGTATGGAATTGGCAACTCGTTTAGGATTGCGTAACCCTAAAGTATTCGCTCCTCTTTGGGTAATTGATTTCCCATTATTAGAACTGGATGAAGAAAGCGGTCGTTATCATGCAATGCACCACCCGTTTACATCTCCAAAACCGGAAGATATGGCGTTATTGGAAACTGAGCCGGGAAAAGTTCGTGCAAATGCGTATGACATGGTATTGAACGGAAATGAAATTGGTGGAGGATCGATTCGTATTCACGATAAAGCGACACAACAATTAATGTTCAAATATTTAGGATTTACAGAAGACGAAGCAAAAGCACAATTTGGCTTTTTAATGGACGCTTTTCAATTTGGAGCACCACCACACGGAGGTTTAGCATTTGGTCTTGACAGATTAGTAGCGATCTTAGGAGGTCAGGAAACGATCAGAGATTTTATTGCATTCCCTAAAAACAATTCGGGACGCGATGTTATGATTGATGCTCCTGCTGCAATTGATGATGCTCAGTTAAAAGAACTTTCGATTAAACTGGATATTAAATAGCTCTAAAACGATTATGAAAAAACTGATTTTGCTGCTTTTCGCAATAAACTTATATGCCCAGAGTCCAAAACAAGTTTTATATTCATTTTACGACTGGAAATATCCAAAAATAAAAATAGAAAGCAATACAATTGGTGTGATCATCGAAGATCCATCAAACAATAGCGTAATAGACAATCAAGTCTCTGCATACGCAATCAAAAATCTTAACTTAAGAAACCTGCAAATAGTCGCTCCCGAAAAGAGCGACTATTTATTGTATATACAACCCATAAGTACCGAGCTTAATGCAACCGTAGTAAAAATCAATAACATTAATGATATTAGTTATATTGGAAAAATTATCTTTTCTTCAAAATTAAACTTTACCATTAAGCAAAAAAACGAAATCGTTTATAGCAAAGATTTTAACTATTCTCAATCCGTTTCAGAGGTAAGTACTTATAACAATTTCAGTATTAAAACAGAGGAAATTGCCAACAGCCAGGTACAGCAACTTCTAAAAAAAAATAGTATAACAATTGACCAAAATTGTCGTGACATTTATGCCAATACCGTTTTATATAATTTCTTTAAAGAAATTAAAGAAACTATTGATTTTAGCCGAATAGAAGAAACACTGCCCTTATACAAATTCAAAGACGATGATCTTGAACAAATAAATAAATCTGTCGATGCACTTGAAATTACAAGAAAACTAGAAGACAACGAAGAGAATTATATTAAAATTAAAAATCTGCTTTTAGAAAAAATACAATTTTGGGAAACTGAAGTTTCTAAATACGATTATAATGATAAAAAAACCAAAAAGATTTATTGGGCTTTAATGGCCAATATTTCAACAAGCTATTATGCCTTGGGAAATAACGCAAAAGCAATCGAATTCAAAGACAAAGCTTTACTTGTTGATTACAATAAAAACTACAGGTATTTAGCAGAAATGCCTGAGAAAAAAATCAAGGATTTGTCCTTTTTATTAAATTCCGAAGGCAAACCTTTTATTGACTTCGAAAATAATGATTTTTCGAAAAAACAAAATTTTGATGCTGTCTATTTTTGCAATCAAAAAGGAAAACTTCTTATAAACAGTAATGTTTCAGAGCAAGAAATTGCAATCAGAAAAAACCGTGTTGAAGTAATTTATCAGGTTTTAGCATGTTCTAAATTTTATGATTTCCTGTTGAGCGTAGTCAATGATTTTAATGAAAAAGAAGAGGATAAAAGTCTGTTTTTTAAAAATACAGATGACTATTTTTTCAACCTTACAAAACATTATAATGATCTAAGTAAAGAATTACTGGTTGCTGATCTGAAAAATTTTAACATAGAAGAAAAAAAGACCATTTTAACCGCTTCCAATAAAATCCATGATTTAACAGATGTATTATACAAACGACTAGAACAATCTCAAGAAAAAAACAAAGAAGGCCGTTACTCAGATCTTTTTAAAACAATTGTTAAAATGCAGGATTTTTTAGCCCATTATCCCGGCACAAGCAAAAAAGAAGACCTAAAAGCATTGACCAATATGGTTTTTATTACTCAGGACCAGGCTCTTCTAGACCTTCCGTATTTGGGCTTTTTAGCAGATGAACTCACAACAGAAGGGCATAGTGACTATAAAAACCATCCAAAAATTTATCAAACCCTTTTTAAACAATACAAAAAAACATTTAACAACTTAATGGGAAGTGCCGTTTTTAAAAATCTCCACGATAAAGAAGTTATAAAATTCGATGAAATTATGTATTCGTTTTACATGCCATTATCCAGAGAAAAAATCGAAAACGTAAATATTAAATTCAAAAATCAATACAATAGCGATTCAATTTTGAGACTTTTAATGCTTTATTCTAAATAGCTATGAAAAAATTGCTTTTAATCTCTATAATTTTCATTTTAAACAGCTGTGCATTTGTACCCAGTACTACTGTAAAAGACGACTCTTTTACGAGGCAGAATGCCGATGACCAGGAAAGAGATTTTAACTTACAAGTTAAGACAATAGGCTTTTCAGAAAAAAACAACAATAAAGAAGTCGAAATTGAATATGAGTTAAAGAATAATTCAAAATTGAATGCTTTCGACAAGAAACTCAAGACTTACAAATTGTTTTTTATTCTCAAAATGAAAGACGGTCGGGAAATAGCAAAAGAGAAGACAATATGGTCGATTATTCCTCCTAATACCGCAATAATTGAAAAAGAGAAAGTTTACATCTCAGATTATACCGTTGCAACCTGTACAACACGACTTTACATAAATTACAAATAATAAAAAGACAACAAGTCTGAAGATTATTCCCACAATACATGATGATTCTCAAATAAAGCGTATCCAGATCAAAATTGATGCAAAATAAATAGCGAAAACCCTGTGAATCAATAATTTTTACAAAAAATTAACAGCTTATTGTCTTTTGTATGAATTTATATCTTACATTTGCTTCATTATAAATTATTATTACAATTACAATGCGTACAGGTACAGTAAAATTTTTCAATGAATCTAAAGGTTATGGATTCATTACAGACGAAGAAACAGGAAAAGATATCTTCGTTCACGCTTCAGGAATTAACGCGGAAGAATTACGCGAAGGTGACCGTGTAAGCTACGAAGAAGAAGAAGGAAGAAAAGGGAAAGTTGCTGCTAAAGTAGCAGTAATCTAAGAAAAATATAGCAATTTATTTTTTTTGCCTCTGAATGGTTTAAAAACGTTTCGATTTATTTCGAAACGTTTTTTTTTGCTCAAATCTTAAAAAAAACATAAAATAGCTTACTGTTATTTATAATCAATAAAAATTACCCGCAAACACCCTTGAACAGCACACTTAAATCATTTTTTAGTTTGTGATTTACAGAGTTGAAAGTTATCTTTGTGACTTATTCTTTAAGTAAAAAACCTAAGATTATGCAATCTGATCAATACAATTACATTCCTATTTTAATGCAGGCTATTTTAGCAGTTGGTTTTGTGGTAGGAACTATTATTATTTCTGGAAAATTAGGACCAAAAAGAACCTCTGAGGTTAAAGATAAAAACTTCGAATGCGGTATCGAATCTGTTGGTAATGCCCGTGTTCCTTTTTCAGTAAAATACTTCTTAGTTGCTATTTTATTTGTATTGTTTGATGTAGAGGTAATATTCCTTTATCCTTGGGCTGTAAACTTCAAAGATCTTGGCATAGAAGGAATGCTAAAGATGATCGTATTTATGTCACTTCTTTTAGTTGGCTTTTTCTACATCATCAAGAAAAAAGCATTAGAGTGGGAATAAAATGATTTTAGATTTTAGATTGGTGATTTTAGAATTACAATTTAAGATTTAATCTTCCCGAATTAATATACTGATTTAAAAAATTGATTTTACCTTTTAAGATTATCCAAATCTAAAATCTAAAATCAGAAATCTAAAATAAAAATGAGCGATTCAAAAGTAAATATGGTAGCCCCTCCTGAAGGTGTTGTTGGCGAAGGTTTTTTCGCTACAAAACTAAATGATGTTGTGGGTATGGCACGTGCGAATTCTCTTTGGCCATTGCCTTTTGCAACTTCTTGTTGCGGAATTGAGTTTATGGCAACAATGGCTTCACACTACGATTTAGCACGTTTTGGATCTGAGCGTGTGAGTTTTTCTCCTCGTCAGGCAGATATGTTATTAGTAATGGGAACTATTTCTAAAAAAATGGCCCCTATTTTAAGACAAGTTTACGAACAAATGGCAGAACCTCGCTGGGTAATTGCCGTTGGAGCTTGTGCTTCATCAGGTGGAATTTTTGACACCTATTCAGTTTTACAAGGAATTGACAAAGTAATCCCTGTTGACGTTTACGTACCAGGATGCCCGCCAAGACCAGAACAAATTGTTGATGGAGTTATGAAACTTCAAGAATTGGTAAGAAGCGAATCTGTTAGACGCAGAAGCTCACCAGAATACCAAGAATTATTAGCTTCATATAATATTTCATAAGATGGCTTTAGAAAATACCCTGATACAAAATAAACTTACAGAAACATTTGACACAAGTGTTTTTAACTTTCACGAAGAGAGAGATGTTTTTTCACTGGAAACTTCTGCTGACAAGATCACAGCTTTAATTCTTTTTTTGAAAAACGATTCTGATCTGCGTTTTCACTTTTTAACCGATTTATGCGGTGTTCACTATCCAGACAACGAAACAGATCGTCAGTATGCCATAGTTTACCATATGCACAATTGGTACGAAAACAAACGTATTAGAATAAAAGTGTTCCTAAACGGAGAAAAACCGGAAATAAAAACCATTTCAAATATTTTCTTAAGTTCAAACTGGATGGAAAGAGAAACATACGATTTCTTTGGGATTGACTTTATTGGACATCCGCAATTAAAACGTATCCTGAATATGGATGAGATGATATCGTTCCCAATGCGTAAAGAATTCCCAATGGAAGACAGCGGAAGAACTGATAAGGATGACAGATTCTTTGGAAGAACAACAACAAATTGCTAAAAAATAAATAATTCAACATTATAAAATGTCAGAACTATTATTACCACCAGAGCATCGCTATGCTAAAATAGTTAAGGATAAACTAAACGAAGACGGAAGCGAGCTTTCAGTATTGAATTTAGGTCCAACACACCCGGCCACTCACGGTATTTTTCAAAACATCCTGTTAATGGATGGTGAGAGAATTCTTGAAGCTGAACCAACCATTGGTTACATACACAGAGCTTTCGAGAAAATTGCCGAAAATCGTCCTTTTTACCAGATCACACCTCTTACAGACCGTATGAACTATTGCTCCTCTCCTATTAACAATATGGGATGGTGGATGACTTTAGAGAAACTATTAAATATCGAAGTTCCTAAAAGAGCGCAGTATTTAAGAGTTATCGTAATGGAGTTGGCACGTATTACAGATCACTTGATTTGTAATTCTATTCTTGGTGTTGATACAGGTGCTTACACTGGTTTCTTGTATGTATTTCAATTTAGAGAAAAAGTTTACGAAATCTACGAAGAAATTTGTGGTGCTCGTCTAACAACAAATATGGGAAGAATTGGTGGTTTCGAAAGAGATTGGTCACCAGAAGCATTCCGCAAACTAGATGTATTTTTAAGAGATTTTCCTGTCGCTTGGCAAGAATTTGAAAACTTATTCGAAAGAAACAGAATTTTCCTTGACAGAACTGTAGACGTAGGTGCAATCTCAGCAGAGCAAGCAATGGCTTACGGATTTACAGGTCCAAATTTACGTGCTGCAGGAGTTGATTACGACGTACGTGTAGCGCATCCTTATTCATCATACGAAGATTTCGACTTTATTGTTCCTGTTGGAAAATCAGGTGATACTTACGATCGTTTTTGCGTTCGTAATGCAGAAGTTCGCGAAAGTTTAAGCATTATTCGTCAGGCTTTAGATAAAATGCCTGCCGGAAATGAATATCATGCAGAAGTTCCGGATTATTACCTTCCTCCAAAAGAAGACGTTTACACTTCTATGGAATCATTAATTTATCACTTTAAAATTGTTATGGGAGAAGTTCCCGTTCCAGTTGCAGAAATTTATCATGCTGTTGAAGGCGGAAACGGAGAATTAGGATTCTATTTAGTTACTGACGGAAGCAGAACTCCATATAGATTACATTTCAGAAGACCTTGTTTTATTTATTACCAGGCATATCCGGAAATGATCAAAGGCTCTTTATTATCTGATGCAATTGTTATTCTATCAAGTTTAAATGTTATTGCAGGAGAATTAGACGCATAAAAAAATGCAGATTTTAGAATGTCGATTGAAGATTGAAAAATTTAAAATCAGAAATCTAAAATAAAAAAAGGATTGCAGAATGTAGGTTATAGATGGCAGATTGAAAAATCTAAAATCAGAAATCTAAAATCTAAAATTAAGAATGGAAAGAAAACATTACAAACAAGAAATAAACATGACAGAAGCATTGATGAACCGCATCAATGAATTGATCAGTCATTATCCTGAAGACAAAAGAAAATCAGCCCTATTGCCTGTTTTGCACGAAGTACAAGATGCGCATGATAACTGGTTAAGTATCGAGTTGCAGGATAAAGTTGCCGAAATTTTGCATATAAAACCAATTGAGGTTTATGAAGTGGTTACTTTTTATACCATGTACAACCAAAAACCAATTGGAAAATACATGTTTGAATTTTGCCAGACTTCTTGTTGTTGTTTAAATGGTGCTGAAAATTTAATGGATTATACTTCTGAAAAATTAGGCATTAAAATGGGCGAAACAACTCCGGACGGAATGTTTACCATTGCCGGTGTAGAATGTTTAGGGGCATGCGGATACGCTCCGATGTTGCAATTAGGCGATTTCTACAAAGAAAAATTGACAGAAGAAAAAATCGATCAGTTAATCGCTGATTGTAGAGATGATAAAATAATATTACACGATAAATAAGATGTCAAAGAAAATATTATTAGACAAAATCAATGTTCCAGGAATCAAAACCTACGAAGTATACCGCCAAAATGGAGGTTATGCATCTGTAGAAAAAGCTTTGAAAACGCTTACGCCGGACGAAGTTGTTGAAGAAGTAAAAAAATCAGGTCTTCGTGGTCGTGGTGGCGCAGGTTTCCCGGCAGGAATGAAATGGAGTTTTATTGATAAAAAATCAGGAAAACCAAGACATTTAGTTTGCAACGCTGACGAATCTGAACCAGGAACTTTCAAAGATCGTTATTTGATGGAATATATTCCTCACTTATTGATCGAAGGAATGATTACTTCAAGTTTTGCCTTAGGCGCTAACCTATCATACATCTACATTCGTGGAGAATATATGTGGGTTTTCAAAATATTAGAAAGAGCAATCGCCGAAGCTAAAGCTGCCGGTTGGTTAGGAAAAAATATATTAGGTACAGGTTACGATTTAGAATTGTATGTTCACTGTGGAGCTGGTGCTTATATCTGCGGAGAAGAAACTGCACTTATAGAATCATTAGAAGGTAAAAGAGGAAACCCTCGTATTAAACCGCCATTCCCGGCTGTTTCAGGACTTTGGGCAAACCCAACCGTAGTAAACAATGTTGAAACTATTGCCACTGTGCCATGGATTATCAATAACTCTGGTGATGATTATGCAAAAATAGGTATTGGTCGTTCAACAGGAACTAAATTAATCTCTGCTTCAGGACACATAAAAAATCCGGGCGTATACGAAATTGAATTAGGATTAAGTGTTGACGAATTCATGAATTCTGATGAGTATTTAGGAGGAATGTCTTCGAGCAGACCTTTGAAAGCATTTGTTCCGGGAGGATCTTCAGTACCAATTTTACCGGCTGAATTAATTTTCAAGACAGCAAATGGCGAAGACAGATTAATGTCTTACGAATCTTTAAGTGATGGTGGTTTTGCTACCGGATCTATGTTAGGTTCAGGAGGATTTATTGTTTACAACGATACAGCATGTATCGTGAGAAACACCTGGAATTTCTCTCGTTTCTATCACCATGAATCTTGCGGACAATGTACACCTTGTCGTGAAGGAACCGGTTGGTTAGAAAAAATATTATGGAGAATCGAAAACGGTCAGGGCCGTGAGGAAGATATCGAATTATTGTGGAGCATTCAAAGTAAAATTGAAGGAAATACAATTTGCCCGCTTGGCGATGCAGCAGCATGGCCAGTAGCAGCAGCGATACGCCATTTTAGAGATGAGTTTGAATACCACGTTCGTTTCCCTGAAAAAATAAAAAACAGAGATCACTTTGTTGCCGAGCCTTTTTCGCAAGTAAAACATTTGGTAGGCGGTAAAGTAATCGCATAAATACAGTTTTCAAAGTATAGAAAACTAAAAACATTAAGATTAAAGTATTCAAATAACTTGAAACTTTAAACCTGAAACAAAATTTGATTATGAAAGTAACCATAGACGGTCAAAGTATAGACGTAGAGCCAGGAACAACGATCCTGCAGGCTGCACGTATGATTGGAGGAGATTTGGTTCCGCCAGCCATGTGCTATTACTCAAAATTAAAAGGCAGTGGCGGTAAATGTCGTTGTTGTTTAGTTGAAGTTGCAAAAGGAAGTGAAGCTGACCCTAGACCAATGCCAAAATTGATGGCATCTTGTGTAACAGGATGTATGGACGGAATGGAAGTGAACAGCAAATCATCTGCTCGTGTAACCGAAGCCCGTAAATCTGTAACGGAATTTTTATTGATCAACCACCCGTTAGATTGCCCTATTTGTGATCAGGCAGGTGAATGTGATTTACAAAACTTAAGTTTCGAACACGGAAATCCTAAGTCACGTTTTATTGAAGAAAAAAGAACATTCGAACCAGAAGATATTGGTCCGCATATTCAACTACATATGAACCGTTGTATTTTATGCCAAAGATGTGTACAAGTTGCAGATCAATTGACAGACAACAGAGTTCACGGAGTATTAGATCGTGGTGATCACGCTAATATTTCAACCGGAATTTCAAAAGCTATTGACAATGAGTTTTCCGGAAATATGATCGACGTTTGTCCTGTAGGAGCATTGACGGACAAAACTTTCCGATTTAAATCGAGAGTTTGGTTCAACAAACCTTTCAATGCACACAGAGAATGTACAACTCCGGGATGTTGTGGAAAAACAACTGTATGGATGTTTGGAGGAGAAATCCAACGTGTAACAGGTCGTAAAGACGAGTATCATGAAGTAGAAGAATTCATTTGCAACAGCTGTCGTTTTGACCACAAAAATGTAAATGACTGGGTTATTGAAGGTCCAAGAGAATTTGAAAAAGATTCTGTTATTAACCAAAATAACTACACTCAGAAACTGGAAAAAGTAGAAATCGATACAGAGAAAAATATCCTTTTAGGAAGAGATATCGACCGTAAAAAAATTAGTATGGCTGAAATTCCATTAACCCCTAACAACCAAAATTCTTAGCCATGGTAGATGGAACATTTATTATAGAAAAAAGTGTTGTGATTATTGTGGTTTTTGCCATAACAATGATAATGGCGATGTATTCTACCTGGGCTGAACGTAAAGTTGCTGCCTATCTTCAGGATCGTGTAGGGCCTAACCGTGCCGGATGGGGTGGTTTATTACAACCTCTTGCTGATGGTATGAAATTATTCTCGAAAGAAGAGTTTTTCCCAAATACACCTAACAAATTTTTATTTGTTGTAGGACCGGCAATTGCCATGAGTACAGCTTTAATGACGAGCGCAGTAATTCCTTGGGGAGATAAATTACATATTTTTGGACGTGATGTTTATTTGCAGGCAACCGATATTAATATTGGAATATTATACATTTTTGGAGTACTTTCAGTAGGAGTTTATGGTATCATGATTGGTGGATGGGCTTCAAACAATAAATTCTCCTTGATGGGAGCAATTCGTGCTGCCTCACAAATGGTTTCATACGAAGTTGCCATGGGATTATCAATCATTGCTTTATTGATGATGACCGGAACTTTAAGCTTAAAAGTTATTTCTGAACAACAATCAGAATGGCACTGGAATGTTTTATACCAGCCACTATCTTTTCTGATTTTCTTAATTTGTTCGTTTGCTGAAACAAACAGAACTCCTTTTGACCTTGCAGAATGTGAAAACGAATTAATTGGTGGTTACCATACAGAATATTCATCAATGAAAATGGGATTCTATTTATTTGCTGAATACGCGAGTATGTTTATCTCTGCTACAATTATCTCTGTATTATTCTTTGGAGGATACAATTATCCGGGAATGAGCTGGATGGTAGAAAACGCAGGAGTAAACCCGGCAAACCTTTTAGGAATTGCAGTATTGTTTGTTAAAATATGTTTCTTCATATTTTTCTATATGTGGGTACGTTGGACAATTCCAAGATTTAGATATGACCAATTAATGAATTTAGGCTGGAAAATTTTGATTCCGCTTTCTATCATTAATATCATGATTACAGGAATTGTTATATTAAGACATGATATCGCAGTTTATTTAGGATTTTAATAAACGAGAGCCCAACCCTGTTGCGATAGTTATCGGGAAGCTTCAAATTAAAAATAAAATAGATTTTCGATTTGATTACCATCAAATTACGAATCATAAATCATACATTAAAAAATGTCAATAGAAACTATATCATTATCGGGTAGAAAAAAGATGGTCTCAAACAAAGAGATGACTTTTTTAGAGCGAATGTATCTTGTGGCGATTGTGAAAGGATTGTTAATTACGTTTAAACATTTATTCAGAAAAAAAGTGACAATTCACTATCCTGAACAAGTGCGTGAGATGAGCCCTGTTTATCGTGGTCAGCACCAATTGAAACGTGATGAGCAAGGTCGTGAAAATTGTACCGCTTGCGGATTATGTGCTTTATCATGTCCAGCTGAAGCGATCACAATGAAAGCCGCTGAACGTAAAGCAGATGAAAAGCATTTGTACAGAGAAGAAAAATACGCTTCGATCTACGAAATCAATATGTTACGTTGCATTTTTTGTGGTTTATGTGAGGAAGCATGTCCAAAAGATGCCATCTATCTAACAACTTCAAAAGTGTTGGTTCCTTCTAGCTACGAAAGAGAAGATTTCATTTTTGGAAAAGACAGATTAGTGATGCCTCTTGATGTGGCAATCAAAAATGCTCAACTTAATAATGCTAATTAAATGATACATATTCCTGATTTTGCACACGCAACAACTGTACAAGTAATATTTTGTTTCTTAGCTTTTATTACAGTAATTACCGCTTTCCTGACCATTTTTAGCAGAAACCCAATTCATAGTGCTATTTATTTAGTAATTTGTTTTTTCTCAATTGCTGGTCATTATTTATTATTAAATGCTCAATTCTTAGCTATTGTACACATTATAGTCTATTCCGGAGCAATTATGATTTTGTTCCTGTTTACGATCATGTTAATGAACCTGAACGAACAACGTGAAGTACACCGACCTAGAATTACGCGTTTAGGAGCAATTGTTTCTTTCTGTTTGATTTGTGTTGTATTGATTGCAATTTTCATCAACTCTAAACCAATTGTTGGCGAATACGATTCAACAGGCGAAGATTTTCAGTCAATTCAAGTACTTGGTAAAATATTATTAAACGAATATATGGTTCCGTTCGAATTTGCATCCATCTTACTATTGGTAGCGATGATTGGAAGTGTACTATTGTCTAAAAAAGAAAAATTAAATAAATAATGGGTAATATATTAAATCAAATAGGTATTGAAAACTACATCTTTTTGAGTGTTGTACTTTTCTGTATTGGTATTTTTGGTGTATTGTACAGACGAAATGCTATTATCGTTTTCATGTCTATCGAAATCATGTTGAATGCTGTTAACCTTTTATTTGTTGCTTTTTCGACTTATCATCAAGATGCACAAGGGCAAGTTTTTGTATTCTTTTCGATGGCGGTTGCTGCGGCCGAAGTTGCAGTTGGATTGGCTATTTTAGTTTCGATCTTTAGAAATTTAGGTTCGATTAGTATCGATAATTTAAAAAATTTAAAAGGATAAATAAAAATGGATACCAATTTAGCTTTACTTTTAGTTTTATCTCCTTTTTTAGGATTTTTAATCAATGTTTTCTTTGGCAAAAGCTTAGGAAAAACCGCTTCAGGAATTATTGGAACTGCTGCTGTAGTCGTTTCTTTTGCTGTTACGCTTTTCTTTTTCAATCAAATCAGCCAAACAAAACAAGCTCTTCAGGTTACTTTATTTGACTGGATTCAAATCAGTAACATAAAAATTAATCTTGGATTTTTATTAGATCAATTATCATTGCTTTGGTTACTTTTCGTAACCGGTATTGGATCATTGATTCACTTATACTCTATCAGTTACATGCATGACGATGAGAATATGCACAAGTTTTTTGCATATTTGAATCTGTTCGTATTTTTTATGATTACGCTTGTAATTGGAAGTAACTTATTAGTTTTATTTATTGGTTGGGAAGGTGTTGGACTTTGCTCCTACTTATTAATTGGATTCTGGCATAAAAACCAGGATTACAATGATGCAGCGAAAAAAGCTTTTATTATGAACAGAATTGGAGATTTAGGTCTTTTGATCGGAATGTTCATTATTGGCTCTATGTTCTCTACTTTAGATTATGCAACTTTAAAAACTGCTATCGCAGGAGCAACAAACTTAAATGTACCGTTGCTTTCATTAGCTGCATTATGTTTGTTTATTGGTGCTTGTGGTAAATCAGCACAGATTCCATTATATACCTGGTTACCTGATGCGATGGCTGGACCAACTCCGGTTTCTGCATTGATTCACGCTGCGACAATGGTTACTGCTGGTATCTTTATGGTAACAAGATTGAATTTCGTATTTGATTTAGCTCCGGAAGTACAAACTATAATTGCTGTTATTGGAGCGATCACTTCGTTAGTAGCTGCAACAATTGGTTTAGTACAGACAGATATCAAAAAAGTATTGGCCTACTCTACTGTTTCTCAATTAGGATTAATGTTTTTAGCATTAGGACTTGGTGCATATGAAGTTGCCGTTTTTCACGTAATTACTCACGCTTTCTTCAAAGCTTGTTTGTTCTTAGGTTCAGGATCTGTAATTCACGGTTTGCACGGAGAACAAGATATGCGTAAAATGGGTGGTTTGCGTAAAGCAATGCCAATCACTTTCTGGACAATGATGATTTCATCATTAGCCATTTCAGGAATTCCGTTTTTCTCAGGATTTTTCTCTAAAGACGAAATCTTATTAACGGCTTTCGAACACAGTAAAACACTTTATGTTATTGGTTCTGTTGCCTCAATCATGACAGCTTTTTATATGTTTAGATTAATGTTTCTTACTTTCTTTAAAGATTTTAGAGGAACAGACGAACAAAAACATCATTTACATGAAAGCAACGGATTAATTACTTTCCCTCTTATCGTTTTGGCAATCCTTGCTACTTTTGGCGGACTAATCAGCTTACCTGGAAACAGCTGGTTAAATGAGTATTTAGCTCCACTTTTCACAAAAGTCGCTGGCGAAGAACATCATTTAGGTACAACAGAATATACTCTAATGGGAGTTGCTGTTTTGGGTGGATTACTAGGTATCTTAATAGCTTACGTTAAATATTTCAAACAAGACAATGTTCCTGAAGCAGATGAAAATATTACTGGCTTAACTAAAGTTTTATACAACAAATATTATGTAGACGAAATTTACGATGCCGTATTTGTTCGCTCTATTAACGGGCTATCAAGATTTTTCAGGGATTATATTGAGACCAGTTTATCTGCTCTTGTTTTTGGATTAGGAAAAGTAACCAATGAACTCGCTTTTCAAGGTAAAAAATTACAAAACGGAAGTATTGGATTATACCTTTTTGCTTTTGTTTTGGGGCTTTGCGCCATTGTTTCCTATATATTTTTAGCTAAATAATTTTACAACTATGAACGTTTCTCTTATATTAATTATTCTTTTAATTGGTGCATTTGCCACTTATTTTGCTGGTGACAAACTAGCATCAAAAGTAGCTTTGTTCTTTAGTTTGGCGGCTTTAGGTTGTTCAATTGTATTGCTAAATCATTTTTATGCAAACGAAAACATCAGTTTAATAAAAGCCTGGATTACGAAACCTAATATTTCATTTGCTTTAAATGCTGATGGATTAGGAATGGCAATGGTTCTATTAACTGCAGCTTTGACTCCCATCATTATATTTTCTTCTTTCGGGAACGATTATAAAAATGCAAAAGGTTTTTATGCTCTGATTTTATTTATGGCTTTTGCTATGACAGGAACTTTCCTTGCGGCAGATGGTCTTTTATATTATATTTTCTGGGAATTAGCACTTATTCCTATTTACTTTATTGCTCTTATTTGGGGGAATGGCGATGCAGAAGAACGCAGAAAAGCGGTGGTTAAATTCTTTATTTACACACTTGCAGGTTCGTTATTCATGTTAGTAGCTTTTATCTACTTATACCAAAAAGCAGGTACTTTCTTAATCGAAGATTTATACAAACTAAATTTATCTGCTAGTGAACAACTTTGGATATTCTTAGCTTTCTTTTTAGCGTATGCTATTAAAATCCCAATTATTCCTTTCCACACATGGCAGGCAAATGTGTACCAAAAAGCACCAACTGTTGGAACTATGCTTTTATCTGGTATCATGCTAAAAATGGGATTGTACAGTGTTATTCGTTGGCAGTTGCCAATTGCACCATTAGCAGCAAAAGAGTACATGGATATCTTCATTGCTTTAGGAGTTGCCGGTGTAATTTACGGATCGATTGTAGCTTTAAGACAAAAGGATTTAAAGAAATTATTGGCTTATTCTTCATTAGCTCACGTTGGATTAATTGCTGCAGGAACTTACACACTTACTATTGATGGTTTGCGCGGAGCTGTTTTGCAAATGATCGCTCACGGTTTTGTTGTAGTAGGATTGTTTTTTGCTGCCGAAGTTATTTTTAGAAGATTCGAAACAAGAGAAATTGGTGAATTGGGCGGTATCCGTACACAATCTCCAAAATTTACTTCTATGTTTTTAATTTTGGTATTGGCTTCAGTAGCTTTACCGGGAACTTTTAACTTTGTTGGAGAATTTACAGTTTTGTATAGTCTTTCTCAAATCAATATTTGGTTTGCTGTCTTAGGCGGAACAACTATTATTTTAGGAGCTTATTATATGCTTAAAATGTTTCAAAATGTAATGTTAGGAGAAACAAATTCTAAAACTTTTGCAGATGTTTCTGTAAATGAAGGAATTTCATTCGTAGCAATTATTGCGGTTTTAATATTCTTCGGATTTTATCCAAAACCAATTACAGATTTGATTACACCAAGTTTAGAAACTATTCTAAACGTTATCAATAAAAATTAACGATTTCAGAAAGAAGATTAACGATTTTTGATTCAGATTTTGTCTGACACTTAAAAAGTTAAATTTATTACTGAAAGGAAAATTAAATATATTTTAAATAAAAATAAATTAGGGCATCATTAGTTTGAGATTTCCTAAATCAAAAAAACAAAAATGAATACATTAATAGCTATAACAGGATTGGGTGTTTTTTGCCTATTGTTTGAAATTCTTAATTTAAGAAAGGCCATAGTTCCTATTACCATTATTGGTTTATTAGGTGTCTTGGCAATCAACTATTACGAATTTGGATCAACAGCAAGTTACCATGATAATATGATCACAGTGAGCAAGTTCTCTACTGCGTTTTCATCATTGTTTATTGTTCTTACTATATTCTTAGTAGCGTTAAGCCATAATTTTTACGAAAATCATCCAACCAAAATCTCAGATTTTGTCGCTATAAAAGTTTTTTTACTAGCTGGAGCCGTAGCCATGGTTACTTTTGGAAACTTAGCAATGTTTTTCTTAGGAATAGAAATTTTATCAATCGCACTTTACATCTTGGCAGCAAGTGATCGTTTGAATCTAAAAAGTAACGAAGCCGGTATGAAATACTTTTTGATGGGATCTTTCGCATCAGGAATTATTTTATTTGGAATTTGTTTGATTTACGGAGCAATGGGAACTTTTGATGTTGCAGAAATTCACGAAAGTTCTTTATCTGCCGAATTGCCAATCTGGTTTCCTATTGGAATGATTTTAATGATTATTGGTATGTTATTTAAAGTAGCTGCAGTTCCGTTTCATTTCTGGGCACCGGATGTTTACGAAGGATCTCCTGCTTTGACAACTGCATTAATGAGTACTTTGGCTAAAGTTGTAGCAATTGCAACACTTTACAAATTAATTGCTGCATTAAATTTTATTCCTTCTCTGGACAATCAGGACTTATTAGGAACTTTTGAAAACATCGTAGTAATTATTTCGATTGCTTCTATGACTGTTGGAAACATAATGGCACTACGTCAGGTAAATGTAAAACGTATGTTGGCATTCTCAGGAATTTCGCATGCCGGTTTTATGTTGATGACTTTGTTAACTGTTTCAACTTCAGCAGGTGTATTATTATATTATACTACTGCTTACGCATTAGCAGGAATTGCTGCTTTTAGTGTTGTATTATACGTTTGCAAAAATCAGGATAACGAAGACATTACTAATTTTCATGGTTTAGGAAAAACAAATCCCTTATTAGCCGCAATCCTTACAGGTTCATTGTTATCTATGGCCGGTATTCCGATTTTCTCCGGATTTTTTGCTAAATTATTCTTATTCAATCAAACTATACAGGCAGGATATATTGCTTTGGTAATTGTTGCTGTGATCAACTCTATTATTAGTGTTGGATATTATTTCAAATTGATCTTAGCTATGTATTCTAAAGAGCCAAATCAGGAACGCACCGGAAAACCTTTCCTTATTTATGCAGTAGCTGTAATCTCAATTACATTAAATATTATTTTAGGTCTATTCCCATCTTTAGTTTTGGATTTATTAAACTAAAATAATTTTATATTTCATATAGAAGCCATCAATTGTTATTGATGGCTTTTTTATTGGAATCAATTGTTAAAATTCTATAGTATTAAGGGCACATCGAAAAATATCAATTATATTTGAATTTTTAAAACCAATCATATTATGAATTCTAAAAATCCATTTTTAAGCAACAAACGTTTTTCATCAAATGCTGTTTCAAAAGCTGAAGGAGCACATCAGGGTCAAATTATTGATTACAATCAAGAAATGACTTTATCTGGTACTATGAATAAAACAGCTATTTTGTTTTTAATCTTATGCGGATCTGCAATGATTACATGGTGGATGGCATTTAACGGGATGAATGCAATGTTACCTACAATTGGAGGTGCTATTGTTGGATTTATCTTAGTTATAATTGCTGCATTCAAACCACATCTTTCTCCATACCTTGCTCCGGGCTATGCCTTATTCGAAGGGTTATTTATTGGTGGAATTTCTGCAATATTTGAAGCTATGTATCCTGGAATTGTAGTTAATGCTGTTAGCGCAACATTAGTAACATTTCTAGTATGTCTGGGTTTATATAAATTCAAAATTGTAAAAGTTACAGAACAATTTAAATCAGTAGTAATTGCTGCAACATTAGCAATAGCAACTTATTACTTAATTTCCTGGATAGCTTCTTTGATATTTAACTTTACTCCTGTTCATTACGGAAATGGAATGATGAGTATTGGAATCAGTGTTTTTGTAATTATCATTGCTGCCTTAAATCTATTTTTAGACTTCGATTTGATCGAAAAAGGTGTACAGGAAAAAATGCCAAAATTCATGGAATGGTATGGTGCCATGGGACTTATGATTACACTAGTTTGGTTATACGTTGAATTTTTACGTTTACTTTCTAAATTAAATAGTAAAAACTAATTACTTCTTAAATAATTACAAAGCCCTTTTGAAAAATCGAGGGCACTGAAAAAGTCCTTTTCAGGAATAATTGTTAATTAAAGGAGTAGAAGCTAAAAGTTTTCTACTCTTTTTTTTTGTATCTTTTGGGTGTAATCATAAGGCTTTTTAGATGTTAATTCAACAGCA
>NZ_JBNNFM010000032.1:0-55470 GCF_050267765.1 Flavobacterium sp. NPDC079362 | reverse complement strand
TTACTTCTGTTCTGATTTGCATTTTCTGATATTTATTGACATACAGAAAATAAAAATAATAGTTTTTTACAAAAGTTCCTTACACTCTTGGTTTTAAACTTTGACAAAGTTAGTGCGACTAAAAACTTAAAGCGTAACTTCTTTCGGACAAGGAATACTTAAAGCCGCTGGTTTTGGATAAACCCGGTTATTATACATTCGATATTGTGTCGAAACGGTTCCTCCAAAGAGTTTGTCGTTTGTGAGTTTTAATTCAAATGAAATTTCATATAAACCTGCACTGATTTCCTTGTACGTTCCTTCTCCTGAAATAGAAATAATATGGGTGTTTGACGCACTGGATCCAATCGTTAAATCTTGCGGAATTACCAGAACCGTTCCCTGTGTTTTGCTGTTTCCGTTTTCCGGGAAAAACTCTAAAGCAGAAGTAATATTAAATCCCGGAGATACGGCCGCAGCGTTGCTTTCGTTAGAAAACCATCTTTTTAAACCAAAAGAGTTTACTGTATTTGCCCCCGTAGAAACGTTAAAACCAATTTTAAAGGCATCGTGATATACATCGTCATTAGGGTTTGCTGTTCCTTTGTCGCTATAAAGTATGGCATTTTCATTATCCTTAGTAACCACAACAGGAAAGGTTAAAGCATTAAAGGTCTGCCATGTGCAAGTGCCATTATTGTTAAACCAGTGTTCCCCGTAGGTCAAATAAAATGCATTTGTAGGATCTGTAAATTTTGAAGCTGGATATGCCTGTAAATCTCTGGGTGATTTTGTTGGTTTTACAATCGTCAGGTTAAGGTTTCCGGTTGCATTGTAATTCGGAATATTTACTAAGCTTATTTTGGATTCGTAACGGGCATCGTCATTCTGAAGATCCTCTAAAAGAGTCAGATGATAGGTTATTGAACTTCTGTTGTCGCCATAATCATCATGTGTTAAAGAATATTCAAAACCATTTTGAAATTTAAAAATAGCAGCCTTTTCTATTTCAGAAGGAAAAAATCCGTTTGGGAAGTTAACTTTAAAATCAATTGTTTCGCCAACTTCGCCTTTTATCACATATTGGGTAACCGGAAAAGTATAATTGGTAGTAATGGTTCCCAGATCAATCTTAAAGGTATCATTAGGATAAGTTGAATTTAGATTTCCAATATGGATCTCCGGATCAGATACAGTTTCTAATTTTAAAGTAATACTTTGATTGGCAGTCCATCTTTTATCAAAAGAAACAAAAATAGTATCCGTTACTTTGCTTCCTTCAAAGACTAACTGATTGACCGGATTTACTGTAAAACTATCGTTATCACCAGTTGTTGATACTGCACTGAAGTGAGCCGTTACAGCACCTTTTAAAGGATTAGCTGTTAAAGCAACCGGAATTTTCAAAGTTTTTACCGAACTATTTTTGTAAGTAGATTGAGGGATTAGAATTCCGCTTACTGTCGGATATTCTAATGGAACATTATTACTGTTTACCATGAAGTTAAATCTTAAATAAGGATCTATTTTTGAACCTAATTTATAATCGTCTTTTGAGCATGATGCCAATAGCAATGCTATGCCAAATATGCTGAATATCTTAATAAGATTCATTTTGTTGTAAGTTTGAATTAAGATTAATATTGGATTGTGGTATTGGTAATACGAATTTCAGAGACGGATAAGCCATACCGCAATTTGTCGAAATACAGCCATCATTTCTTGTAATTCCTTTATGGTTGCGAACAAGATCAAAGAATAAATGCCCTTCAAAACAAAGTTCTTTTCTTCTTTCTAAAAAGATATCCTCTTTCAGGTTGGCAGTATTCGTTAATAAAGCGGCATTGGCGCGTGCACGAATGGTATTAACATCGGCCATTGCAAGTGCTGGCTGATTGTTTTCGAGAGCGGCTTCGGCACGAATTAAATACAATTCACTTAGTCTAAAAGCCACATATCCGGCATTATCCTGAAATTTACGCGTAAAATTGTACGGAACAGCCGTTAAAACTCCGTTTACTAAAGTCTGAAGATGTACAGTAATAAATAATTGTTTCCTTATATCATTACTTTCATAAAGATCAACAAGGTCGTTTGAAGCTACATAATGGGCATAAGTGCTTGAAGTAACACCAAAATAATTTGACATTGATGTTGATACGATACTTTCTGAATCCTTTGATACTGAAAATTCTAGCAAAGCTTCAGAAACAGGAAGATCTGGCTGTGCCCATTGGGAAACTAAATCAGTAGCATTTACTAATTTAAATCCGGAATTTGCAATTACGTCATTTGCAGTTTGGTAGGCATTAGCCCAATCTTTTTTGTACAGATATACTCTTGCCAGCAACGCTTTTGCATTATTTTTATTGAAATAAGAATAAATGGGGCCCGCCATGGCAGCAGTTTCAGAATAATTCTCTATGGCTGTTTTTAAATCAGTAATGATTAAGGAATAAGTATTTGTAAGAGTTTCCCTTTTAGGATATTTAAGTCCCGATTTTATCGATTCAGTATTATAGACAATTCCTAAATGCGAAGCATCAGGCGTGTATTCATAATCCTGGCAATAAATCTGTGATAAAACAAAATGGGCATAAGCTCTAATGGTTAAGGCTTCTGCTTGTATCTGCTTTTTTTCGGTTTCAGTAGCATCTTTAAGCTTTGGCGTATATTCTAAAATCAAGTTAGCCTGATTAATAATGCTGTAATTACCACTGTAAAATGATGCAAAATTGCTTGTCTCGGCCATATCTTCAAAAGAATATGCTTCCCTAAGATTAACTCCCGGTGTAATCTGTCCTAAACTGTTTCCTGAAGAAGTGGGTGTAAATTTGATATTTCCGCCTTGTAAATCAGAATAAACAGAAAAACGTTCTTCTCTTACCGTACCTTCTACATTGCGATAAAGACCTTTTAAAGCTATTAAGACACCTTCCTTATTTTGTAGAAGTTCGTCTATAGAAGTTTGTGTTCCGGGTTCCTGCTCCAGAAAATCACTGCAGCTTTGCAATGTAAAAATCAGGAAAGCTATTGTGATATATTTTAAATAATTCATCGTCTTAAAATTTTGCATTTACACCAAGTGAAATTGTTCTTGCCTGTGGATAAGTGTAGCTAAACTCCCGTATTCCGTTCATTCCTTTCGGACTTTTGTCTTTGTACCAGTACAACACATTTGTAGCATCT
The DNA here is from genome assembly GCF_050267765.1 of Flavobacterium sp. NPDC079362. NCBI lineage: Bacteria > Pseudomonadati > Bacteroidota > Flavobacteriia > Flavobacteriales > Flavobacteriaceae > Flavobacterium > Flavobacterium sp. NPDC079362. Next base: position 52,302 of record NZ_JBNNFM010000032.1, on the reverse strand, counting down.
GCAAAAACAGAAAGTGTATCCAAGAAAATATTTTTTACAGGCACATTATAACTAAGATTAATGTTGCTTAATCGTACATAAGTAGCGTCATAAACATACTTGCTTAAATTTGCCGTAACCGGTACAATTGTTACCGCTGAATACGGTACAATATCTCCTGGATTTCTCCAGTGATTAGCAGCATTTACAGAAAGATTTCTGTTGGATGTATTCGAGTATTTGTCAATTATAGCATCAGATGCAAAGAAATCGCCACCCAATTGGAAATCTCCTCTTAGTGATAAAATTAAATTGCTGAAAAAGGTAAAACTATTATTGAAACCACCATATGCTTTAGCCTGCGTGTCGCCAATAGGTTCCCAGTCTGCTATTGTAAATAGCGTTTTATAAGTGGCTAGGTCATATACCTGTCCGTTTTTAGTAACCAGGTCTCTGCCGGTAGCGGGATCAACCCCCACCCATTTTATTCCCCAGACTGAGGTAGTGCTGTAACCAATTTTTTGTGCCAAAGCAAGTTCTGCTGTAGAGAATTCGCTTCCTAAACCTTTTAAATCAGTTACTTTACTATCTACGGTAGAAATATTAAAAGAAGTAGTCCATTTAAAATTTGTGTTGGTAATCCATTTAATTCTAGTCTGAAATTCAAACCCCTGATTGTACATGCTTGCCGCATTCAACAACATAGAACTATAACCGGTTTCAGTAGGAATATTTCGGGTTGTAATTAAATCACTTTTGTCATCACGATAATATTCTACAGAAAACTCGACGCGATTGAAGATATTAAAATCGATTCCGGCATTAAACTTCGTGTTTTTTTCCCAGCTTAACCTTCCATTTGGAGCAGAGCCCGGAGTAGCACCAGTTCCGCCATTATAATTATTTTGTTGATAATTGTATAAACCCTTTGATCGGTAAGAACCAATTCTCGAGTTTCCTGTTGTACCGTAACTCGTTTTTATTTTTAAAAAGTTAATCCACGAATTGTTATTAAGGAAGTTTTCATTACTAATAATCCAACTGGCTCCAAGGCCGCCATTATTAGCCACATCAGTATCATCTCCGAACACAGAACTTTGATCGCGACGGAAATTGGCTAATACATAATATCGTTTTTTATAATTATAATTTAGCTGAGAAAATAAAGATACTCGCGAGTTATAACTAATTTCCTTTCCAATTACCTGATTACTTGTAGATTCATCCACATCAGGAGTTAATGGATTATCATCTTTTATAGCATTAAAGATCGGATTGATAACATTAGGATTTACAAAACCAGTTCCGGACTGATAATCAAAATCAGTTTTATCCTCAGAAAGTTCAAAACCAACAACACCATCAATAGCATGATTTTTAGTAAGCTGTTTGTTAAATAAAGCTTGTCCTTGCCAGTTCCATTTAGTCGTGTTTCTTTGGTTTAAAAGTCGGCGCCCCCATCTTTTATAAGTGGTATCTTCTAAAACAAAAGTTCCGGGAAACTGACCACTTTCATTTTCAGCCGAAAAATATCGATCCTGATCTTTATCAGTATAGTCCATACCAAACAGCGTAGAGAATTTTATAGCATTACTTAGTTTATAAGAAAGACTTAAACTACCTAAAATGCCATACGTTTTTGCTTCATTTTTGTTTTGCTCTATCGCTGCCAACGGATTTCCTCTCATCATGCCACTAACGCCTAATAATGAGTACGATCCATCCTCATTATAAGGAGAAAGAGTAGGCAGGTAAGCAAAAGAATAAAAGATATTGGGTGCAGTCTTCTGAGTATAACTTGGATTAAGCATTAAGCTGATATCTAGTTTACCGGAACTGTAACCTAAATTGATCCCCGCGTTCAATTGTTTGGTATTGTTACCCATTTGCGGTTCATCAATTTTTGTATAGCTAATATTGGTGCGATATGAAATTTTTGATGTTGAGCCGGAAACATTAAAATTATATTTATTGAAAATTCCTGATTGATTCAATAGACCAAACCAATCTGTATTGACACCATTATAGGGAGTCAGGACGGCTCCCGGAGTAGTATTTTTTACAAATTCGTTCCTAAGCTCATTGTATTGCTCTCCGTTAAGATATTTAATCTGATTGATGGCTGATGAAACCCCAAGCTGATTGGAGAAACCAAATTGTGTTTTTCCTTTTTTTCCTTTTTTGGTCGTGATCAAAATAACACCATTTGCACCGTCAGCACCGTAAATACCTACAGCCGCTGCATCTTTAAGAACTGAAATGCTTTCAATATTTTCGGGAGCGATTTTCATCAGCGGATTACCAAAACTTTCTGTAAAATCTCCGTTTCCGCTAAAATATGCGCTGTCTATTCCGTACTCTTCTCCCATGATTACGCCATCAATAATGATCAGTGGCTGACTTGAAGTTCCCGTTCGTGCACCGGTAAAAGAAGATAAAGTTCCCTGTCCGCGAATATTAATTTTTACCGGACCACCAACACCAGAAGTATTTTCGACCAATACACCGGCGATTTGACCAGTAATCATTTTATCGACACTTTCTGAAGCTTGCTCAACGGCTATATCTTTGGCATATAGGGTAGAAATACTCCCAACGATTTCCTCTTTTAGTTTTGTAGTACCGTAAGACGAAGTAATTACGACAGGATTTAATTCGTCCGTCGCTTCTTTAAGATAAAAAACAAACTGTTTTTTGTCATTTGTTTTTTGCGATTGAGATTCCATTCCTAAAAATCCAACTTCAAGAATCGTATTAGCAATATCATTCCCTTTTAACTCATAAACAAATTTCCCGTTAAAATCAGTTATAGCGCCCATTCCTGTATCTTTTATGCGAATGGTTGCTCCGGGAAGCGGTTGTTTGTCTTTTGCACTATAAACTGTTCCGCTAATGAATCTCTCTTTTTCATCAGAAGATATAGTAGATGTTGGAGCAGGAGCAGCGTTCGTTAATAAAACCTGTTTTTTCTGGATATAAAACGAAATGTTTTTACCGGCTAACAATTGTGTCAGCGCCATTTCTAAAGTGGCATTCTGAACATTAATATCTGCTAACTGATCAGCATCTATTTTTCTGGCGTTGTAAATAATCCTAAAATCAGTTTGTTCTTCAATAGCTTTAATAATCAAACTAATAGGTTTGTTTTTGAGCTGTAAAGTGATGCTTTTATTCTGAGAAAAACCTTTGAAACTGGATAAAAGCAGGGCTAGGAAAAATAGAATTTTCCTTAAATCGGGTATCGTAAAAGTCATGTTTATTTAGTTATGGAAGGTTGGTAATGGTTATTGTATTTCCTTTAATGGAATAATTAAAAGGCGTGTCACGTTTTAGAAGTTCTAAAATGTTTTCGACACTGGATTCGCTAATTTTAATAGTACCGGTAAAATTCTGTCTGGCCAAAACAGTATTTTCATTGATAATTTCGACGTCGTAAGTACGCTGAATTATTTTAGCGATGGTAGAAAATGGAGTGTCTTTAAAAGCAAGTTCACCTTTTGTCCAGGCAGAATAGAAAGCAGGATCAACTTCTTTTGTTGTAATTTTTTTAGAGTTGTTTTGCCAGGTTGCCATTTGGTTAGGCTTTAACAAAATAACATTTTGTTTGTTTTCGACTTCATACATCTGAATACTTCCTTCGACCAGAGTACTGTTGACCGTTGGGTTTTCAGGATACGCACTAACGTTAAATTTTGTTCCCAGAACTTCAACATCAACCTGATTGGCGCTGACAATAAAAGGATGTTCTTTGTCTTTGGCCACTTCAAAAAAAGCTTCACCGGTTAAATACACATTTCTTTTTCCGTTGATGCCAAATTGCTCCGGATATCTTAATGTTGTTCCTGAATTTAAACTCACCACCGTTCCGTCTGAAAGCGTCAATTTGAATCTTTTTCCGTAAGGAACTTTCAATGTATTGTAAACCAATTGCTGATCCTGAACTTTTCCAAAGTAAATGATTTGGTTTGGAAACTTCTTAGCAATTAGATCGCCTTTAGCGTTTACCAATTTTGTATGGTTGTCTTTCGTAATATATTCAGAACGTCCATCAGCTAATTCTAAAACAATTTCTTTTGCTGATTTTGTTTTTTCATTCAAATTGAACGCTAATTTGCTTAATCCGATCAGGACAATAAATACCGCGGCATATTTCAGATAATGAATTATTTTATTTTTTGGTCGAATTAAAACTACAGGAACACTATCGCTTGAAAGATTTTCAGAAAGTGCCGTTAACGCCCAGGTTTTCTTTAAAGTTATAAAATGCTTTTTATTTTCTTCCGAGGCTTCAATCCATTCAAAAAGAATTTGAACTTCTTGTTCTGAAGCTTCATTAGAAAGGTATTTGTAAATGATTTCTGATGTCATATTTGAGTTTTTAAACTTCTCGCTGTAGTAAGTACACTTCAGAATTAAAATACCCTACCTTTTATTTTTAATTATTACAAATAAGGATAAAAATAAGAAATAAATAATCCGATAATTTCGTTTTTAAAATCTTCAAAGCCTTTGTCATATGGGCTTCTACAGCTTTTAAGGTCACTTGCATTTCTTCGGCGATTTCTGCATTTTTTTTATCTTCGTAACGTTTTTTTATAAAAACCTCGCGGGTTTTGGGAGGAAGTTCACTAATCGATTCCTGAATTAAACGTTCTAATTCCGTTAATTCTAAAGTATCAAACTGAACCGAATTTAAGATTTCGATATCCAGTTCCCTTTCTTTCTGATTTAAAATCTCACTTTTAAATTTATCTTTCACCTTATTGTGCCGGATCATATTCAGACATTTCGATTTGGCATAAGTATACAGGAAGGATTGAATACCATTTACAGATTCAACAGTTTCTCTGTTTTGCCATAAATGAACAAATGCCTCTTGCGCAAAATTCTCAGCTTCGTCTTTATCATAAATAAACTGAACGCTGAACGCTGTAATTCGGCGAAAGTATTTGTCGTAAAAATAAGTGAAAGCAGTTTCGTCTCCTTCTTTGAAAGATTCAAAAAGATGTAATTCGAAACTGGTAGTATTGTTCATTATAAAAGGATCACTTTTTTAGAAAGCAATATAGGTAATTTATCCAAAAGACCTTTTTTGCCTGGAAATCGGCAAATATAAAAGTTTATTTATATTAATTCTAAATAAAATTTAAATAAAGATCGTTTTAAAAAATATTATTCAGAATAAGTGTAAAAAATGCCTTTATTTTATACGTTATAATTAAGTTTAGTATTGCTGTGTGTTTTTTGAACCATATAAGTTATAGAATCTCGATGTTTTTTTGAATTGTAAAAATCATATAAGGAAGTCTAATATGAACTTATACGTTAGAACCATTTTAATTATACGAACCAATTTTAATATGAACTTATATAGTGAAGCATTTTTATTAAAAAACAAAAATTGTGCGAAACAACTTTAATAGGTACTTATATAATGTATCAGGTAAAAAATTTCATACTCAAATATTGGTAACTAAATTTTAATTTGTATCATTGTAGTATAGAATAGTATAATAACTTAAAAATTTATTGAATGAGACAATATCCTTTCCTACTAAAGAGCCTGTTTCTGTCCGTTTTATTAACGGCATTTTTTTGCAATCCGGCTTTTGCACAAAATGATATCAAAATGACTTTTGGCAAAAACGGTACTATTACTTATGATGCAAAACAAAAAACAATTGCAGTAAGTCAATCCGGCAAAACTATATTTAGCGGAGCAAAAGCTTCAGTAGTTGTAAATGGTAAAACAATTTCAATAAGTTCTTATCCGAAAGCTGTTTTTGCAAAAGAAACTCTTAATGATGATTTAGGAAAAGGTCTAAAATATACGCTTACTTATAAAGATAAAAGTAAAGCGACGGTAGTTCAGAGTTTTTATACGTATAACGATCAGGACTATTTTATTACTCAATTAGAAATTTTGGGTAACGGGCAACAAATCGCAACCAACTATATTGCTCCATTAGATTTAGGAAAAATTGCTTTTGACAAAATAGAAAATCTGCAAACGGTTTTTGTTCCTTATGATAATGATGCCTTCATTAGTTATAACTCTAAAAAGTTAGATACCATTTCTTATAATACAAGTGCCGAAGTTGGAATCATATTTAATAATACTTCCCGTAACGGTTTTATCGTAGGTTCTCTTGAACATACAATCTGGAAAAGTGCCGTAAAAACGATCAATCAAAACAAACAACCTTTGTTTTCTGCCTGGGCAGGATATTCAGAAAAAGAGAACACACGTGATAGTATTGCCCACGGGATTGTAAAAGCGGATAAAGTTGCTTCTCCAAAATTTTTCGTAGGATACTATTCAGATTGGAGAAACGGTATGGAACAATATGCGAAAACAAATCGCATTGTAGAAAAGCCTTTTGTTTTTGCATGGGACAAACCAACTCCGGTAGGCTGGAACAGTTGGGGAGTTTTGATGGAGAAAATTAATTTTGAGAACACGACTAAAGTGGCTGATTTCTTTGCTAATTCAGTTCCGGAATTTCGTGTTGGCAATACCGCTTATATTGATCTTGATTCGTTTTGGGACAATATGGTTAAAGGTGGTTTTACCGGTGATTTTAGTAAACTAAAAGAATTTGCAGATTATTGCAAAAAGAAAGGTTTAGAGCCGGGAGCATACTGGGCGCCATTTACAGATTGGGGATGGAAAGATGGCCCAAACCGCAAAGCCGAAGGAAGTGATTATACGTTTGGAGAATTGTGGACAAAAACCGGAAACACTTATTTTGATTTTGATGGCGCGAGAGCGATAGATCCTACACATCCGGGAACGCTTAAACGTGTTGATTATGTGATTAATAAACTGAAAGAGTGTGGTTTTAAGATGATTAAAATCGACTTTTTAGGTCACGCAGCTGCCGAATCGACTTCGTTTTATGATAAAAATGTAACTACAGGAATGCGGGCTTATAAAGTAGGTATGGAACATTTAGTAAATGCGCTGGATGGCCAAATGCTTATTTATGCAGCAATTTCTCCAAACATGGCTACATCTCGTTATGCGCACATTCGCCGTATTGCATGTGATGCCTGGAAAACAATCGAGCAAACACAATATACCTTAAATAGTGTAAACTACGGTTGGTGGCAAACGTATTCATACGATTATATAGATGCAGATCACGTTGTTTTTGCTGATGTTACAGAAGGAGAGAACCGTGCGAGATTAATTTCGTCCGTTATTACAGGAACTTTAATTACGGGTGACGATTATAGCAAAGACGGAATCTGGAGCAAACGCGCAAAAGAATGGCTTCAGAATAAAGAAATACTTAAGATTGTAGAAAATGGTGTAGCGTTCCGTCCGGTAGAAGGGAACACAGGAAAGTTGACTACTGAAGTTTTTGAACAAAAAATAGGTAACGATTGGTACATCAGTATTTTGAATTACGGAAATACGAGTAAAACATATGCGCTTCCTTTAGAACGATTAGGCATAAAAAACGGAAATTATAAATTACACGATGTTTTTACTGCAGAAAATATTGAAGTAAAAAACAACACTATAAATCTAAGTCTTGGGGCTAAAGATGCTCGTTTATTTAAAATTGTAAAATAAATTACCGGCATGAATAAATACCTCTTAAGAAAAGCGATACTTGTATGGGTACTCTTTAGTGCATTCAATACAGCCAATGCTGCGGTAATATTGCCGTCATTCTTTACCGATAATATGGTGCTGCAACAAAAAAGTGCAGTTCCGTTTTGGGGAGAAAGCGACGCAAAATCAGTAAACATTAAAACTTCCTGGGATAAAAAATCATATACAGGCAAAGTAGTGAACGGCAAATGGAATGTAGTTTTGAAAACCCCAATTTATGGAGGACCTTATACGATTACCATAAATGACGGAACGATTAAAACGCTAAAGAATGTTTTGATTGGCGAAGTTTGGTTGTGTTCCGGACAGAGTAATATGGAAATGCCATTAAAAGGCTGGGGAAAAATTGATCATTATAAAGAAGAAATATCCAATGCCAATTATCCTCAAATACGATTATTACAGGCCGAACATATAGAAAGTACGCTACCATTAAATACACTAAAAGTACAACACGGCGGATGGAATGTTTGCAGCCCTGAAACCGTAGCTGATTTTAGCGCAACGGCTTATTTTTTTGCCAGAAAGATTTACAAAGAAAAAAATATCCCAATAGGGTTAATTCATTCTTCCTGGGGAGGAACACTAATTGAAGCATGGACAAGTTCCGGAGCGTTAACCACTATTCATGATTTTGATACCGAAATTCAGGCAATGAAATCGGAGGTTGATGCAGCAGCATTATTAAAAAAGTATAATGCTGATATGGAGGATTGGGAAATGAAATTAAGAGGTTCAGATCAAGGATTTGAGACTGGAAAAATAATTTGGGCAACACCCAATTTTGATGATTCATCCTGGAAAACAATGACATTGCCTTCATTTTTTGACAGCAACGGATTAGGCAATTTTGATGGTATTGTTTGGTTTAGAAAAAAGGTAACACTTTCAGAAAATAGTATAAAAAAAGACCTGATCATCAGTTATTATGCAGATGATGATGATATGATTTGGGTAAACGGAAATTATATTGGTGAAACCAAGGGATATAATGTAAAACGTCATTACACAATCCCCTCTCAATTTCTAAGAAAAGGCGAAAACACCATAACCATCAGGGTTTTTGACGGATCAGGAAATGGTGGAATTTACGGAGACGAAAACTTTGCTGCAAAATCAGAAAAAGAAACCATTTCGTTAGCCGGAGACTGGAAATATAATATTGGTGCAGATAGTAAAAATTTGCCTGCTAAACCGTATTTGGCTCAAGGCCAAAACAGACCAAGCGCCATATACAACGCAATGATCGCACCTTTGACAGATTATAAAATAAAAGGAGTAATCTGGTATCAGGGAGAAAGCAATGCAGAAAGAGCATACCAATATCAAAAGTTATTTCAGTTGTTGATAAACGATTGGAGGGATAAATTTAAAGATAAAAATTTGCCTTTTTTCTTTGTTCAGTTAGCCAATTACAAACAACAAAAACAAGAACCGGGAGAGTCAGATTGGGCAGAGTTGAGAGAAGCACAGTTTAAGGCTTTAAAGTTGCCAAACACCGGAATGGCGGTTACAACTGATATTGGGAACGGAGAAGATATTCATCCAAAAAACAAACAAGATGTTGGAGGTCGTTTGGCCAGTATAGCTTTGGCAAAAGTATACAATACCAAAATTGATTATTCCGGACCATTGTATAAATCCTATAGCATAAAAGGAAATACAGCTACAATAGATTTTGACTTTAATAAAAATATAAAAGCGCGAGACGATGCACTTAAAGGATTTAGTATAGCAGGATCAGACCAGAAATTTTATTGGGCAGATGCTAAAGTAGTCAAGGGAAAAGTTGAGGTATATTCTCAGGAAGTACCAAATCCGGTGTCTGTTCGCTACAATTGGGCTGATAATCCTATTGGGAATTTAACGAATGCATCAGGATTACCGGCATCATCGTTTAGAACAGATATTTGGGCAGGAATTACACAAGAAAAGAAATAGAAATAAAAATATAGTAAAAATGAAAAAACATATTACCACTTTAAGGCAATCTTTTGGGATAGCATTTTTTATGCTGGCGAGTTATTGCAGCCCGGTTACGGCGCAACAAATTATCTCAGTAAAAACAAAAAGTAATGCGCTTGTTTTGCAGGTAACTCCCGGAAAAGAATTGAACACCATTTATTTAGGAGAAAAACTGGCAAATGATTTTGAGTACGTAAAAATACAAGCTCAGTTCAAACAGGGAGTAGATTATTCGGGGATTTATAATGCAGCTTATACACCATCGGGTTCTAAAAACTTACTGGAGCCGGCAATTGCAGTAACGCATGCTGACGGAAATAATTCATTGGATTTATTATATGTAGAGCATAAAACAACAACAATAAGTACAGGGGTTTCTCAAACAGAAATTACATTAAAAGATAATGTATATCCGGTTGAGGTTCATATGTTTATTCAGTCCTACTATGATACTGATGTTATCGAGCAATGGACAACAATTAAACACACAGAGAAAAGTAACATTACTTTGAACAAATATGCTTCGGCTAATTTGTATCTGAAAGGATACAACAACTTTTATCTGAATCAATATCACGGAGACTGGGTAAAAGAAATGCAGCCTGAAGAAACAAAACTGACTCACGGTATCAAAGTATTGGATTCTAAATTAGGATCGCGTGCCAATTTGTTTCAGCCGTCGGTTTTTATGGTTTCTCTGGATAAACCGGCAACCGAGGATGAGGGGAAAGTTTTGTTTGCAGGTTTAGAATGGTCAGGAAATTTCCGTACAGATTTAGAATTGGATCCATTGAATAATCTTCGTGTTATTTCAGGGATTAATAATGCAGCGGCAGCTTATTCTTTGGCAAAAAACACAGTATTTACAACGCCTAAATTTTGGTATACATTATCTTCTAAAGGAAGAGGAAATGCAAGTCGTAATTTGCACGACTGGTCAAGGAATTATAAAATTTTAGACGGAAAAGGAAGTCGTTTGACATTGCTGAACAACTGGGAAGCTACTTATTTTAACTTTGATGAAGATAAACTAAAAGTACTTATTGCTGATAGTAAAAAACTGGGCGTTGATATGTTTTTATTAGACGACGGATGGTTCGGAAATAATTATCCTCGTAATAATGACGATGCAGCTCTTGGAGATTGGGATGTAAACAAAAAGAAATTACCAAACGGAATTGGAACTTTGGTAAAAACAGCCAAAGACAATCAGGTAAAATTCGGAATCTGGATCGAGCCTGAAATGGTAAGTCCAGCGAGTGATTTGTACAAAAAACATCCGGAATGGGTTATCAAACAACCAGGAAGAGCAGAACATTATTTCCGTAACCAATTGGTATTGGATTTATCAAACCCAAAAGTACAGGATTTTGTTTATGGAATTGTGGACAATCTTTTTACCGAAAATCCGGAATTAGCCTATATCAAATGGGATTGTAATGCAGTAATTTACAATGCGTACTCGAGCAATCTAAAAGACAAACAAAATAATTTTTATACAGATTATGTAACGGGATTGTATAATGTTTTGGAACGTATTCGTGCCAAATATCCTAAAGTACCTATGATGTTATGCTCCGGTGGTGGAGGAAGAGTGGATTATGCAGCATTAAAATACTTTACGGAGTTCTGGCCAAGTGATAATACAGATCCTCTGGAGCGCGTATTTATGCAATGGGAATACTCTTATTTCTATCCTGCTTTGACCATTGCTGCACACGTAACAGATTGGGGAAAACAACCCATAAAATACCGTACAGATGTTGCGATGATGGGAAGATTAGGTTTTGATATTGTAGTGAAAGACCTGAATGAAAAAGATTTGGCTTTTGTTCAACTAGCGATTAAAAATTATGGTGCATTGAGCAACACCATCTGGCAAGGAGATCAATATCGTTTGCAAAATCCTCTTGGTAATGATGCAGCAGCAGTGATGTTTGTAAATAAAAATGGTAACGAAGCAGTAGTATTTGGTTATTCAGTTAATTCTAGATACGAAGCGGGAACACATCTTCCGATAAAACTAAAAGGATTACAAGCAGGACAAAATTATAAAGTAGAAGAAATCAACGTATATCCGGATAAAAAGCCAGTTGTAGAGACTGCAACTTATTCAGGTGATTTTTTAATGCAGGTTGGAATTAATCCAAATGTGAATTCTTCGAATACAAGTGTTGTTTTAAAAATTACAAAGGCCTAAATCTCAAACATTAGTATATATTTGTATTATCATTTCTAAATAAATACCTATTAAAAACGTTTTATGAAGCAAATTATTCAGCAGATAAAAAATCTTGAATCTATAAATTCCTTCTCTAAACATGAACAATTGGTTCAGGGAATAATTAATTCTATTGATGAAAAAGTAGTAACCAAAGGAGATTTACTTCCGTCTGTAAATACTTTTATAAACGAGTTGGGGTTTGCGAGAGAAACCATTGCGAAGGCTTATAAAGAACTTGTTCATAGAGGCATAATCGAATCTAAAAACCGATTAGGGTATTTTGTTGCTACCAATGATGTGAAACAAGAATTAAAAGTCGCATTGCTGATATTTGCATTTGATATTTTTCAGGAAACGTTTTATGAGAATTTCAGAAAAGGTCTTGGAAAAAATATTCAGTTGGATATCTTTTTTCACCATAATAATTTTGATACGTTCGAAAGTATTGTTCAGAATATAAAAGGAAAATACGGAATGTTTGTTATTGCTCCAATTCCGAGTAAAAAAACGCCGGCTGTTTTAAAACAATTGCCTACCAACAGAGTATTACTGGTAGACCGTTTTATAGAAACAGATGAAGATTACAATTATGTTGCACAAGAGTTTGGAGATTCGTCTTACAATGCTTTTGTGCAGCTTAAAGATAAAATTAAAAAGTACGACGAAATCATTTTCTTTTTCAAACCATCGTCTGCAGAGCCTGATGAAATCTTAAATTCGTTTAAAAGATTCATGAAGGATTATGATATCAAAGGTGTTATAAAAGAAGAGTATGTGTCCGGTTCTCTGGAGAAAGGAAAAGTATATTTTACGATTCACAATCTCGAGCTTTGGGAAATGCTCAAAGACTCCAAAATAAAAGGACTCAAAATAGGTTCAGATATTGGTTTTATATCCCACAATGATGATATCGTAAAAGAAATCATCTTTGATGGCGTTACCACATTCTCAACTGATTTCTCTGAAATGGGAAAAAAAGCAGCTAATTTTGTTCTGAACCGTAAAAAAATTCAGGAGATTATTCCAACCATTTTAGTTGATAGAAATTCGTTGTAGTTTATGAGTGTATTGTCCATTGTTAGTTTTTTACTAATTACCGGTTTTATAGCCTTATTTTCAGCTTTAAAAACACGCACAAAAAAAGTACAAACCACGAACGGGCTTTTTTTTGCAGATCATAATAACAATTTTTTTATAGTAGGAGGAGCACTATTATTAAGTAATATTAGTGCAAATCAATTTATAGGCGAAAACGAATCCATATACACCAACAATATGAGCGTTATAGCATGGGGCGTAAGCTCTGTGTTTGCGATGTTGCTTGTGGCGGAGTTCTTTTTGCCTATTTATTTTCGTACCGGAGCCATGACAATTCCCGATTATCTGGGAAAACGTTACGATAATTCGACCAAAAAACTGGTGTCAATTGTATTCCTGTGCAGTTATATAGTAAATTTATTGCCAGCCGTTTTATATGGTGGTGCAGTTGCTCTTACCGGAATGTTCAATTTTTTACTGCCTTTGCAATTAACCTATTGGCAAAATATCTGGATTATGGTTTGGGTTATTGGCCTGACAGGATGTGCATATTCAGTTCTGGGAGGATTAAGGGCGATCTCTATAAGTGATACTATTTTAAGTGTTGGATTATTGACGATTGGAATTGCTTTTCCATACTTCGGATTTAAATTTTTAGGCAATGGCGATTGGTCAAAAGGATTCCATATTTTGCTTTCTCAAAATACAGAGCACTTAAATGCTATTGGAGGCGCTCATGATGAAATTCCTTTGAGTACCATTTTTACAGGTATGTTTATAATGAACCTTTATTATTGGGGAATGGAACAGTTTATCGTTCAGCAAGCGCTTTCGGCAAAAAGTTTATCACACAGTCAAAAAGGCATGGGATTAGCTTGTCTAGGCAAATTGCTTTGTCCTTTTATTATTAATATTCCCGGATTGATAGGCGTTCACCTTTATAAAAATCTTGAAAACACTGCTGAGGTTTTTCCTTTGGTTGTAAAAGATACATTGCCGGCTATTATGATTGGATTAACTGCTGCCGTTGTTTTAGGAGCAGCAATTAGTACTTTTAATGCAGGATTGAACAGTAGTAGTACACTTTTTGTCCTTAACCTTTATAAACCCTGGTTAGAGAAAAGAAACAAAGAAGTTACAGAGAAACATTTGGTATATACAGGACGTAAATTCGAGATCATTGTTTCTGCTTTGGCCATGTTTTCGGCGCCTTTTATAATGTTTAGTAAAGCAGGTTTTTATACTTATCTGCAACAGCTTGGCGGAATGTTTTGTCTGCCAATTTTTACTATTATTCTGGTTGGTTTTGTTTCGAAAAAAGTCCCGCCGCAAGCCGCTAAAATCGGAATGATATTTTTTATATTTAGTTACATCATCTTTAATTATATATTGAATATTCAGTTGCATTATTTGCATATGCTCGCAATATTATTTGTTTTCACTACAATATGTATGTTGGCAGTTTCTAAGTTTTATCCTAATTATCATTATACCGAAATCAAACTTGAATCTGTTAAACTGTCTCCATGGAAAAACCGTTACTGGTATTTTGGCGCATTGTTGATAGGTATGATAAGTATATTCGTTTTGTTTTCGAAATGGGGAATAGCTTAGGAAAGGATCAGAGGAGCAAAGGGATAAAGGAACAAAAGGTTTTCTTGTAGAGACGTACAGTTTTTTGTACGTCTTTTTTTGTTCGGTACAACCCCAACAGGATTTTAAAACCTGTCGGGTTTAAGAGCGTAAAAATCTTCGGCGATAAAGGTTTTCTTGTAGAGATGCTTTTGCGTCTTTTTTTGTGTTCAATACAAACCCGACAGGGTTTTAAAACCTGTCGGGTTTAACAGCATAAAATTCTTCGGCGATAAATAATCTCTCTTATTTCTGGGATGCATAGGTATGGCAGCGTTCCTAAATATTGTCTTTTATAAGATAAAAGTTTAATTTTTTGGTAACAGAAAGATATTGTAGCGTATTATAAAGTGTTAAATACATTAAAAATTATGTGCTAAAATTCACAAATTAGTCTCTTTGTCAGATTATTAAGAATGGTTTTGAGGCTTTTATCGCTGTTTTTTTTGTGTTTTGTTTAACATTGTGCAAAATGTAATTTGTAAGTTTTGAATTACGAGATAATCTTCATTATCACTTTTTTATAAGAGATGGTGCTTATTTATGCCTGAGATTTCTCTATTTATTCCTTGGTTTATTTATTTTTTTCTTTTTAAAGTTTAAAATTTATACTAAAGCCGAAAAAAAAACTCGAAAAAAATATCAATTTCCTAAAACATAAATTTGGATGTTATGAAAATATTTGTATGTTTGTAATGTTGTAGTATAGTATAGTATAAGTCAATTCGTTTTCTCATATTTTAAATGCTCAATATTCAAAAAACCAAACAAAAGATTTTATTAACTAAAAACCAAATCATTATGAGAATTGCAATAAGATACTTATGCTTCTTAGTAGTTATGATGTCCGCCGGTACACTTTATTCCCAAACCATCACCGGTAAAGTTACAGATAATGAAAATTTACCACTGCCCGGTGCCACAGTACTTGTAAAAGGCACACAAAACTCAACCGTAACTGATATTGACGGAAGTTACAAAATTACAAATGTTAAATCAGGATCTTCTTTAGAATTTAGTTTTATTGGATTCAATTCACAAAGTGTTTCTGCCAATAATGCAGTTGTAAATGTTGCATTAAAACCAAGCTCACAGGAACTAAATGAAATTGTTATTGTAGGTGCAAAGGTAAAACGTAGCGATCTTACGGGTGCTGTGGGAAATGTTTCGGGCGATAAATTGACTGAAACACCAACGGCCAACGTTGTACAGGCATTGCAAGGACGTGCGGCTGGGGTTTATGTAACACAAAGTGGTAAACCCGGAGATAGTGGTGATATTAAAATTAGAGGAAATAACTCGATACAATATGGTACAAAGCCAATATTTGTAGTCGATGGTCTTATTATAGAAGGTGGATTCGAATCGATCAACCCGAATGATATTGCTAACGTTGATATTTTAAAGGATGCATCTTCTACAGCTATTTACGGAGCCAGAGGAGCAAACGGAGTTGTTGTAATTACGACCAAAAAAGGAACAAAAGGAGAAGGTAAAGTAAACTTTGATACCTGGGTTGGATTGTCTGAGTTTAGTAAAATGTTACCATTGATGAACGGTCAGCAATTATTTGATCTTAGAGTTGACGCTTTTGCGAATCAATACATGGATCAGAACCCAACAGGAGATCGTGCTGCTTATATCAACCAAATTAAATCTGACGGTTCTAAGGTATTTGCTCCTTATGAATTAGACTCTTATAGAAATGGTAAAAGTTATAATTGGTTAGATGAGATCAAGCGTACAGGTGTACAGACGAATTATAATCTTTCATTTTCTGGAGGCGGAGACAAAGGTTCCTACTTTATGAGTTTCAGTTATGCTGATCAGGATGGTTTACTTAAAAATTCTTCCTTTAAAAGATATAATGGTAAAATCAACCTGACACAAGATGTAAAAACATGGTTGCAGGTAGGTACAAATACTACTTTTTCAAATAGCAAAGCTACTTACATTAATGATAGTGCTTTTCCTAATGCTTTAGGAGCGAATCCTTTATTGCCAATTGATCTTAATGCAACGTATTTGAAATACGGAGATGCTTTAAATTCAGATGCTTACAATCCTATAAGAAGTTTAACTATAGATGATAATAGTACAAAGAACCGCTTGATGTCAAGTAATTACGTAAATATTAAAGCAGCTGAAGGATTAAATTTCAGGACTACTTTTTCTGTAGATGTTCTTGATCAGGCTAACTTTAAATATTATCCATCAGATACAGGACAATCGATAAGAAATTCTGCAAGCGGAGAAGCAAATCACTATAGATATAGTGAGTTAAACTACCAATGGGACAATACGGTAACCTATAATAAAACAATTGGTAAACATGATTTAAATGCGCTTGGAGCTTTCTCAATTCAAAAAAACACAAATAACAACTCTGAAGTTACTGCAAGAGGATTTGCATCTGATGATTTTACTTATATGTATTTGGATGGTGCTTCGCAAAAAAATAATTTCACACTTAAATCTGATTTTATAACGACAACATTAATGTCATATACAGGAAGATTAAATTATTCTTACGATAAAAAATATTTCGCAACCGTTACAACACGTTTAGATGGTTCTTCTCGTTTTGGAGGTAACAATAAGTGGGGAACTTTCCCTTCTGTGGCTTTAGGCTGGGATGTTGCTAAAGAATTTTTACAATCTGTAGAAGCTATCAAATTATTAAAACTTCGTGCAAGTTACGGTATTGCAGGTAACCAAAACATTCCTAATTATGCATATGTGAGTCAATACAGACCACAATATACTAATGGAACAGCAATATTAAGATCAGATGGTCGTTTGGGAAATCCTGATTTACAGTGGGAAAAACAAAAGCAATTTGATTTAGGTTTAGACTTTGCCTCGGCGAATAATAGATTGTCTATAACTGTAGATTATTTTAATACAACAAATGATAATTTATTAATGGAAAGAACATTATCAACCGTTACCGGATTCAAGAATATGATAGATAATGTTGGTACAATGGTAAATAAAGGAATTGAATTTGGTGCCACTTATAAAATCTTAAAACAAAATGATTTGAGTTGGGATGTTTCAGGAAATATTTCATCTGCTAAAAATAAAATTACAAAATTATATGGCGGAGCAGATGTAATTTACAAAAAGGGCGGTTGGACTGGTGTCGAAATTCAAAGAGAAGGAAATTTATTTGTGGGTAAATCAATCAATTCTATTTACGTTTATCAGTTTGATAAAATTGCTCAAACAGCTGATATGGCTGAAATCAGTAAAATTGATTTTGGAGGAAGAACAGTTAAACCTGGGGATCTTGTTCCTGTTGACAGAAACAAAGATGGTAAAATCGATGATAATGACCGCTATGTAGTAGGAAATACAGATCCTGATTTTTACGGAGGATTTGCAACTGATTTTACTTACAGAGGTTTTGGATTGAATGCTGTATTTGCTTACTCTTATGGAGGAAAAAAAATCAGTTCAGCTTACGAAAGTTATATGAATTCAGGCGGAATGAGCGCTGCTCATACAGATCTTTTAGATCGTTGGACACCGGAAAATACAAATACAAATGTGCCAAGAGCGTATTATGGTGGCGGAAGATTCAATACTTACGAAACATCACTGGCCATCCAGAATTCATCTTTCTTACGTTTGAATGCACTTACATTATCTTATAATTTACCAAGTCTGTTTTTAGAAAAAGTATATCTTCAAAATCTACGTCTGTATGTTACAGGATCTAATTTATTTACGATCACAAAATACAAAGGTTACGATCCGGAAGGTGGAGATGCATATCCTAATTCAAGAATGTTTGTTTTAGGCTTGAATGTTTCATTATAACAATTGTTTTGGCAATAATTAAAAATACAATTATGAAAATAAAAATTTTAACAGCAATGGCATTCGTAATGCTTTTTGCTTCCTGTTCAGATTTTTTAGAGCAGGATCCAAATACTTCTCTTACAGAAGAACAGGCTTTTTCGACATTAAAAAATATAGACCCAATTGTTTTAGGAATGTATATCTCATGGAGAAATATACAAAAAGACAGGGGAGGCTTGATGTTTCAATTAGGAACAGATGAAACACAACAAGGTGCACTTCAGGTAATGACTACTCCCGGGCAAGCAGGATTAGATTATTATAATGGGTTTCTTTCTAAAGAGAATACCGCATTGGCAGAACAATGGGATTCTCGTTGGCCGGTGGTAAGTACTGCTGCAAAAGCCATATTTGCATTAAACAAGAATACAGAAGCTGATATTGAAAAAAGAAAAATATTATTAGGAGAAGCTAGTTTTATTAGAGCTACCATAATGTTTGAGTTAACACAGTATTGGGGAGAAATCCCAATTCTTGATGAAACACATAGCAAAGAATTAGGTCACGGAAGACAACCTTTGAAAGATGTCTATGCCTTTATTATAAATGACCTTAAGGTAGCTGAAGAAAACTTACCTCTTACACAAAAAAATCCATCTTTTCCTGTAAAATATCTGGCACAGGCACTATTGGGTAAAGTATACTTATATGCTCCTGAAGCATCTGGTGCACACGATTATACCCTGGCTAAAGAAGCATTTGCTAAGGTTATAAATTCCGGTAAATATAATCTGTTAGCAACTTATGCGGATGTTTTTAGCCCAGATCACGCTAATTCTTCAGAATCACTTTATGAGTTTCAGTTTACCAATGATTATCCGGATAACAACCAAATACAATGGCAAACAGGATCCAGAGCATTAGCAAACATAGATCAGTACGCTTATTTTGGAGGATACGATTTGTTGTTGCCTACAAAGTATTGTTATAATGATAAAACGAGCGGCGGAATTTGGGAATCTGGTGATAAGCGTAAAGATGCCAGTATCCGTTATGATTTTACTTATAAAGGTATTGTACCAACAATTCCGTCAGGTTTTGGAGGAGATGAACTAGATCCACACATAAAAAAGTATGAGGATATTCGTATCGATGGGAAACAATCGTTCTGGAATTCAGGTAAAAATAAACCTTACATCCGTTATTCAGATGTATTGCTTTGCTATGCAGAGTGTTTGAATGAATTAGGAAATACTCCTGACGCAGAAGGATTTGTAAATCAGGTTCGTAAACGTGGTTTTGGAGGATCATTACCTGCAGGAATGGAGTGGAGCGGACTTTCGAAAGAACAATTTAAAGAGCAGATGCTTGATGAGCGTATGCGCGAATTAGCTTTTGAAGGGTGGAGAAGAATGGATCTTATTCGTTCCGGAAAATTGGTACAGTACGTAAAAGCACGCAACAAATGGACTGCTGAAAGCGGTACCATTGCAGAATTCCACAATAGATATCCAATTCCTTTGGTAGAGATTCAGCTAAACGATGACATAAGCGATGCTGATCAGAATCCAGGTTATTAATATCAATTAAGACAGTTTTAATGTAATTTTTTATTTTTTGGTCTTGTGATTTTGGTTAGTCACAGTTTTGATTTGTAATGCCATTTTGGATTTAGGTAATAACAGTACTTAGGGAGTTTTCTGTTAGAAAAAACTTATTCCAAAATGGCATTCATTTTTTAATGTTTACAATTCGTAAACCAAGCAAGTAACAATATGAAGTTTAACACTATTCAGATTTATATATTTTTATTGGTTTTTACTATTTTATCATTTAGTATTTATGCTCAAAACAAAGTGAGTCTAAACTCTACTGATATTGTTTGGAAAGTCAAACCACAAGTAGAAGTAGGGCAGGACAGTCTTAAAATGCTTACATCAAATTATGCAGCTACAAATTGGGTAAATGCTGTTGTTCCCGGTACAATTTTTAATTCATATGTAGTAAGCGGATTAGAGAAAGATCCCAACTTTGGAGATAATATCTATCAGGTTGATAAAGCAAAATACGATCGCAGTTTTTGGTATCGCACGGAATTTAGCATTCCTGAAAATTTTACGAAAGATATTATCTGGCTTAATTTTGAAGGAATCAATCGTGAAGGAGATATTTACCTTAACGGAAAAAAGCTGGCGACTTTAAGCGGCATGATGCAACGTGGGAAATTTGATATTACCAAATTGATACATCGCAAAGAAAAAAACGTATTGGCAGTTTTGGTAAGTATTCCAAAAACACCTTTGAATAATTACGGAAGTCCAACTTATATTTCAAGCGCAGGCTGGGATTGGATGCCTTATGTACCGGGATTAAATTCAGGAATTACAGATGATGTTTATCTTACTAATACAAACAAAATAACCATTGCAGATCCTTGGATTCATACTAATCTGCCTTCAAACGCACGTGCCGATTTGGAAGTAAAAGTAGATCTTAAAAACTCATCTGCACAAAATCAGGAAGGAGTCCTAACAGGCGTTATAATGCCGGGAAACATTACTTTTTCTAAAAAAATCAATTTAGAGGCTAATGGGATTACCAGTATAAATTTAAGCAAAGAACAGTTTCCTGAACTTTCGATTCAGAACCCTAAATTATGGTGGCCAAATGGCTACGGAGATCCTAATTTATATACCTGTCAGTTTACTTTTAAAATAGGCGATGTCGTTTCAGATGCTCAAAAAATAACCTTCGGAATCAAAAAATACACTTACGATACGGAAGGCGGCGTTTTGCATGTTTCGATCAACGGAAAACGCGTTTTTCTTAAAGGAGGAAACTGGGGAATGAGCGAATATATGCTTCGTTGCAGAGGAGATGAATACGATCTTAAAGTGAAGCTCCATAAAGAAATGAATTATAATATCATCCGTAACTGGTTAGGTTCTACTACAGATGATGAATTTTACCAGGCTTGCGATAAATACGGTATTATGGTTTGGGATGATTTTTGGCTCAATGCAAATCCTAACTTACCCTTAGATATTCACGTTTTTAACAGCAATGTTATTGAGAAAATAAAACGTGTTAGAAATCACGCCAGTATAGCAGTTTGGTGTGGTAATAACGAAGGTTTGCCACAGCCTCCGCTTAACGGCTGGATCGCTGAAAATATCAAAACTTTTGATAATGATGATCGTTATTACCAGCCTTGTTCCAACACAGGAAACCTAAGCGGTAGCGGACTTTGGGGGAATAAAGATCCGAGGTTTTATTTTACAAAATATCCTGCAGCTTACGTGGGCACGGGAGATGGACCAAGTTGGGGTTTAAGAACCGAAATTGGTACAGCCGTTTTTCCAAACATCGAAAGTTTTAAGAAATTTATTCCTGAAAAAGACTGGTGGCCAAGAAACGAGATGTGGGACAAACATTTCTTTGGAGAAAAAGCCTTTAATGCTTCGCCGGATAATTATGATAAAAGTATCAATGAACGTTACGGAAAACCAAATAATCTCGAAGAATATACCTCAAAAGCCCAATTACTAAATATCGAAACCAACAAAGCCATGTACGAAGGCTGGTTGGATCATATGTGGGAGGATGCTTCAGGGATTATGATCTGGATGAGTCAGTCTTCATACCCTAGTATGGTTTGGCAGACGTATGATTATTATTACGACTTGACAGGAGCGTATTGGGGCGTAAAATCAGCTTGTGAGCCCATGCACATTCAATGGAATTCGGTAAATAATTCGGTTAAAGTAATCAATACAACAGGAACTGATTTCAAGAATTTAAAAGCTGAGGCCGAAGTTTATAATATGGATGGAAAACCGGTATCAAAATTCAAACAAAATGCGATTGTAGATTCGTATTCGAATACTGCGACAGAAAGTTTTGTGATTCCGTTTTATTCAAATCAAAAAAATCTTGCTTTTCAGAAAAATACGACAGCTTCTTCGACAGATGGAGGAAATACGAGAGACATTACAGACGGAGATTCTAATAGCCGCTGGGCAAGTAAAGCAACAGATGACGAATGGGTTTACGTAGATCTTGAAAATGAATACACCGTAAATCGAGTAGTTTTGAATTGGGAAAATGCATATGGGAAAGAATATAAAATTCAGGTAAGCACAGACGCTAAAAACTGGATAGATGCAAGTGTGATAAAAGAAGGAAAGCAAGGACTGGAAACCATTTCTTTTGATGAAGTAAAAGCACGTTATGTTAGAATGTTAGGTATAAAACGCGGTTCAGGCTGGGGATATTCACTGTATGATTTCAAGGTTTTTGGTGCTGATGCCAACACATCAGATTTGAGTCCGGTACATTTTATCAGATTAAAATTAAAAGACGCCCAAAACAAATTAGTGAGTGAAAACTTTTATTGGAGAGGAATCAACATGAAAAATTTTACGGATTTGAATAAACTCCCAAAAGCAAACGTAAATGTTTCAAATAAAGTGGTAAAACAAAATGGGAAATATGTTATAAAATCAAAAGTTTCAAGTCCGTCAGGGATTGCTTTTGGAGTTCACATACAAGTATTGAATGATAAAACCGAAGCCCAGATTTTGCCGGCAATTATAAGCGATAGTTATTTTACTTTACTAAAAGGAGAAAGCAAAGAAGTAACTGTAGAATTTGATGAAACACTTTTGAAAAATGGTGAAAAACCAGTTATAAAAGCAATTCCATACAATAAATAATAAGATTTGTATCCTAACAGGTTTCCAAAACCTGTTAGGTATGATTATGAAGACTTAAGAACATAATTTTAAACCTACAAGGTTTTGAAAACCTTACAGGATGCATAAAAACAATAAAAAACGACAATTATGAATATCAGAAAATTAAAAACACTGCTTTTTATACTATTGCCTCTCTTAGGCTATTCGCAAACCAATCCGTTAGAATTGTGGTACAACAAACCCGCCTCACAATGGGAAGAAACATTGCCACTAGGAAATGGACGTCTAGGTATCATGCCTGATGGCGGGGTTACAACCGAAAAATTAGTTCTGAACGAAATTACCTTGTGGAGCGGATCTTCGCAAGATGCCAACAATTATAAAGCCTATTCTTTTTTACCTCAGATCAGAGAATTGTTATTAGCCAATAAAAACAAAGAAGCCCAAAAACTGATCGATGAGCATTTTATATGCACAGGAGCTGGTTCAGGAAGCGGAAATGGAGCTGATGTACCATTTGGAGCATATCAGGTTTTGGGAAATATGACACTGAAATTTGATTACAAAACCCAATCAAAACCGGTAAATTACAGCAGGAATCTGGATATTCAAACCGCAGTTGCCGGAACTCAGTTTACGATTGACGGCGTAACGTATAAACGTGAATATTTTACAGGATTTGGAGATGATGCAGGTTTTGTAAGATTGACAGCAAGCAAAAAAGGAAAATTGAATTTCACTGTTCAATTAGACCGTCCGGAGCGTTTTAAAACCGTAAACGGTACCGATAATTCTCTTGTAATGACAGGACAGTTAAACAACGGAACTGACGGAAAAGGAATGAAATATAAAGCTAAGATAAAATCGCAGCTAATTGATGGAAATGCATCCTATACCAATAACGCAATTGAAATAAAAAACGCAACCGAAGTAATATTGTTTATCTCTGCCGGAACAGATTATAAAGATAAAAACTTCGAATCATCTGTAGATAAAATTCTGGATGCAGCAATGCAGAAAAAGTATGCCGATCAGAAGAAAAAACATATTGAAAATTATCAAAAGCTGTTCAATCGTGTGGTGCTGAACATCGGAAAAACGGCAAAAAACACATTGCCTACAAATGAGCGTTTAGATACTTTTATAAAACAGCCAGATTCAGACACGGGACTTCCGGTTTTATTTTATCAATACGGACGTTATTTAAGTATTAGCAGCACTAGACTAGGATTGTTGCCTCCAAATTTGCAGGGATTATGGGCGAAAGATGTACAAACGCCATGGAACGCAGATTATCATTTAGACGTAAATGTTCAGATGAATCACTGGGCATTGGAAACAGCCAATTTATCAGAATTGAATCTTCCATTAAAAGATTTGACTAAAGATCTTGTACCAAATGGAGAAAAAACAGCAAAAGCTTATTACAATGCTGATGGTTGGGTAGCACATGTTATTACAAACGTTTGGGGTTTTACAGAACCGGGAGAAAGTGCTTCATGGGGAATCACAAAATCGGGTTCAGGCTGGTTGTGCAACAATTTGTGGAGCCATTATTTGTACACCAATGATCAGCCATATTTGGCTGAAATTTATCCTATTTTGAAAGGAGCTGCACAATTTTATAAAAATATGTTAGTAAAAGATCCTGAAACGGGCTGGTTAGTAACATCGCCATCTGTATCACCGGAGAACTCATTTTTGTTACCAAACGGAGATGCATCTCATGTTTGTATGGGACCTACAATCGACAATCAGATTATTCGCGAATTGTTTAATAACGTGATAATCGCCTCTAAAAAACTTGGTTTAGATAATGATTTGAGTCTTGAACTAGACAAACAATTAAAATTATTACCGCCCCCGGGAGTTGTTAGTCCTGACGGAAGAATTATGGAATGGTTGAAAGATTATAAAGAAGAAGATCCTCAACACCGTCATATTTCTCATTTATATGGTTTATACCCAGGATCTTTGATTACTCCTGAAAACAAACCAGAATTGGTTGACGCAATTAAAAAAACACTTGAAGTAAGAGGAGATGATGGAACAAGTTGGTCAATTGCATACAAAATGCTGTTTTGGGCTCGTTTAAAAGATGGAAACAGAGCTTACAAATTATTAAAGACAATACTTAGGCAAACACACGATACCAATATTAATTACGGACCAGGCGGAGGTGTATATCCTAATTTACTTTCTGCAGGACCACCATTTCAAATTGATGGTAATTTTGGAGCAGCAGCAGGAATTGGCGAAATGCTGATTCAAAGTCATGCAGGGTTTATTGAATTATTACCTGCAATGCCGGATGCTTGGTTAAACGAAGGTGAAGTAAAAGGACTAAAAGCCGAAGGAAACTTTACGATAAACATCAAATGGGAAAAAGGTAAAGTAACAAAGTATGAAGTTTTATCTCCTATACCTACAAAAGTAAAAGTGAAGGTGAATGGAGAAATGAAAGAAGTTACTTCTACAAAATTATAAAATACACTTTTTAGACAATTAAGATTAAAAAAAATCGCGCCAAGCCGTAAAGCCGTCAAGTTTACACACATTTTTCTTTGCGACTCTGCGACTTTGCGCGAGATTTATTTGGCAAAGTCCCAAAGTTTAGGGATAGATATTTCCTTAATTTAATGACATTGCAAAAATGAAATTATGTTTCATAAATTCCCATCTTAAATCATGAATTTTACTAAAATAATACTCTTTGGAACATTATTATGTTCGATAGTTCTGGGAGCGCAAACCACAGAAAAAATAACCTCGCACGTAAACCCGTTTATAGGTACAGGAGCAGCTCATGGATCACCACTTTCAGGAAATAATTATCCCGGAGCAACAGTTCCGTTTGGAATGGTACAATTGAGTCCTGATACCCGTAACACACCAGATTGGAGCGTTGCAAGCGGTTATAATTATAATGATAATACGATTGCAGGTTTCAGCCACACTCATTTAAGCGGAACTGGTGTAGCTGAATTATTCGACGTGATGTTAATGCCTTTTAGTGGTACAATAGTAAAAGAAGAAGCAGGACAAAATGCGTATCAATCTAAATTTTCTCATGAAAAAGAAACTGCAAAACCGGGTTATTACAGTGTCGAACTTTTAGATTATCAGATAAAAGCCGAGCTTACGGCAACGACACACGCAGGTTTTCATAAATACAGTTTTCCAAAAAACAAAGAAGCTCATATCGTGATTGATCTGGATCATTCGATGAAAAAGTCCGATTGGAATACGCGCATTATTGCATCGCAATTGTCATTTCCTAATGATCATACGGTCGAAGGTTATCGCATTATTACGGGTTGGGCGCCAATGAGAAAGGTGTTTTTTCATGCCGAATTTTCACAACCTATAATTCGTAATCATGTTACGGATGGCGGAAATGTTTATGATAATCCCAGAATAGTCAATGGGAATGCCATTCGTGCGATACTGGATTTTGATACTTCAAAACAACAAGAAGTTTTGGTAAAAGTGGGTATCTCGGCAACTAGTATCGAAAATGCACGTCTGAATGTACAATCTGAAATTCCTGCCTGGGATTTTGATGGAACTGTAAATACTGCTGATGCTGTTTGGGAAAAAGAACTCAGTAAAATAAAAATTGAAGGTACAGCAGAACAAAAACAAATTTTTTATACGGCTTTGTATCACACTTTTATTCAGCCCAATACTTTATCAGATGTAAGCGGAGATTATCCATCAGCTGATTTTACAACCAGAAAATCATCAAAACCCTATTATTCAACATTCTCTTTGTGGGATACGTACCGTGGTGCGCACCCTTTGTACACCATTTTGCAGCCGGAACGTTCTATTGATTTTGTAAATAGTATGTTGGAATACTACAAAGTCTTTGGTTATTTCCCAATATGGCAATTATGGGGACAGGAAAATTACTGTATGATAGGCAATCATGCTATTCCGGTCGTGGTTGATGCTGTGCTGAAAAATTTACCTGGCATTGATTTAGATTTGGCATTCGAAGCCGTTAAAAATTCTGCAACTCGTGAACATCCCGGATCTCCGTTTGGTATTTGGGAAAAGTACGGATACATTCCTGAGAACTTAAAATCACAGTCGGTTTCATTGACGCTTGAAATGGCTTACGACGATTGGTGTGTGGCTGAATTAGCGAAGAAGTTAGGTAAAATGGAGGATTACAATCATTTTACAAAACGTTCTCAATTCTATAGAAATCTATATGACAAGGAAATAGGTTTCTTTAGGGCCAAAGATGACAAAGGCAATTGGATTGGTCCTTTCGATCCATTGAAATATGGCGCAAATGGAGGATATCCGTTTACAGAAGGAAATGGTTGGCAATACTTTTGGTATGTTCCACAAGACGTAAAAGCATTAGTAAATTTAGTAGGAGGAGATCATCTTTTTACCAAAAAACTAGATGCTTTTTTTACATTAGAAGACAAACCCGAAGAAGTAAATGACAATGCTTCAGGATTTATTGGACAATATGCTCACGGGAACGAACCAAGTCATCATATTGCGTATTTATATAATTACGCAGGTCAGCCTTGGAAAACCCAGCAATATGTCGCAGAGATTTTGAAGAAAATGTACAACACAACTTCGTCCGGTTATTCCGGTAATGATGATTGCGGAGAACTTTCGGCTTGGTATGTCTTTAGTGCTATTGGTTTTTATCCTGTTAATCCTGCGAGTAGTGTTTATGTTATTGGATCACCAATAGTTAAAGAAGCTTCTATTGAGTTAAAAGGAGGAAAGACATTTAAAGTTATCGCAAAAAATGTTTCTGATAAAAATATTTATATCCAAAGTGCCAAATTGAATGGTAAAACCTATACCAAAACTTTTATTCATCAATCAGATATTGATAATGGTGGAGTTTTAGAATTTATTATGGGATCAAAACCAAATAAAAAAAGGGGAAGTAAATTAGAGGATAGACCAGTTAATTAGATTTAAAATTATAAAATTGCCCACGGATTATGCGGATTGAACGGGTTTTCGCAGATTTTAATTTTATTATTAGAAAGCAATCTTGTCATCTCGACAGAGGAGAGATCACACAAGAAACTCCACAACTAAAAGAGCTGATCTTTGTCGATCTGCTGGTGTGATCCTTCGTTCCTCAGGATGACAAGATTGCGGAAATTGTATTAGTATAAAACCTGCTAGGTCTAATACTTGAATTGCCTCCGCAAGAAGCTAACATGATCTTGTCATCTCGACAGAGGAGAGATCACACAAGAAACTCCGCAACTAAAAGAGCCAATCTTTGTCGATCTTATAGTGTGATCCTTCGTTCCGCAAGATGACAAGATTGTGTCAGTTTTATTGTTTTAAAACCTGTTAGGTATAATATTTGAATTGCTTCCGCAAGAAGCTAACACAATCTTGTCATCTCGACAGAGGAGAGATCACACAAGAAACTCCACAAAAAATAGAGCGAATCTTTGTCGATCTTCTATTGTGATCCTTCGTTCCTCAGGATGAAGATTGTGTTTATCCATTGTGAGCAAAATAAAAAAATCCGTTTTTATCCGCGTTTTCGTGAAGCGAATCAGTGCGATCCGCGTGCTATATTCAATTCTCAGGATGACAAGATTATGATAAAAAAAACAAAAAGGTTTGATGAAATTAATCATCAAACCTTTTTTTGTTACTGAAGAACCAAAGTTTTCAAAACCTGTCAGGACTACATATTTAAACTACTAACTTAAACAGAAACTGATTCCTCATTCTTCAATAAAGACAAATGAATCGTAACGCCTGAATGACTTTTTTCTTCAGATAAAACACTTTCAAAAATTTCCTCAGCTTCTGCTTTTTTATCCAGACCCAGAAGTCCTAATCCCTGCATATACAAACAGTGAATTTTATTACGTTTGTCTAGATCATCTTCCCAAATCATAAGATCCGGAAGCGATACAGCAAAATAATCGATGGTAACATGATCGTTCAGATGTTTTTTTGCGTAAGCGACTAACTTCTCAAAACGTTTATCAGCTTCAGATTGTTGGTTTAATTTTAAGAAAGCCAATCCCTGATAGAAAATTTTATCCGGTTGCTGATCGTTATAGAAAATAGCAGCCGTTGGTTTGTCTAATCCCTGAGTTGCTTTATGCCACCAACTATTCGCTTGTTCTAAGTTGTTTTTCTTTTCGAAAGCAACACCCAGCCAATAATGAATGTCATTTTCCTGCGCTCCGGGTAATTTTCCTTCGCCTAAATTATCAGGATAAAATTGAGCTTGTTCCAGATTTTCGATTGCGTTATCGTAATTTCCTTCTGAGATTTGTTGTTTGGCAATTTCTGTTAAACTCGTAAGATATTGCCCGCTTACTTTTCCTTCACCGCCTTCCCACGGGTGAAAAATTCGGTTTTGTAATAAGGTTAGCGCTTTATCGTGTTTACCTAAAAGGTTGTACAAAGACACTCTTTCTAAGTAAACATCATCACGCTGAATCACCAATTCTAAATGTTTTTCTAAGAAAGCCAGTCTGAAAACCAAATCTCTATTCAAACGTTTGTACAATTGATCCAATTCCATTAGAATTCTCGAATCTTGTAAATCCAATGAAAATGCTTTTTCTAAACTGGAGAGTGCTTTTTCCGGATTGTTTAATTTATTGTAATACGCCAAAGCCAAATTACGATGTACAGTTGGGAAAGTATCATCGATAGCGACAGATTGTTCCCAACAGGATATAGCATCATCATAAAATTTTGAAGCATACCAAAAGTTTCCTAAATAATACAATGCTTTTGCGTCATTGGTTTGTTTCTGAATTACATTTTGAAGTAATAAAGCAGCTTCAATCTGATTTGGGAAACAGTAATCTGGTTTTGCCTGAGACGCCATTTTGAAGCATTTTTCGGCTTGACCTAAATCATTTAATTTTTCATAAAAAGAACCTGCGTAATACCACGCCATAGGGTAGGTTTCTTCGTCCTTAAGACCTTCACTCAATAAACCAATAGCTTGATTATATAAACCAGCCAAAGCATAATCTAAGGCATATTCTATATACGTATGAATGTTATTTCTGATCAATGAATTGAAATAATCCAACTCTTTTTTGTCATTGCTTAAAAGATATTTCTCATAAAGCAATCCGAAGTTGAAACAATCATTTTCAAGATAAGTATTCGCCAGTTTTAAAGCTTTTTCCTGTTGTCCTAATTTTCTAAGGAATGCAACTTGCAAATGTAACGCTTTGTGATCTTCGGTATTTTTAGAAATTGCCTTTTTGATATGCGTTAATGCCAATTCATAATCGCCATTTAATGCATCCAGTTGTGCAACATAGAAATAACCCTGATTTTGCCAGGCCGCATTCCACGTTGATTTGTAGAAAGCGTCGTATGCTTCTTTATTTTTATTCTGATATTTAAGACATAATCCTAAATTAAAATAAGCTTCGCCTTCATACGGATTTGGGTTTCTTTGGGTGAGCGTTTTTATAGCAGCTCTAAAATAAGGCTCGGCTTCTTCAAACTTCGCTCTTCGCATCAACCATAACCCCATCGCATTATTCGAACGAATATCTCCGGCATCACGTCTAATAGCTTCTTCGTAATAGGGAATCGGACTATAAGTGGCGTGTCTGTATTGTTCAAGATGCTGTGCGGTCAGGAACAATTGTTCGTTGTTTTCGATATCTTCAGGAGCAAGGGCAGGTTTTGCAGCTTCCGGGATTTTGTCTTCATTTGGTCCTTCGTACGTCCAGTCTACCAAAACTTTATTATCACCATCGGTTACAGAAATCGATAATCCTTCTAAAGATGTAGTATCAAAATTAATAGTTTCTTCGAATGAATTGTACGGAGAAGCATCATATTGTTTTTGAAATAAAATAGTATCGTTATTCTTTAAAGTAACCGTTGTATTTGGATAAACACCCGTTGTATAAGCTTTAATCACTAATTTATTATCGATGCTTTCGAGATTTACCATTGCATTTTTAGTCGCATTTTTCACGATACCTAGATCACGATACGGCATAAAATACTGCGTAAAATCCTTTTGTTCCCCCGGCATAATCCACGAGAAATCAGGCTGATTATCGGTGTAAACGCCACACATTAATTCGATATAAGGACCATCTTCGTCGGTAAGGTTACGATCCCACGCACGACCAAAATCTCCGTGACCCCAAGTCCATTGTTTTTTTCCGGGCGAAACATGATGATTGGCTACGTGCAATAATCCGCCTT
Source organism: Flavobacterium sp. NPDC079362 (assembly GCF_050267765.1). Classification (NCBI taxonomy): domain Bacteria; kingdom Pseudomonadati; phylum Bacteroidota; class Flavobacteriia; order Flavobacteriales; family Flavobacteriaceae; genus Flavobacterium; species Flavobacterium sp. NPDC079362. The sequence continues at coordinate 21,119 of NZ_JBNNFM010000032.1, read as the reverse complement.
TTGAATCATTTTCGTATCCGCCCACAAAATTATATTTAGACGCAATTGCCATATACGATGTTGGAACAGGGATGTTTTTATAACGCGAAATATCAGTTCCCGGAGAATAATCTACTTTATAATACGTTCCTTTTGCAATAGGGAAAGACGATACATCACGTTTTCCATGATCAAAAACAGCATTTACATCCGGCGGAAAAACCGATTGATAATCGTCATTTACCTTCACAGCAGGATTTGCCCACCATAAAAATGTTTGAGGAAACGAAGTTCTGTTATACAATTGTGCTTTAATTTCCAGATACGCTTTATCAGGATATAAACGGAAACCTGCCATACCTTTGGTTCTGAACATGCGCTCGACTTCGCTGCACCAAACCGTTGCGCTTCCGTCTTCGTGTTCTTCTATGTTAAAATCAACGGGATCAAAAGTGGTTGGTCTGTGGTGTTGTGGCCAGTTAAATTCGATTCCGCCAGAAATCCACGGACCTGTAAGACCTACCAAAGCCGGTTTTACAACCTGATTGTAATACACAAAATGGCGTTCTTTAGTTTTATCATATGCCATATGAACGCGTCCGCCAAGTTCAGGTAAGATCATTATTTTAACAAACTCATTTTCAAGATAAACGGCCTGATATTCTTTGTCGACTTTTTCGTCTGCGATTTTTTCAATAACCGGATAAGGATATACAGATCCGTTACTTCCCTGATACACTCTTTTCTCAATAAATACAGGATTTTTTTCAGGTTTACCCACCTCATAGGTTGGCAGGATTATTTTTTCCTTCCAAACATTTACTTTTTGCATGATGTAATGAAATTTAAATTATTGAATATTCTTTGATTTTTTATCAGCAACCATTAGTTCCTCAATCTCTTCAAGACTTTTGTTTTTGGTTTCAGGAAGTTTTTTGAATACAAACACAAATCCTAAGGCGCAGATAATACCGTACAACCAGAAAGTGCCTGATGTACCTAAGTATTCGTTAAAAATAGGGAATGTTTGCACCAATAATGCAGAGGCGATCCAGAGCGCAAATGTGGCTACAGACATCGCAACACCTCTGATTCTGTTAGGAAAAATTTCAGATAAAATCACCCATGTTATTGGAGCAAGGGACATTGCATAGATTGCAATGGCTAATAATACCAATAATAATAAAGGCAATCCGGTAACATTGGTATAATAAAAATATCCTAATAAAGCATAAATTACGGCAAGTGCACCGGAACCAAAAAGCATTAGTTTTTTACGGCCAATTTTGTCTACAGTTCCCATCGCAACCAAAGTAAAAATAAGATTGATACTTCCGGTAATGACAATATTCATGAACAAATCATTGATACTATAACCCGCCGAAACGAAGATTTCCTGCGCATAATTGAAAATGATATTAATACCGCACCATTGCTGGAAGGCTGCCAACACAATCCCGATTGTTAGAATGGGTAAAGCTTTTTTGTCCAGCAACATTCTGAAATCGGTTTTCTCGGTTTCGTGTGAGAAGGTTTCTTTTATTTTTACAATGGCATCTTTGGCATAGACCAATCCACCGATTTTAGTAAGTGTTTCTTCAGCAGTAGAATGATTTCCTTTTTTAGCCAGATATCTAGGACTTTCAGGAATTAAAAACATTAGGATAAAGAAGAGAACTGCCGGAAAAAATCCTGCCCAAAACATCCATCTCCAGCCCATTTGCCCATTCCATGAAGCCAAAATTTCGGCATGAGAATAACCTGCCGGAATAACCTCTGTAATCACCATATTGGTAATTTGTGCGGCAAGAATACCAATAACCACAGTAAGTTGGTTGATTGATACAAAAAGCCCTCGTGTTTCCTGCGGCGCGATTTCGGCAATATATAAAGGGGAAATAGTCGATGCGATCCCAATTCCGATTCCTCCAATAATGCGCCAGATGATGAATATCGTAAAAGTTTCTGACGCTCCTGTACCAAGTGCAGATATAGAGAATAATACTGCGGCAACGATTAACATAGGGCGTCTGCCATAAGTATCGGCCAGTTTTCCTGCAACGGCGGCACCCGCAACACAGCCAACAAGCGCGCTGCTCATTGCCCAGCCTTGTAAAGCGGGAGAATCTGAAATGCCAAAATAAATTTCGTAAAATGGTTTTGCATCACCTATTACAACCCAGTCGTATCCAAAGAGTAGACCACCCAATGCTGCAACAAGGCTAATTGATAGTAAAAAGGTATAATTATAGTTTTTCATAAAAAGGTTTTAATAGCTTTTGTAAAATTAGCGGAATAGGAACCTTTGATTTATGGATATTTTTTTTGAATAGATGGATTATAATCTGATTTTTTAGGCATATATACTAAAATACGAAAACAATTGCGTTACTGCTTGTATTCGGTGCGATATTGTATGGGCGAAGCACTCATTACTTTTTTGAAAAGACGAGAAAAATACAGTGGATCATTAAAGCCCAGTGCAAAGCTTATTTCCTTTATACTCATAGTGGTAAAGCTTAGATACTGACAGGCTTTTTGCATTTTTAAATAGTTGAAATAATGAATAGGAGAGTAGCCTGTTTGCTTCTTAAACAATGTAAAAAAGTGTGATGAAGAGTAATTAAAATAAGTTGCTACATCATTGATTTTTAAAGACAAATCAAGATGCTTTTTCATATAGTCAATAGCAGACTCTATAGTATTATCCTCTGAAAATATCCTGTTTTTTTTGATAAAAAATCGTTCATATAAAAAAGCATTCAGTAATTGCCACAAAGAGAGATTGGCATATTCAAGATTACTGGCACTATAACCGTCTTCCATAATATCTAGTATGTTTTCAAAAAGTTCGATACGTCTTTCTTCGAGTGATAATTGTGGAGCCGTTTCTGGATATTCAGTGATGAATTTTTCATAAAAATGTGGGGCTTGTGGTCCGGTAAAGTGGATCCAGTAAATACTCCACGGATTTTGTTTTAAAGCATAATAATCATGTGCCACTTCCGGCGGTATAATATAGAAGGTATTGGCTTTGAGTGTTATCGTTTTATTTTCTTTACTAATAATGCCTTCGCCTTTATAACAATAAATCAGGATGTATTGTTTACTTCCGTGTTTTCGTTTCATCGAGTGATGACTTGCATTTGGGAAAACACCAATATCAGTAAAATATAAACTGGATATAAGAGCATTCTTCTTAATGCTTGAAAGTATGTTTTTAGGAATCACAATCATGCGTTGGCCTAAAAAACCTTCTTTAACTTTTATTTTTTCCTTTTGTGATGCATTCTTCATTTTGATGATACTATTTTTCAAATATCGTAATTTAATCCATGCTTTTAAAAAAAATGTCCATTTTGATGATAATAATCAAAGGTACTTTTGAAATACTATTATAACCCGTTGGGTGTAATTATTTTTAACACATAGAAACATAGATTTTTTCTTAAATAGAATAAGACGTTTCACTTATTTAAAAGACACAAAGTTGGCTGTGTGATAGAAACGTGTTTCCTTTTGTATTCTTTGTTACACATAAATTCTATGTTTCTATGTGTTTAAGTGAATATTTACAAATTACGCTCAATGGGTTACTATAAAAATAGTGTTTTTTTAATCATTTTTTTTAAACAATATGAATCCTATTAATAAGATTACATACGAACCTTTTGGGGTTTGTAATGGAAAAGAAATCTTTAAATTTCAACTTACAAATAGTCACGGAAACTACGTTGAGCTTCTTAATTATGGTGCCATAGTAAAGTCCATAATAGTGCCGGATAAAAACGGAATTAAAGAGAATGTAGTTTTAGGATTTCCAACTTTAGAAGATTATCTAAAAGATACCTCTTATATAGGTGCAACAATTGGACGTTTTGCCAACAGAATCAATAATGCCGAATTTTCTATTGAAAATGAAACATATTATCTCGATAAAAACGATGGAAAAAACAACAATCATAGTGGGTCGGCAGGATTTAACAACAAAGTATTTGATTTTATAATAAAAGAAGATACTGTCATTTTTATACTTGAAAGTAAAAGTGGAGAAGGTGGTTTTCCCGGAAACCTAATGACCAAAGTCGTGTATAACTGGACGGATAAAAATGAACTGAAAATTAAATATTTGGCTTTAGCCGATGAACCAACTCCGTTAAATTTTACCAATCATTCTTATTTTAATTTATCGGCTTGTAAGGAAAAAATATACCAGCACAATCTTACGATTAAGGCAAAAAGTATAGTAGAAAGTTCTCAGGATTATATTCCGACAGGAAAAATTATAAATGCGGATTCTTATTTGTTTATAAACTACAAGTTAGCAGATGTTATGCATAATAGTGGACTTAACATCTATTACATCTTTAATAATGATAATATACATTCTGATTTTACATGTGAATTATTCGAAGAAAAATCAGGAAGAATTATGCGTGTGTTTACATCATATCCCGGCGTGCAATTATACACAGGAAACTTTTTAAACAGTACAACTATCGGAGAACATAGCAAGTTTTACGAACCTTTTGACGGACTTTGTTTAGAATGCCAATATTATCCGGATAGCCCCAATCACAGGCAATTTCCTAATACTATATTCGAAGCGGGGCAGGTTTATAATGAAACGATTACGTATGCTTTTGATGTTAAAAATTAAAAAAACATGCCACAGATTACACAGATAAAAAAGATTTTTTTAGCCACTAATTTCACAAATTTTCACAAATTAATTCGTGCTCATTCGTGCAATTTTTGGCTAAAAAACTTTGCGAACTAATAAAATTGAAACTAATCTCTAAAAACCATATAAATGAAAAAAATGTTTATTAATCGATCTTTAATTTTACTGATACCTGCAATGTTTTTTGTACAGGTCAGCAGTAAAGCACAAAATGAAGGACTTTTTCTAAAGTCTAAGAACAATCTAAACAAAATTGAATTGTCGTTAGCTAAAGATGGAAAGTTGTCTTATGAAGTTACGCGTCGCGATAAAAAGATAATTTTAGATTCTCCGCTTGGTCTAACTTTCGAAAATAATGATTTTACATCTGGTTTATCAGTTGTAAAAGTGTCGCGTGTTGAAGAAAAGCGTGAAAAGTATGAACTTAAAGTTGCTAATAATAAAGTCGCTGACCACGTTTTTAAAAGTAAAAGCATAATCTTTAAAAACAAACAAGGTGCTTTAATGACCATAGATTTAATTGCGGGAGAAGAAGGGGTTGCTTTTCGATATAAGTTTACTGAAAAAGAAAATCAATCCAGAGTTCTTAAAAATGAATTGACAGGATTTCATATTGAGCAAAATGCAAAAGGATGGTTACAGCCTTACAACAAAGCCGGAGATTATACTCCCGGTTATGAGGATTTTTATGTTGATGTAAAGTCTGGCGATCCAATAAGTGGGGCACGAAATGAATCAGTTGGTTGGTGTATGCCGGCTCTTTTTAATGTAAATGATACTAAAAACTGGGTTTTAATTGCAGAATCAGGAGCAGACGGAACATTTCCGGGTTGTCATTTACAACCTGACTCTAAGGGAGGAATTTACAGCATAGCATTTGCAAAAAAAGACGAGAAATTTACGTTGCCTTTACCGGATAAAGAAAACGCATATCCTGAGTCAAATTTACCATGGACAATGCCGTGGAGAGTGATTATGATAGGAGATAAAGCGGGAGATATATTATTGTCGACCATGATTACAGATTTGGCTCCGGCATCAAAAATCGCGGATGCTTCATGGATTGTTCCGGGAAAAGCAGCCTGGTCATGGTGGTCACATCCTGAGGATTTTACGCCTGAAATGTATAATAAATTTACAGATGTTTCAGCTTCATTTGGTTTTAGATATACGCTTTTTGATGCAGGATGGGAAAAAGCCAATAAAGAAGGCAAAATTATTGATTATGCTTTATCAAAAGGAGTTCAGCCATTGGTGTGGGGTTATTCGGCAGAATATTATGATGCAGAAAAAAGAAAGAAGAGATTTAAGGAGTTGGCTGACATGGGAGTAAAAGGGGTTAAAATCGATTTTTGGTGCTCAGACAGACAAGAAGTTATAGCAGCACTTCAGGGAGTTTTTGAAGATGCAGCAAAAGAACATTTACTGGTAAATCTGCACGGTACAACAGTACCAAGAGGATGGCACAGAACATGGCCAAATTTTGTAACGGCAGAAGCTATTTTAGGAACAGAAAGTTATTTTTACGAACCAAGATTTCCTGAGAAAGCAGCAGAACAAAATACAGTACTGCCCTTTACAAGAAATGTGGCAGGACCTGCTGATTATACACCATTTGCGCTAACTTTTAGAAAATACACGCGTTTAAACACGGCAACGCATGAGTTGGCTATGGCTATGATTTACACATCAGGTATTATCCACTTTGCCGATTCAGAAGAGGTTTTTAATTCACTTCCTGATGCACTTAAAAATTTATTAAAAGAAATGCCGGCTACCTGGGATAAGACAGAATATGTGATTGCAGATCCGGGTAAAGCAATAGTTTTAGCGCGTCAAAAAGACAATCTTTCTTACATCGTAGGGATAAATGGTACTAATACAGCATTGCCAGTTGCAATAGATCTTAAAAAATACAGCAAAGGCTTTTCGAAATTCAGGATTATCTCCGAAGGCAAAGACCCATTAATGGAATTTAATGTGCAGACTTATCCTGTAACTTCAAACTGGAAGCATAATCTAGCTCCTAAAGGTGGGTTTATTATTCAGTTTATAAAGTAATAAGACTTTTAACCTGAGTGTCTTTTTAACCGTAAAGCACGAAAAAGTCTTGTTTTATAGGGTTTTATAAAAATAAAAGTTCGCAAAGCTATATGTTGAAATAGCTTTGCGAACTTTGCGCGCTTTTCGGTTAAAAAAACTTCGAGTTTAAATTATTTCTACTATTAAAATTCCTCCATCCAAAGCCAATTAGTAATAAATTTAAAATTAATAAAGGCAAGAATGCTTTTACAAAGTTTATTTTTGATGGATCGTTAAATGTTTGAACTTTAAATTTCGACCAGTTTTCTTTGCTAACATCTGCATTATCGAATATTTTTGGATAGAAATACAAACGCATTTTTTCGTGAAATAGCTTCGTTTCTTGCAAAAACAAAAGCTGGTTTTCTAAGTCAGATTGGGCAATTTCGTTCAACTTAATCTGAGTATGCAAAGTAGGAATAAATTGCGCGATCAATTGACTTGCTTGATTTCTTTGTTTTAGTTTGTTCTCTAGTTCATGAGATTGTTGTGCCGAATCATCATCACCTGCTTGTTGCATGGCATAATACCAAAGCCAGCTAAATTCAGTATTTGGCAAAGGATAATGCGCAAATTGCGGATAGTGCTGATAGAATGTATCCATTGTAATTTTTTTATCCATATCCCATTTTTCATGATAGGCATTTCGCTGTTTAACGGTCAATTCCAAAGCTTCGGGAATTGGATATTTATTTACTATATAGGTATTAATTGTTGCAGGTAAAATAATGATAAGAAATAGCCAGATTGTCAATAAAATAACAGCATTAAAGTTTGAATTTTTCTGTAATGAAACAATGAAAAAACTGATAGCAAACCAAAAAAGAATGTATAAAATTCCGAGCCCGTAAAAAGTAAAAAGTAACGAATTTAATGGAATATTCAGAAGCAATGCGGCGGCGAAAAGTACAATAGTTAATAATGCAATAAGACTTAGAATCCTGATGTAGAATAACTTCAGAATGTATAAAAAAGTGTTTTGACTTTGTGTTGCAACAATTTTCCAGGTACCGCTTTCTTTTTCTTCCGAAACCAAATTGTAAGAGAATGCAATAATTAAAAGCGGAAAAAGATAAATCAGTACAAAACTAAAATCCATATTTCCTGATAATAAATTATTAGGATTATTGAGTTCGGCATCGTATTTCTGAGCTTCCAGACCCCGAATTGTAACACTTTGTATCGACGGATTTACATCGCGCTGACCAATTGCCAAACTGTTTATGGGCAGTGTTTTATTTACCAATGAGAACTTGATGTAATAGAGCAGGAGTCCTATTTCATCTTTATGAAAAGCGGCATTTCTCGCAATGTGTTCCTTTTGATAAATTGCTGCTTCTTTAATATTATTTTGTTGTTTCTGCTGAAATTGCAGTCCAATTAAAAGACTTATAAAACAAATGATTAAAAGAAATAGCAATCCAATTTTGGTGCCCTTAGATCGTATGAAATTTTTAAAAAGTAATGCTAACATATTAGATGGCTTTAAGGTTTTTAGCTGCAATTCGAATAACAATAAACAGCATTATAATCCAGAGAGTTATAGAAATTACAGAGATAATTTCGGATTTTAAAACGTCCCAAATTCCTTTAGGTTCATAATGAAATTCGGCTACATCAGCCCAATGTTCTTTATTAATAGTCGAAGGTTTGTCGTTTGGTCCCGGTTTTTTATTACTAATGTATTTTACCTGCAATGCATTCATTTTTTGCGCCATAGTATAGCGATAAGCTTCGGCTTGTTTCTGGAAATCGATATATGAATCATAATCCGTATTCGATAATCCCATCGATAGGTTTTTGATTGCGATATACGGATTTATAAGAGAAATCATCTTAGAAAAACTGTTTTGTTTTTCATAGACATGAAGTAAGGTTTCTAAATGTTGATTGTATATTTTAGAACTTATTTTCTCGCCTTCGCTCATTATAAATCCTGAATAATTGAAAGGAAGTTTTTGTACGGAATCGACTTTGTGTACACTCAAAAGCGAATCTTTGATGGCTTTATAATGCAAATCATTTGGATTGTGACTATCTCCTTGTTTTAGAATGTCTTTTTCGATATCGCTCTGAAATTGAATTTTAGAGGGAGCTTCGTATATATATGCCCCAATTGCCTGCGTGGTTCTTGGGAGAATAATGGTGAAAACCAACCAAATTCCAATCAATGAAATCAAAGCTTTTTTAGATGTTTTGCTCGTGGTAGAAACTAAAACTGCAATCACACAAAAGAAAATCAGATAAATAAAATGAAACAGAATAAACAAAAACATTTTAATGGTTTCATCAGCAGAAATCGAGAAATTCTGAAGCAATAACCAGATAAAAACAAGTACAATAATGGTTGGGACAAAAAGAAGCATGATAACGCTGACGATTCCCAGTATTTTACCCCTTAATAATTGTTTCCAGCTAATTCCCTGACTCAAAAGCAGTTTTAAAGTTCCGTTTTCACTTTCGGCCGCGACCGCATTAAATCCCAGGAAAAAGATCAATAAAGGCAATAAAATTTGTAAAACCATCGCAATACTGATTTCACCAAACCGAAGCAGACTGTTCGAAAATCCGGCTTCAGAGAAATTGGCAGTATTTTGTTTGTGCGCTTCCAGAAAAATGGCATTCCCAAAAAACGGTTCCATTCCAAATTCAAAAATACTTAAAGGTGTACTTTTTCTGAATGCAAAATTTCCGTAATGCGCCATTCGGTGCGGGTTTTTGTCAGGATTTTTAAGCCAGTCTTCCCTGGATTCATGTTGGTATTTTTCGCTGGTTTCGTTTTGATTGGTATAATTCTCCCAGCCAGAAAACGCAGCATAAAGTAAAACAATCCCAATAAAAAGGGTAATGATAAAGACAGCCGTATTCTTAAAAACGGAATTCTTTAAATGTCCGGCGATTAAAATTTCAGTATGTAATGATTTCATCCCAATTAGAATTTATAAGTTACGGTCAGGCTAAAATTTCTGGGAGCTCCCGGAAATAGTCTCAAGTAATTCTGAGCACCTAACCAATAGGTTTTGTTGAATAAATTACCCGCATTTAGGGCAATTTGCATATTGCTTTTGTTTGGTTTGTAATACAATGCAGCATCAAAAATCATAAAATCAGGAAGTGTGAAAGCCCTTGTAAACCAAGGCACTTTGCTGCTTTGATATTGCATCCCGAAACCAACGCCCAAATCTTTTAAAGACGAATCAGAATTGAAATTATAACGGGTCCATAAATTGGCACTGTTTTTTGGCGTATTTTGTTTTCTGGCACCAATTAACGACACATCACGATCGTTGGTAATTTGAGCGTCAATATAACTGTACGAAGCGTTTATTTGCCAGTCTGCCGTGATATAACCTGCCAGATCACACTCAAAACCGCGGCTTCTTTCAGCACCTCTGGTTACCAATAAATCAGGATTTGCCGGATCATTGGCATTCATTAAAATATTACGCTGATTGATTTCGTAGATTGCCGCATTAAAACTCATCGAATTATTAAAGAAGGTCGCTTTTACACCCACTTCTTTCAAGTTACTTTTGAGAGGATCGAACAAACTTCCGGGAGATAAACTTCCTGTTTGCGGCATTAAGGTCACCGTATTTGATTGTGGCTGATAGCCTTCAAGATATGTCGTATAGACATTAATTTCATTGTTTACGGCATAAGTCAAACCTACACGAGGCAACAAAGCCGATTTTTTTACCGTTATTTCATTATTAGATTTGTAATTGGTAATGTCCTCAAACCATTCGTTACGCACACCCAGTAAAAAAGTAAATTTTTCCCACTGAACCTGATCCTGAATATATATAGCATTTGTAGTTGTCAATGCTGATGGTAATGCATTCCTGACGTTCAGTGTATAATCATTGGCAGTTGTTATGGTGTAAGTTGGGTTGTTTAAATTAAAATAATTGACGTTTGGTTTTGGCAAAACTACTCCTTCAATCGTTGTGGTTTGATAATTTACAGCATTTGCAGGAACAAAAGCACTAGCGACAGTTCCGTCTTTTAGTAAATAACCTCTTGCAGCATTTTGTCCTCCGCCTTTAGTTTTGTTCCAACTGCTTAAATCATAGCCAGCCAATAATTTATGCCTGATTTTTCCGGTTTTTAAATCGAAATTAAAATACGTACTTAAATTGTCAATGTCCCAATATTGCTGACGTTGAACAAATTGCATCATCGCTAAATTTGTTACCGGCTGATTGTTCATATCAACAGCAAAACCATTTGTTGTTCTGTGTTCCTGAAGATTCTCTGTCCAGGTTTGTTTCATGTACTGCGCATTAAAACCAATTTTAGAGCTGAATTTATGAGCCAAACTGGTAGTGAAAATCATTTCTTTCGATTTAAAAAAGTCACCAGGAGCACCTAAATTCAAACTTATTGGTGTTTTATTTAAGCTCGTAACTCCGGCAACAGCACCAAATATAGGTTGACCGCGGTCCAGAATTCCTGTCATATCGCTCAAAATCAATTCAGTATTGATAGCGGTTTTTTCATTTGGGATATAACTGAAGGAAGGAGAAATCAAAAACGATTTATTACTAACGAGATCACGAAACGATTTCGCTTCCTGATACGCTCCGTTTACACGGTACAAAAGTGTTTTAGAATCATTTAAGGGTCCTGTAAAATCCAAAGTTCCACGTAAAGTGCTAAAACTTGCAACACTTAAACTGATTTCCTTTCGATCAACAGCCAAAGGTTTTTTGGTAACAAGATTAATACTCCCGCCAGGATCTACAGATGAAAATGTCGCACTCGACGGACCTTTTATTACTTCTATCCGTTCGATATTATTAGTCAAAGGCTGTAGAAAATAATATTGACGTGTTCGCATTCCGTTGATAATCTGACCTTCTTCGTTTTGACTAATGCCCCGAATTGTGTATTGATTGTAGTAACTGGACGGAATTACGCCACTTGCCATTTTTACTGCATCGGCAAGATAAAATGCGCCTTTATCAGCAATTAATTCTTTTGTTATTGTCGATATTGATTGCGGAATATCTTTGTTGAGTGCTGCAGTTTTTGTGGCTGCAAATGAATAATCGCTATTGTATTTTTTTGATGAACGGCCAACAATTTCTACGGTTTGCAATTCGTTTTTTGCTATTTTAGTGGAATCCTGTGTAATAGTGTCCGTTGTTTTTTTATTAATTGTTTGAGATTTCACGCAGTGCGTCCCAATTATTAAAAATAAAAAAGGATATATATGTTTCATTTTAATGAGGATGGAATTATTCTTCCTTTTATACTGTTTGTAAATACAAATTCTCGAGTTCATTTGCTGATATCTTGTTAGCTTCGATTACCGTTACTAAGTTTCCTTCTTTCATGATGCCAATATGCGAAGCCACTTCTCTTGCTCTGAAAATATCGTGCGTAGCCATTAAAATTGCAGTTCCATCTGCGGAAAGTTCTTTTAAAATTTGAGAGAATTCATTTGAAGCTTTTGGATCTAATCCGCTTGTCGGTTCATCAAGCAGCAGTACTTTTGCCTTTTTGGCAATTGCAATGGCAATACCTACTTTTTGTCGCATTCCTTTAGAATATCCACCAAGATTTTGATCATGTGCGGCAACCTGCAAACCGGCTTTTGATAGAAAATAAGCCAGTTCTCCTTTAGAATATTTAAATCCGGCAAGAGAAGAGAAGAATTTTAAGTTTTCTAAACCAGTAAGATTGGGGTATAACATTACTGTTTCAGGAATATACGCGACATATTTTTTAGTTTCCTGAGCATTTTCTACAACTGATATATCATTGATTTTGAGATCTCCGCCAGTTGGTTCTATAAAACCTAAGAAAAGATTGATAGTCGTTGTTTTTCCGGCACCATTCTGACCTAAAAGCGCAAAGATTTCGCCTTTATTAATGGTTAGATTTAATTTATTTAAAGCGATAGTATTGCCATATTTCTTGGTCAGATTTTCAGCTATAAGCATAGTTTTTATGTATTTGGAATGATTATTAATTTTTAGTCGCAGTCGCATTGACGGTCATAGTCGTAGTGACAGTCGCTGTTAGAGAATTAAATTGTGAGGACAGGGATAGTTTACTACTGTTTCTGTAGAAAGAAATTAATTAGTATTTGAAAATAAGAATGACATTTTGCCTCTTTTTCAACACGATTTCTTGTGGGAATAGAATGCGTCAAATGAAAATGCAGTCATTTTCCTTTTACCAATTGAGAACAGGTAAGAGGGAGTAATTTTCGAAAATAAAAATGTAGTAAGCTAAATTAGGACAGGAGGTGCTCTAAGAGCAAAAAGGCTGCCTTTAAAAAATGTAGATGTATCTCTTGTATAAAAGTATACATAAGATGTTTCAGGATTTACTTTATGAAAGTATAAAGTCTCAAATGAATTTGGAATAAAAGTACTAAAAGCAAAGTGACAAACGTGACAATGACTATCAACAGAATGGGTGTGTGTTATTTGCTTTTGACCATCAACATATTGATGATCACAAGGTTTATCCGTTAATTGTTTGTAAATGTGTTCGTAAGAATGTATCGTCTGAAACAGCATTGCGAACAATACGGTTAAAGACATAAAAAGATTAATTAGGAGAATTTTCTTTTTCATTCTTGTTTTGGAAATCCTTTGTTTATTGCGAATATGTGGGTTATTAACTAATGCAACTTAGTTGCAAATATAAGCATCTTAATTAAAAAAATACTGGAATTGAATAATAATTTAAAATTATGAATAGAAAATTTTACAATATGAAACATCAAATTACTTATCTAATACTTCTTGAAATGTAGGTTTTGAAGTTTTTTTTTTTTTTTTAACTTAACGTATAATCCTCAACGTATAGAAAAAAAATCTTTTTCTGATGCTTCGGTTCGAGAAATTGACACTATTATTCCTGTTAACAAGGTTCTTTTTTGTTACAAATCTCAATAATCTTTAGTGTGACCGTTATAATATTTCTATTTTTACTAATAGAGTATCATTATCAGCTTAGATAATAATTGAATTTTTGATTTGGCATTAGCTTCATAAAATGCCAATTTTCGCTAACGGGCTTTCTGCTCAATAAAAAATAAATTATGAAAATAGGATTAATCGGATTTGGAAAGACTGGAAAATCAGTAGCATCAATACTACTTGAAAATAAAAAATTTTGTTTAGAATGGGTTTTAAGACAAAGTACTGTTTTAGAACACAGATCTGTTCCCGAATTTTTTGGAATTCAGTCAGACGAACCCGGATTAATTTATTCAAGCTCTAAAACTACTATGGAAGAATTACTGGATAAACATCCAGTTGATGTGATTATCGATTTTTCGTCTAATGAAGGTATTTATACTTATGGTGAACTTGCTGCAAGCAGAAACATTAAAATTATCTCAGCAATTTCCCATTATAAAGATAAAGAATTGCAGTTATTAAAGAAATTAGCACATAAAACGACTGTATTTTGGTCTCCAAATATTACACTTGGGGTGAATTATCTACTTTTTGCGGCTAAGTTTTTAAAGAAAATTGCACCGTGGGTTGATATTGAAGTCAATGAGGAGCATTTTAAAACAAAACAAGGAACTTCCGGAACAGCTGTAAAAATTGCCGAAGCTTTAGATATCGATAAAGAAAACATCAATTCAGTCAGGGCAGGAGGAATCGTTGGAAAACATGAAGTTATATTTGGATTCCCATATCAAACAGTACGTTTAATTCATGAATCGATTTCAAGAGAAGCTTTTGGAAATGGAGTTGTTTTTGTAGCTGAGAACTTAGAACACAAACAAAAAGGATTATATAATTTTGAAGATATATTGACGCCTTATTTTGCTGTTTAGCTTACTTTGTGGTTTACCACGAAGACGCTAAGGCACAAAGTTTTTCTTTTTTAAGTTTTTAACCTTAGCGTCTTTGCGATTTTGCGCGAAATTCTCGTTGAAATAACAAAAAAACAATACCCGACAAGTTTTTAAAACCTGTCGGGTTTATTTGTATGCGCTAATTTTATATAATTAATTTAAATATACTTGATATATCAAATAAATAATTATATTTGACATATCAAATACATTTAAAGATAAAGAGTTTAATATGATTCAGAAAACCCCAACAGGAACAGTTTTATATACCATAGAACAGACCATTAAAGAATATCGGAAAATTTGCCAAAGGAATATACAGAAGATCGCAGATGACATTACAGTTGATCAATGTTTAGTACTTATTATTCTAAATGATAATACGACGATTTCTCAGATAGATATTGCAAAATTAATATTTAAGGATAATGCATCGGTTACAAGGATAATTGAGTTAATGGTTAAAAAAGATTACTTGACCAGAGAAACGGATGAATTAGATAAAAGGAAATCTAAACTGATCATAACTGAAAAAGGTAAAAAAACAATTGTCTTATTGGCACCTGTTTTTAAACTTAACCGCAAAACAGCTCTTAACGGATTATCGCTTGATGAAATCGAATTACTGGACAAAATCCTCCACAAAATAATTTCAAACTGTAAAACTTCGTAAATATGAAACACCTTTTAACTTTACTATTGCTGTCAATATCAATGATTTCGGTTGCACAAAATGATATAAAAGAAGAACATAATCTTACTGAATTAAGTAAAAAACAAATTATCGATTCGCTGACCAAACAACTTGAGGAGTTTTATATACGACCAAATGCAGTTGGAGAGATTAAAAAGAAACTGAATGAGAAATATAAAAAAGGTGTTTACAGAGATATTGTAAAACCAAATGAATTTGCGGGTAAACTAAGCTCAGATCTTATAGAGGCTAGCAAAGATTTACATTTTGGAGTTGTGTATGATCCGGAATGGACGGAAAATCATCTAAGAAAAGAGAATAAAGAGGTACAGAAAAAAATTAAGGCCGAGGAATTAGCAGAAGCTAAAAAGAAAAATTTCGGTTTTCAACAAACACGAATTTTAGAAGGAAATATAGGCTATCTAAAGTTCGATTATTTTGAAGATCCTGCAATAGCAAGTGAAACTGCAGCATCGGCGATGCAATTTTTAAGCAGTACAGATGCGCTAATTATCGATTTACGCCAAAATAATGGAGGGGCTATGGAGATGGGACAGTTTTTAAGCAGTTATTTTTATTCAGGGAAAGAGTTACCTCTTTATAAATATTATTATACCGAAAAAAACAGAAAAAAAGTCGAAAGAGAAATGTGGTTATTACCGTCTGTACCAGGAAAACGTATGGAGGATGTTGATATTTATATTTTGACAAGCAACACTACTTTTTCTGCTGCTGAATGGATGAGTTACTCGCTTCAAAATTTAAAACGTGTTACTATAGTTGGTGAAAGAACGGCTGGAGGTGCGCATCCAATTGATAGAAAGGTATTACCAAATGGTTTTTTTGTAAATATCCCTTTTGGAGAAGTCAACGACCCTATTACAAATACAGATTTTGAAGGAAAAGGCGTGATGCCCGATGTTTTGTGCAAAAGCGAAGAAGCTATAAATACATCTCATATACTGGCTTTGCAAAAGCTTTCATCAAAAAGCAAAGATTTAGAAAACAATCTCGATTGGTATATTCCTATCATTAAAAACAGACAAAAAAAGGCAAGTGTTACTGATGAAATTTTAAAATCTTACCAAGGAAAGTATGGGAAAGTCGAACTGAAATTTGAAAACAACAATTTGTATTACAAATGGAATAATATAGCAACTTTATTACTGATTCCTTTGGATCAGGATTTATTTCTGCTGGATGGAATAGATGATTTCCGTATACAAATTGTTTCTGAAAATGGTGTAGTAACAGGGTTTAAAAGAATTTATCAGGTTGGGCAGGATAAGTTCTATAAAAAAGAGTAGCGATTAGTGTCTATTGACTAGTAATTATAATAATTATAGAAAAAGGCTTTAGCCAAAAAACGACATTTGGCTAAAGCCTTTCCAATGACCTTTATTAAACTCCAGCTAAAGCTGGAGTCTATTCAAAACTTTGCGACTTTTCGACTTTGCTAGATTCTTTTTTTTAAGTACAAATCACTTTCTAAAAATCAAAGCCTTAGTATATTCCGCATTCATTTTGGCGATCGAAAGGATAGAAATTCCTTGCGGACATTCGATTTCGCATGCCCTTGTATCAGAACAATTTCCAAAACCTTCAGCATCCATTTGCTGAACCATTGTTAAAACCCGTTTTGATGCTTCTATTTTTCCTTGCGGAAGTAAAGCCAAGTGTGTTATTTTAGCACCAACAAACAAGGCAGCACTGGCATTTTTACAAGTTGCCACGCAAGCACCACAACCAATACAAGCCGCAGCATCAAAAGAAGCTTCAGCAGTTTCGTAAGAGATAGGAATACTATTTGCTTCCGGTGCCTGACCAGTTGAAGCGCCAATAAAACCTCCGGATTCAATAATAGAATCAAAAGCAGAACGATCAATTTTTAAATCTCTTAAAATAGGAAATGCTTTTGCACGAAAGGGTTCAATATAAATAGTATCTCCATCTTTAAAACTCCGCATATGAAGCTGGCATGTTGTTGTGTTCTTTAATGGTCCGTGAGCTCTTCCGTCAATCATAACGCCACATTGTCCGCAAATACCTTCTCTGCAATCATGATCAAATTCAATGACACGTTCTTTTTTCTGAATGAGCGATTCGTTCAAAAGATCGAGCATTTCCAGAAAAGACATATGTTCAGAAACCCCGTCAATTTCGTAGTTTACCATTTCTCCTTTAGAAGAAGTATTGAGTTGTCGCCATATTTTAAGATATAGTTTCATATTCTTAAGCTTTTGATTATTTGTAACTTCTAACTGCCAGTTCAACCGATTCGAATACGAGCGGTTCTTTGTGTAATTCAGGTTTTTGTGCAGCGCCTTTCCATTCCCAAGCCGATACGTAACAAAAATCAGCATCATTTCGAACAGCCTCACCATCCGGAGTTTGATATTCTTCTCTAAAATGGGCACCACAGGATTCTTCTCTTTGCAGAGCGTCATGGCACATTAGTGCAGCCAATTCGATATAATCAGCAATGCGTCCGGCTTTTTCAAGTTCACTGTTTAAAGTATCATCTCCTGTTATGAGCAAGTCTTTTTCAAAAGAAGTTTTTAGAAGTTTGATTTCATCTAACGCTTCTTCGAGTTTTTCCTTACTTCTCGAAAGTCCACATTTTTCATAAAGCAATCGTCCTATTTTTTTATGAAAGTGATCTGTTGAAAGTGTTCCTTTACTGTTCAGGAATTTATCTAATTGTGCTCTTACAGCTTTTTCGGCTTCATCAAAAGCAGGATGGGCAATTGTATTTTTAGGAGCATTTAATTCTCCTGCCAGATAATTCGGAATCGTGTAAGGAGCAATAAAATAGCCATCTACACAAGCCTGAAGCAATGAGTTGGCACCCAGTCGATTTGCGCCATGATCAGCAAAGTTTGCTTCTCCCAAAGCAAATAAACCCGGAATTGTAGTCATTAATTCATAATCTACCCAAAGTCCGCCCATTGTAAAATGTGCCGATGGAGATATTAACATGGGTTCTTTGTAAGCATTGATCCCTGTAATTTTTTCGTACATCGCAAAAAGATTACTGTATTTAGCTTCAATATTATCTTTTCCCTGGGTTTTAATGGCATCCGAAAAATCAAGATAAATAGCATTTTTCATTGGTCCAACGCCATGTCCGGCATCAATTTGTTCTTTTGCCGCTCTTGACGAAATATCGCGTGGAGCCAGATTGCCAAAAGAAGGATATTTACGTTCTAAATAATAATCTCTTTCTTCTTCAGGAATTGTATTTGGGTTTCTGTCGTCTGCGGCGGCTTTTGGCACCCAAATTCGCCCGTCGTTACGAAGCGATTCTGACATTAAGGTAAGTTTTGATTGATTTTCTCCATGTTGCGGAAGCGAAGTAGGGTGAAACTGAATCCAGCTTACACCTGCCATATAAGCGCCTTTTTTATGTGCCCGCCAAATTGCTGAACTATTACAGCCCATGGCAAGTGTAGAAAGATAATATACTTTTCCGTAACCTCCTGAAGCTAAAACCACAGCATCTGCAATATGACGTTCGAGTTCTCCGGTTTCAAGATTTCGGGCAATAATACCTTTAGCTTTCCCGTCTATAACTACCAATTCCAGCATTTCGTGACGTGTATGCATAGTCACTTTTCCTAAAGAAACCTGACGCAATAAACCTTGATAAGCACCCAGTAAAAGTTGTTGTCCGGTTTGTCCACGTGCGTAGAACGTTCTTGAAACCTGAACACCACCAAACGACCTGTTATTAAGATATCCGGCATATTCCCTGGCAAAAGGAACACCCTGAGCAACAGCATGATCGATTAAAGCGGCAGAGCATTCCGCCAGACGGTAAACATTTGCTTCACGAGATCTGAAATCGCCGCCTTTTATAGTATCATAAAACATTCTGTACGTGCTGTCACCATCATTTTTGTAGTTTTTTACAGCATTGACTCCACCTTGTGCAGCTACAGAATGTGCTCTTCTTGCAGAATCCTGAAAACAAAATGACTGAATATTATAGCCTTGTTCAGCCAATGATGCGGCACAAGAAGCTCCTGCAAGACCAGTTCCTACAACTATAATGTTCAGTTTTTTTCTGTTGGCAGGATTTACAAGTTTAGCTTTTGCCTTATAATTATTCCATTTTTCTGCAAGCGGGCCTTCAGGTATTTTTGAGTCTGTCATTTTTGTTTGTTTAAAATGAAACTTATCTTAAGAAGCTGTAATTTACTACAAAAAAATGAATTAAATCAGAGTGAATGTCTTTAAATTCAAGGATAAATGAAAAAAAGTTAACAAATAGATGCATAGATTTAAAATTGAAAGAGGAAGCAGGTTGCTGCAAAATCATCATTTCTTAAACCTGGGCTTCATAATAGCGAATATAGATTTCGAACTCCGTGGTTCTCTATCGTTAAAAATTAAATCCAACTGTCCCAAACCTTCAGGATAAAAACCAGGATTTTAATTTGAACATAATTATCTAATGCCCAATGATTTCTTTTCTGTGCAAAGTTCCCCATTCATTTAATGCTCCGATAACATTGTATAAAGTGTGGCTGTGTTCTGTTCTTGCATATTCAACAGTTGGCGGAAACGTGTCATAAACAGTTCTGGTAACCAGTTTATTTACCTCAAGATCTTTAAGTTCTTTTGAAAGCATTTTATCAGTAATTCCGTTTACATCTTTAGAAATTTCCTTAAATCGTTTTGGCCTGTTTGATAATGCAATCAAAATTGGCAGCTTCCATCTGCCGCTTAAAACTTCCAGAGCATCCCTTACAGGCAGTAATGCTGCCAGACATTCCTCTGGTTCGCCACAGCGTACTTTTTTTGTGAATTGGTTCTTTGTTTCCATAAGTTGATGTTGAAATTGATTTCACGCAGATTGATTTAAAAATCTGTGTAAACCTCTTATTTAAATGTCATTTTGTCTAATACTATCCTCAAGGATAGCGCTATCCTTGAGGATAGTACTATAAAAGAGATAGCAAATGTAGATAAGTTTGTATCATAAAACAAAATAGTAATAAAATGAGCAAAAAGATTCTGAATATAGTAACAAGCATCAAAGGAGATGCTTCATTTAGTAACCAATTATCCAATGCAGTTCTGGAAAAATTGTCAAGAGAATATCCGGGAAGTAACGTACAAACTTTTGATCTTTCTAAAACACCTTTACCTTATTTAAACGAATTGCAGCTTAATGCATTTTATACTCCTGAAGAAGCGTATACAGAAGCTCAGGTAGATTTTGTTAAACTTTCTGATGAAGCTATAAACGATTTATTGGAAGCTGATATTATCGTTATCGGAGTTCCTATATACAATTTTGGAATTCCGGCATTATTAAAAGGATGGATTGATCAGGTGGCAAGGCCAGGAAAGACTTTTAGTTATGGTGAGAGTGGACCAAAAGGATTGATAACGGGTAAAAAAGTATTCTTGTCTGTTGCGTCCGGTGCTGTATTTTCTGACGGTCCCTATAAAAGTTATGATTTTGCGGAACCGTATTTGCGTGTAGTTTTAAGTTTTTTAGGAATTACTGATGTAACGACTTTTAGGGTAGAAGGGACTGCAATTCCTGATTTTGCAGAAAGCGCCTTGCCAAATGCTTTGGCTGCCGTAGAAGAATTCACTTTTTAAATTGAAAATAAAAGTACGATAGTTGGACATTTTCGTATTTAGTAAGAGGTTGTCTGAAAAGACGACCTCTTTCTTTTATTATACTAGTAGATTTACAGAGTGTTTCTTGAAAAATGTAAATTTGGGCTAAAATGGGGTCTTCTATAAACTTTTCTAAAGCTTCTACGAGATCAAAAATGAGGTTAAAATTGCCCAAACGGATTTTAGCGATCCATTTAGAAAAGTTGTGA
>NZ_JBNNFM010000031.1:0-56678 GCF_050267765.1 Flavobacterium sp. NPDC079362 | reverse complement strand
ACTTCCGTTGTTTTGCGGGGTGCAAATGTAACATCTGTTTTCAAATCTCACAAGCTTTTCAGAATCTTTTTTAGAAAATAAATTTTCGTTTTGATCAGTAAGGCTTGTCAGTATTTCAGTGAACGTCTGTCGTTGTTGCGGGTGCAAAAGTAGGTGGTTTGTTTACATTTACAAGCCTTTTTGTTGTATAATTTCAATGTTTTTACAAACTTTTTCTTAACACTCTGATAACACCAACCTTAACCATTGTCCTTTTTTTGACTTTATCGGAATTTTCGTAAGCACATTCTGCTTTTCATAATAACAACACTTGAAGAACTGCCATTTTTATGAACTTTACAGACTTATCGAGGTTTTTCTATTACTTTATAATAGCTACCTACCATTCATTTCAGCTCCTTTTAACAGATATACCTCATTATGCCACGAAGACACGAAGGTTCTTTTGCTTTGCCTTTTGAATAAGACACTAGGATTTGCTCCCCATACCTATATACACTACTTCTAATAAGAACAACTGCCCTAGCCCCGATAGAAATGGAAATCCTTTTGCTTTTTTCTTTAAAAAGCAAAAGATTAAAATGCATAGCGAGATGAAGCTCCTAATTCATATTTCAAAACCAGAATCTCACTTACTACAACTAAATAAGACACTCCTCATATACACCTAAAATTCATCCCGTATATTAAACACAAAGACAACAAGCCTGACAGTTTCCTAACACTATCAGGCTCACCCTAAAACCACTCTTATATATAGGTAAAAAAATCACAATACAAATACACATAAACCTAAACTCACACAACCGGGCTTCATTTTTACTGAGAAAAAATTAAGCGCACAAAAAAAGCCTTGAATTTCTTCAAGGCTTTAAATTTCTGGGTGGCTGACCGGGTTCGAACCGGCGACCCTCGGCACCACAAACCAATACTCTAACCAGCTGAGCTACAACCACCATTTTTCTTTGCGGTTGCAAATATACAATAAAGGTTTACTTCTACAAAGAAAAAAGATTTAAAACCGCAAATACAAAATACGAAAATGATTTTTCCGAAATAAAATGACACATAAACCAAACCATAACAACCAATAAACCTATACTTAAACGCCATCCTTTTTCAACTTACAAAAAAGCATATATATAATTATTGCAGGGATTTAGAATTTAGATCTATTAAAACCTAAAATTATAGGCACAAAAAAAGCCCTGAATTTCTTCAAGGCTTTAAATTTCTGGGTGGCTGACCGGGTTCGAACCGGCGACCCTCGGCACCACAAACCAATACTCTAACCAGCTGAGCTACAACCACCATTTTTCTTTGCGGTTGCAAATATACGACAAAGGTTTACTTCTCCAAAGAAAAAAATGAAAAATTTTCATCAAAATTACATCAAATTTCCTAAGCTATTGACTGCCAAACACCTTTCAACAGTGAACCCTTCAGCAAAATCTTTACCAACTAGTCTCCCTAAGTCTTGGGCACGATAATTTAGACTTTCAAAAAAGTTCTTACTCGTAATTGGCGTTACAGGTTCTTTTGAATTTGGGTCATAAAACTGGGTTTTATACGCCATAATTGCTTCTACTTTTTTCTCTTCAAAACCAGTAATATCAACTACAAAGTCAGGTTGGATATTTTTCCACTGAATATAATGATACACTACTCTTGGTCTCCAGGCTTCTTGGTTTTCTCCATCAACCGAAGTTTCAATTTTCATCAAACCTGATAAAAAGCAAGCATCAGAAACTAATTTACTTCCTTTACCGTGATCAATATGGCGGTCATCAATTGCATTACACAATACAATTTCAGGCTTATACTTTCGAATCATTTTAATAACTTCCAACTGATGTTTTTCGTCGTTCACAAAAAAACCATCTCTTAAACCTAGATTCTCACGTACTAAAACCCCTAAAATTGCAGCTGCATCATTCGCTTCCTTATCTCTGGTTTCTGCCGTTCCGCGCGTTCCTAATTCGCCACGTGTTAAATCAACGATACCTACTTTTTTGCCAAGAGATATTTCTTTTAAAATTGTTCCCGCACAACCCAATTCTACATCATCCGGATGTGCCCCAAAGGCTAATATATCTAATTTCATGTTTTTTGTTTGTTTTGTTTCAAGTTTTAGGTTTCACGTTCTGTCGGCAACTTGAAACCTAAAACTTAAAACCTTTTTTTAACTATTTTGAGTTCAACACTCTTTTCATCGTCATTGATTTATTGACGCTTTCCTCCCATTCGTTTTCAGGTATGCTTTCTTTTGTAATGCCACAACCCATATATAGAATGGCTTTGTTTTCCTGAATTTGCATACTGCGTAAATTTACAAATAAATCAGAACTAATGTCATTATTCGCAAAACTGCTGTTTAATTCACCGAGAAAACCAGAATAAAAAGTCCTGTCGTAATTTTCGTTTTCTATAATAAATGCTTTCGCCTTTTTCTTTGGCAAACCACAAACTGCAGGCGTTGGATGCAAAGTATCAATCACCTCTTCAAGCGTAGAATTGCCATTCAATACTCCTGAAATATCCGTTTTAATATGCCAGATTGATCCTGCCCTCAGACTATAAGGTTCTGTAACATTAACCGAAGCGGCAACTTCACGTAATCTTTTTACAATAAAATCAGTTACATATTGCTGTTCGTCTTTTTCTTTTTGCTGCCAGAGAATTTCAGTTTCAGTAGTTGCTTTTTGAGTTCCTGCCAAAGCCGTAGTTTCAAAAACATTTCCGTTCGCTTTTAATAATTGTTCCGGTGTTGCCCCCATCCAAAATCCAATTTCAGGATGAAAAAAGCAATATGTAAAAGTCGTTGGATACAATTCGATCAAATGCTGAAAAGTTTCGACAAAATCAAATGCTACCAAATCAACCTTTTCGCTTCTGGACAAAACTACTTTCTTGAATTCTTCGTTTTTGATCGCTGCAATTCCTTTCGAAACTAAATCTTCATATTGGGTTTTAGCATCCTCATCAAAGCTTAAATCTTCAATTTCGATAGCTTCAAAAGAAAGATCTTCCTGTTCTGCTGTTATAATTTCAGATTCATTCTCCGGAATCAAAACCAATTGTTTTTCATCAAAAGAAGCAAAAACAAAACCTTTTTCTTTATAATTGGAGATTTTATGTAAAGTATCATTTTGCTGTAAAAGCCCAAAAACACTTCTAGAATTAGGTTTAGAATACATCACAAAAGGCAAATGCTTGTTGTAATGATTTTTTATTTTAGAAAAAAAGTCATTCATGATCTATTCTGTTTTCTTTTTTTCCAAAACCATATTTGTTAGTTTGCAAAGCGAAATAAGATTTCCGGCTTCATCCGTGATTTTAATTTCCCAAAGATGAATACTTCTTCCCTTATGAATAATTCTTGCTGTACCAAAAACCCAGCCTTCACGAATACTTTTTAAGTGATTTGCCGAAATTTCAATTCCGCGCACTTCTTGTTCCTTTGGATCAATAAAAAAAAACGATGCCGCACTTCCTACACTTTCTGCCAAAGCTACAGAAGCACCTCCGTGCAAAAGCCCCATTGGTTGGTGAACAGACGGATTTACCGGCATTTTAGCGGTTAGAAAATCTTCACCAGCATCAATATATTCTATTTTTAGCGTTTCCATTAGCGTGTTTTTCGAAAATTCATTGCAACGCGCCAAGATTTGCTCCTTTGTATAATTCATTAAAATGGAATTTAAAATCGTAAAATTAAAGAAAAGAAGAGATACAAATTGGAAAATGCAATTCTAAATTAAAAATCAACTTTAATCATGTAAGTTTTTTGTTATTTTTACACAAACAATCAAGATCAATCTAAGGCTGAAATGCAATATCTTTTTACTACAGATTATACACATAGCTACGGATTAAATTTACATAGAAAGTGTAAAAAAACTATTTTAAATGCGTCAATACTTTATATTTTTCATTTTCGGAATACTTTTAACAACCAGCTCTTGCAGAACTGATTTTTATACTGTTGCCAGTTCCGGAAATTTAAAGTTTTCAAAAGATACTGTTTATTTAGATACTATTTTTAAAAATATTGGCTCGGCTACGTATCAACTTAAAGTATACAATAAAAGCAAAGATGACATTTCGATTCCAACGATTCAGCTTAAAAATGGTTTAAACTCTAAATACCGAATGACGGTTGACGGAATGAGCGGAAACAACGGTAAAATTTTTAAAGATGTAACACTTTTAGCTAAAGACAGTTTGTACATTTTTATAGAAACCACCGCCGATATTACAGATGCCAACCCAACTGATTTTTTATACACAGATCAGATTCAATTTGATAGCGGAGCTAATCTTCAGGAAGTTGCTTTAGTAACTTTAATTCAGGATGCTGTTTTCCTTTATCCAAAAATTAACTCTGATGGAACTAAAGAAAAAATTCAAATCGACGGTAAAAGTTTTGATGGTTTTTACCTGGATGAAAACGATCCTATTAACGGCAATGAATTACTATTTACAAATAAGAAACCTTATGTAATTTATGGATTCGCAGGAGTTCCCGTAGACAAAACAGTTACTTTTCAAGCAGGAACACGCATATTTTTCCATGCTAATTCCGGACTTTATGTAGATAATAAGGCATCCCTACAAATTAACGGAACTATATCTACAACAGATAAATTAGAAAATGAAATTATTTTTGAGGGAGATCGGCTAGAATCTCTTTATGCCAATATTCCCGGACAATGGAATTCTGTTATTCTCGCAAATGGAAGCAAAAATCATTCAATCAACCATCTTACTTTAAAAAATGCCATTACGGGTTTAAACATAAAAAGCCCTGACAACGCCACGATTCAAATCAAAAATACACAAATTTACAATTGTGCCGAATATGGAATCTTAGCTAAAAATGCGAATATTAACGGAGAGAACATAGTAATAAACTATGCCGGCTTATCAAGTTTATCCTGCATTTATGGCGGAAATTATGTTTTCACACATTGTACTTTCAATAATAACTGGCAGAACACTTCTCATTTCGCCGTTAATCTAAGCAACATTTTAGTCGGTGCTAATCCTGAAACTAACCCGCTAACACAAGCAACTTTTAACAATTGTATTATTTACGGATCCAGTACAAACGAATTCAATTTGAATAAAAGCACAAATGCTGAGTTTGTTTACCAGCTGAATAATTGCTTATTGAAATTTAGCAATTCTACTACCAATCCAGATTATCAGTTTAAAACTGATGCGGTTCATTATAATCAGATTATTCTAAATGAAAACCCTAAGTTCTTTAATGTTTCACAGAACAAGTTTAACATTGACAATGCTTCTGCTGCTTTCGCGAAAGGAAATCAGATATATGTTATTCCGATAGATATTATCGGAAAAAACAGAACTTCCCATCCGGATCTAGGAGCCTATCAGAGTGCAGCTTTCACTAAATAACTTTGTTTTTCCATCATATAAGTAATATAGTTAATTTAAGTTTTTTTGAACGCAGATTACGTGCTATTTGTAATTTCAACGAAGGAGAAATCACACTAGTTGATCTATAACGATTGTCGATATTCTTTGATGAGTTTCGTGTGCGATTTCTTGTTCCTCAAAATGATAAACTTAGCAGTAAAAAACCTTTGCGTCTTAGTGCCTTTGTGGCAAAAACCACCCGTAAGAAAATTTTTCCAAAATTAAACATCACTTAACGTAGCATATCCCTAAAAGTAGTATTTTTGATACAATAATAAATTAAAAACCTATATTTCAATTTATTAACAACCCAAATCTTAAACTACTATTTATGAAAAAAAATTACTCATTACTCTTATTGCTATTTGTTACGGTTGGTTTTTCGCAAATTCCTTCCGGTTATTACAATACAGCAACCGGAACTGGTTACACTTTAAAAACCCAATTGTACAACATCATAAAAGGACATACTGATAACGGATATGCAGGATTGTACACCACATATCAAACCTCTGATGTTGATAATTTTTATGAAAATGATGGAACTGTTTTAGACATGTATTCAGAGAATCCATCAGGAACAGATCCTTACAATTACTCTACCGGAAGCACGCAACGATGTGGGAATTATTCTGCAGAAGGCGATTGTTATAATAGAGAACACATTATTCCGCAATCGGTATTTAATGAGCAATCTCCAATGGTTGCAGACGCTCATTTTATCACTCCAACTGATGGAAAAGTAAACGGAATGCGCTCTAATTATCCACATGGAACTGTTAGTTCAACAACTTATACTTCTCAAAACGGAAGCAAATTAGGATCAAGTTCTGTATCTGGATATTCAGGAACTGTTTTCGAACCTGTAAATGAATTTAAAGGAGATATTGCCCGAATGTATTTCTACTTTGCAACCCGTTATGAAAATACGGTTGCAGGATATACGTATGCTATGTTTGATGGCTCAGGCAACAAAGTTTTTACAACGGCATTTTTGAATATTCTTTTGGCCTGGAATGCGCAAGATCCGGTAAGTGCGAGAGAAATTGCAAGAAACAATGCAATCTACGCCCGCCAAAATAACCGAAATCCGTATATTGATCATCCGGAATATATCAATCAAATTTGGGGTGGTACTGCTCCTTCCGGAGATACTCAGGCGCCAACTGCTCCAACGAGTTTAGCTTCAACAGCAACAACAGCAAGTTCTATTTCGGTTAGCTGGAATGCTTCAACAGATAATGTAGGTGTTACAGGTTACGATGTTTATGTCAACAGCGTTTTAAAAACTACTGTTTCTGGCATAACTGCTACAATTACCGGATTAACAGCTTCAACGAGTTATTCTATTTATGTAAAAGCAAAAGATGCAGCCGGAAATATTTCTTCGTCAAGCAACATTGTTTCTCCCACAACAAATGCAAGTGGCGGAACCGGAGGAACAGCAACAGAATTACTTTTCTCTGAATATGTTGAAGGATCAGGAAATAATAAAGCTTTAGAAATTGCTAATAATACAGGAAGTTCAGTGAGTTTATCAACGTACACCGTAAAAAAACAAACGAATGGCGACGGATCTTGGAGCACTGGTCTAGTTTTAAACGGAACATTAACATCAGGAAGTAAATTTACGATTGTAAACAGTTCAATGGCTGCAAGTTGTTATGCGACAACTTCAGCCAATATTTCTACGACCGCAACGGAACTGACTTTTAACGGAAATGATGCCGTAGGTTTATTCAAAAATGGAGTTTTAATTGACATCATCGGAACTTTCAACGGCGGAACTGCCAACTTTGCTGCTGATGTTACTTTAAGACGAAAATCAACTGTTACTTCTCCATCGACAACATTCAATATAAGTTCACAATGGGATTCATTTTCCGCAGACACTTGTTCAAATTTAGGAGCTAAAAAAGCTAAAGTTGAGTCTATCGAGACGGAAGAAGAGACGTTTACTGGATTAAACGGATTGGTTTTATATCCAAATCCAACCAACGGAAACTTCAACATTTACTTTGATATTATTAATTCACCTTATTCTATCGAGATAATTTCAATTTTAGGTCAAAAGGTATTTGAGAAATCGAATATTACTGATTCATTATCGACGATAAATAATTTGCCAAAAGGCATCTACATTGTTCGTATTAATAGCGGTTCTGAAACTTTTAATAAAAAGATCATTATCAACTAATTAAAAACGAGTGCTTACTACATTTAAAAGCGGCAATATTGCCGCTTTTTTTGTTTATATGTCATAAACACATAAGGATTTTTCCAGCCACGAAGACGCTAAGTCGCAAATTTATTCTCATTTTAATTCATTTCAAAAAAGGAGTCCCGAGTGGTCGCGAACAGGCGAAGCAAATCTCCGCAAGTAACTCCATAACGAAAGTCCAATCTTTGTCCAGCTTCGCGCGGAGATTTCTCCTGCGTCGAAAAATGACAAACAATACGATTAATCATTACTTTAATTAAAACTTTGTGCCTTTCTATCTTTGTGGCAAAAAGTTCAAAAGACTTTGTTTTCAAATTTGCGCTTGCTATTTATTTACACTAAATTTGCACCTCAATACAACAAACTACACAAAACAATGATCCATTTCTTTGAAAACCAAAGCAAAACTGTTTTTGCCGTACAAACGCAAAACGAAATTTCGGCTCAAGACATTTCAAAACTAAACTGGCTTTTTGCCAACTCTAATAAGATCGAAAAATCCGCAATGACGGATTTTTTTGTTGGTCCTCGTGCCACTATGATCACACCTTGGAGTACAAATGCTGTAGAAATCACTCAGAACATGGGTATTCCGGGCATTATCAGAATTGAAGAATTTCATCCCGCAACGGAAGATTTTACTGATTTTGATCCAATGCTTTCACAAAAATTTAATCAATTAGATCAGGAGATTTTCACTATCAATGTACAACCGGAACCAATTCTGGAAATCGATGATATTGCCACTTATAATAAAGTAGAAGGTTTGGCTTTAAGCCAGGAAGAAGTAGATTATTTAGATAATCTGGCTGTAAAACTGGGCAGAAAGTTAACCGATTCTGAAATTTTTGCTTTCTCACAAGCGAATTCAGAACACTGCCGTCACAAGATTTTCAACGGAACTTTTGTAATTGACGGTGAAGAGAAAGAAACTTCTCTTTTTAAATTAATCAAAAAAACATCACAGGAAAACCCTAACGATATCGTATCTGCTTACAAAGACAATGTTGCTTTTGTAAAAGGACCAAAAGTACAGCAATTTGCACCTAAATCAGCTGACAAACCTGATTATTACGAGGTAAAAGATTTTGATTCGGTTTTATCTCTAAAAGCAGAAACCCACAATTTTCCAACAACTGTAGAGCCTTTCAACGGAGCTGCAACAGGATCAGGAGGAGAAATTCGTGACCGTCTTGCAGGTGGTCAAGGTTCTTTGCCATTAGCAGGAACTGCAGTTTATATGACTTCTTACTCTCGTTTGAACGACGATAGAAAATGGGAAAATGCTGTTGAAGAAAGAAAATGGCTGTACCAAACTCCAATGGATATTTTGATCAAAGCTTCAAACGGAGCTTCTGATTTTGGAAATAAATTTGGTCAACCGCTTATTACAGGTTCGGTTTTAACTTTCGAACATTCAGAAAACGATCGCAAAATTGGTTATGATAAAGTAATCATGCAAGCGGGCGGAATTGGTTATGGAAAACTGGATCAGGCAATTAAAAAGAAACCACAAGAAGGTGATAAAATCGTAATTCTTGGTGGAGAAAATTATAGAATCGGGATGGGTGGAGCTGCGGTATCCTCTGCAGATACAGGAGCTTTTGGTTCAGGAATTGAATTAAACGCGATTCAACGTTCGAATCCTGAAATGCAAAAACGTGCTGCTAATGCCATTCGTGGTTTGGTAGAAAGCGATCATAACCCAATTGTTTCGATTCACGATCACGGAGCTGGAGGACATTTAAACTGTCTTTCTGAACTAGTTGAAGAAACTGGCGGATTAATCGACCTTGATAAATTGCCTGTTGGAGATCCTACACTTTCTGCAAAAGAAATTATTGGTAACGAATCTCAGGAAAGAATGGGATTGGTTATTGGTCAGAAAGATATTGCTATTTTGCAAAGAATCGCTGACAGAGAGCGTTCGCCAATGTATCAGGTTGGAGATGTTACGGGAGATCACCGTTTTACTTTTCAATCAAAATCAAATGGTTCAAAACCGATGGATTATGCTTTAGAAGATTTCTTCGGAAGTTCTCCTAAAACGGTTATGACAGATAAAACTATCGACAGAAAATATGCTGATATAACGTATTCAGCTAATGATTTTGAAAAATATTTACAAGACGTTTTACGTTTAGAAGCTGTTGGTTCAAAAGACTGGTTAACGAACAAAGTTGACCGTTGTGTGGGTGGAAAAGTAGCCAAACAACAAAACGCAGGACCTTTGCAATTGCCATTGAATAATGTTGGGGTTATGGCTCTGGATTATTTAGGTAAAGAAGGAATCGCAACTTCTATTGGCCACGCTCCTATCGCTGCTTTGATTGATCCGGTTGCAGGAAGCAGAAATGCTATTGCAGAATCGTTATCAAACATTGTTTGGGCACCAATTAAAGATGGTTTAAAAGGTATTTCATTATCTGCAAACTGGATGTGGGCTTGTAAAAACGAAGGTGAAGACGCTCGTTTGTACGCTGCTGTTGAAGGTTGTTCGGAATTTGCAATCGAATTGGGAATCAATATTCCAACAGGAAAAGATTCGCTTTCGATGAAACAAAAATATCCAAATGACGAAGTAATCGCACCGGGAACGGTTATTATTTCGGCTGGAGGAAACTGTACCGATATTAAAAAAGTGGTAGAACCTGTTTTACAGAAAAACGGAGATTCTATTTATTATATCAACTTATCTCAGGATGATTTCAAATTAGGAGGTTCTTCTTTTGCACAAATCAGAAATGTAATCGGAAAAGAAACTTCTACTATAAAAGATGCTTCTTTCTTCAAAAATGCATTTAATACCATTCAGGAATTAATTGGTAAAAACCAAATACTTGCAGGTCACGATATCGGAAGCGGTGGTTTAATCACTACTTTATTAGAATTGTGTTTTGCTGATGTAAACCTTGGAGCAAAAATTGATTTTAGCGCTTTCGCGGAAAAAGACTTATTAAAAATCCTTTTCGCTGAAAACATCGGAATCGTTTTTCAGGCTAAATCTGATGCAGCTGTTGAAGCTAAATTAAAAGCTAATAATATCGAATTCTTCAAAATTGGTTCAGTACAAGAAACTGCAAGTTTGGAATTTGGAATTTATAATTTGGATATTGCGAAGTATAGAGATATCTGGTTTGAAACTTCTTATTTATTAGATCAGAAACAATCTAAAAACGGAACTGCTAAAGCTCGTTTCGAAAACTATAAAAATCAGCCATTAGATTATACATTTCCAACTCATTTTACAGGAGAAAAACCAGTAATTGACGCTTCGAAGCCAAAACCTAAAGCAGCGATTATTCGTGAAAAAGGAAGTAATTCTGAGCGTGAAATGGCAAATGCTATGTATTTAGCCGGATTTGATGTAAAAGATGTTCACATGACGGATTTAATTTCTGGTCGTGAAACACTTGAAGACATTCAGTTTATTGGTGCTGTTGGAGGATTCTCTAACTCTGATGTTTTAGGTTCTGCAAAAGGTTGGGCCGGAGCATTTTTATACAACGAAAAAGCAAAAACAGCTTTGGATAATTTCTTTAAAAGAGAAGATACTTTATCTGTAGGTATTTGTAATGGTTGCCAATTGTTCATGGAACTTGAAGTAATTAATCCGGAGCATGAAGTACACGGAAAAATGCTGCATAATACAAGTCAGAAACACGAAAGTATTTTTACATCTGTAAAAGTTCAGGAGAATAATTCGGTTATGTTATCTACTTTAGCCGGAACTACTTTAGGAGTTTGGGTATCTCACGGAGAAGGAAAATTCAATTTACCAATGGCCGAAGAGAGTTATAACATCGTTTCTAAATATGGTTACGAAGGTTATCCTGCAAATCCTAATGGTTCACATTACGACGTAGCGATGATGTGTGATAAAACCGGAAGACATTTAGTGACTATGCCTCACATTGAGCGTTCGACTTTCCAATGGAACTGGGCACATTATCCAAAAGACAGAAACGACGAGGTTACGCCTTGGCACGAAGCTTTTGTTAACGCAAGAAAATGGATTGAGAAAATCTAAAAAATATATTTATTTATTACTAAAAACGCTCGAATTATTCGAGCGTTTTTTTGTTTTTTTATTGCCACTAATTTCACGAATTTTCGCGAATTATTTTTTTAATTGTTTGCTAATTGCAAACAATTAAGTTACATTTAAAATCATTTTAATTTCTTAATCTGTGGCTAATTTTAAAATTACAAATTAATTAATTCGTGAAAATTCGTGAAATTAGTGGCAAAAAAAACCTCAGCGAAAACCTTTACTTAATCAGCTCTAAGACTAATTTAATGATATCTTAAGGCACTTTTAGAAGCCTTTTTTGCTCGTATAAATATCTTTGTCTCATGAAAAAATGCAGACAAAATCTATCGCTTTTAATTCTCTTATTATCTATATGTCAATTTTCATTTGGAC
The DNA here is from genome assembly GCF_050267765.1 of Flavobacterium sp. NPDC079362. Taxonomy (NCBI): domain Bacteria; kingdom Pseudomonadati; phylum Bacteroidota; class Flavobacteriia; order Flavobacteriales; family Flavobacteriaceae; genus Flavobacterium; species Flavobacterium sp. NPDC079362. Next base: position 44,586 of record NZ_JBNNFM010000031.1, on the reverse strand, counting down.
AAAACTCTTCTGTAAAAGGAATTGTTTCTGATGGAAAACTTCCTGTTGAATTTGTCGATGTTATTTTAAAGAATGCAAATGATTCTACAAAAGTTGTTGCATATTCTGTAACAGACGTTGCCGGAAATTTCTCTTTAGACAATGTAATTTCTGGCGATTATCAATTGCAATTCAAATTAATAGGTTTTAAAACTTTCACTCAAAAAATAAAAGTTACAACTGTTCCCATTACTATTGGAACTATAACTTTACAAAACGACACTAACTTACTGAATGCCGTTGTTGTCAATTCTCAGAGAAAACAAATTCAAAAAACTGATGAAGGCTTTGTTTTTAATGCGGTTTCGAATATCTCGCAATCCGGCGGAACTGCTACAGACATGCTAAAAAATATTCCAACAGTTGCCGTTGATGCTGACGGAGGAATAACCCTGAGAGGGAAATCGCCAATGATTTTAATTAACGGAAAAAACTCTGCGATTACCAATATGGATCAAATCGCAGCAAGCAGTATCGAAAGTATTGAGGTAATTAGTAACCCTACTGCAAAATATGATGCGAATGCAGAAAGCGGAATCATCAATATTAAACTAAAGAAAAACAATCAGAGCGGGATTAATGGCGCTGTAGTTTTAGGCAGCGGATTTGGTGCAAAAGGAAGATTGAACAGCTCGGTACTTTTGAATCAGAAAACCGAAAAATGGAATTTCGGTTTAGCTTATGACAATCGTTTCGCCGGAAGAACAAAAAAAATAAAAGGCGAAAGAACCAATAATTTTATTGATGATGAACATTTTATCAATCAAAATAGAAACGACGAACGAACTGAAGGATTACAAAATCTAAAATTTAATATTGATTTTTCTCCAAATGAAAGAAACAGTTTTTCATTTGAAGCTTTAGGAAATTTGGAAAGTCAGGATAATGATGAGACTTTGTACACACAAGTAAACACAAGTGCCAATCAGTTTTTCTCGAATAACAGGAGACATTCTCTGGAATTGGAACGTTCAAAAGTAGGCGAATTAGCTTTTAGTTATGACAGAAAATTTGCTGATGATCGCAAAAATCTGAATGCAAGTATTACTTCTTCTTTTAATAAACACAGAGAAAATACAGATATCGACACTTTTAACTATGATCAGTATAATACAAAAATTGGTGATGCTTTTTTGCAAAGAACACACAATTATGAGCAAGAAAACATTTCGAATGCTATTGTAAATTATGTCATTCCGGTTTCTGAAAAATCAGTTATAGAAACGGGATACAAAGGAACTTTCCGATTTTTTAATTCAGATTTTCAAAGTGCTGACATGACTAATGGCGAATATGTTATAAATCCTTTAGCCAGTAATGGTTTTAAATATAACGAACAAATCAATGCTGTTTACGGAATGCTAAACTCCTATATAGGCGATACAGAAAATCCAAAATGGAAATATAATCTGGGCGTGCGCGCAGAACAAGTTTCAAACAATGGAAAAACACAAAACAACAGTGATAATTTCTCTAATCATTACCTGAAATTTTTTCCGTCTGCATCATTACAAAGAAATTTAACCGCTGATGAATTTATAAAAATTGGTTATAGCAAACGGATCAATCGCCCGGATTTAGACGATTTGAATCCTTTTATAGATATTACAGACGCCTTGAATCCTCATGGCGGAAATCCGTATTTGAAACCTGAAATTATTCATATTGCCGAGATGAGTTATAATAAAGAGTGGTCGAAATATTCGTTTTCTATCAATGCTTTTTATAGAAATGCTACTGATGCCATTAGACAATATGCAGAACTACAAGACAATGGAGTTATCTTCCTGCAAACCAGAAATATAGGAACTACTGTAACTTATGGTTTAGAAACTATTTTTAGCCTGAAACCTATTGGTTTTTATGATGCAAATATTAGTGTAACTACTTTTCAGCAACATATTGATGCTTCTAATTTGGTGCAAAACACAGTCAATAATGCTTTTAGCTGGTACGGCAAAATCATTAATAATTTTGTTCCCTGGAAAGGCGGAAAACTACAAATTATTGGCAATTACAATTCGGCATTGGCTACCGCACAAGGAAAAAGGATTCCAATCTATAATGTCGATATGGGTTTTCAGCAAAAATTAGGTAAAGGAAATGCCCGTTTAGGAATGGTGGTTACAGATATGTTCAACACCCTGGAAAGCGGTTATAAAAACAACACATTACTTTTTACCAATAACCGAACTTCTAAGTCAGATACCCGTGCGTTGATGATTACTTTTGCCTATACTTTTAAATCTGATTTTAAAGAAAAACTATTGGAAAACCAATTTTCAACAGAGTAATATTTGATAAAAATAAAAACAATAAAAAAACACATTCTTGTAATTTGGATTCATTTTTCTATGGAAATTTTGAACTATATTCGCCAAAAAAATCGTCCCTGATTTTTTTGCCTCCAAAAATAATTAAACCTACATAGAATGAAATTTTTACATTTATTACTCACTACGTTATTTTTTGTTTTTACACAATCCTACTCCCAAGTTCACGTCGATCAGATTACATATAATGGCCGTGATCACTATATTACCACCACTATTGGTTACCCAGTTCCCGGAACTTATATTCCTACAGGACAAAAAGCACCAACTACAATTTTAAATCCTGATGGTAGCGGCGTTATTCAGGCCGACGATTTAAGCAAAAATAAGATCAACTGGGGAATTGAGTGTACAGATGAAGGAATTCCTGTTTTTAAGGAAGGATTTAATAGTGCATCATATACATTCTGGTTCAGATCAAATGATAGTGAAGCCTGGAGTTATTCTCAATTTTCTATTCACTTCGCCAAGAAAAAAATGTTTCTAATGGGAGAAAGAGTAAAAGAATATGTTGATTATAACGTTCAATAATTTTATCCTAAAATTTCTATTATAATATAAATTTTTCTCGGTATTTCGAAAAATTACTACAAAAAAGAAAACGTTTTCGTAGATTTTCTATTGTACCTATAATTTTTCCCATAAAATTGTATAAAATTAAAAATCATACCTTATTTTTAATTAATTTGCGGTAAAATTCAATATATTAAACATGGTTTCAATCACACGCCTTTTTGATTTTCCTTATTATCAACAAGAAACTTATAACCTTCAGGTTGCTTTAGCAACTAAAAAAAATGGAGTCTGGGAAAAAACATCTAGCCAGGAATATATTGCAAAAGCTAATGCTGTTTCGAGAGCATTATTACGTTTGGGCATTCAGAAAGATGACAAAATTGCCCTGATTACATCGAACAATCGTACGGAATGGAATATCATGGATATTGGTATTTTACAAACCGGTGCACAAAATGTTCCTGTTTATCCAACAATTTCAGAAGAAGATTACGAATATATATTAAACCATAGTGGCAGTATGTACTGCTTTGTTTCTGACAAGGAAGTACTTGACAAGGTGAATGCCATAAAAGCAAATGTACCAACCTTAAAAGAGATCTATTCGTTTGATGAAATCGAAGGTTGCAAACATTGGACTGATTTATTGGCCCTTGGCGAAGATGACAGTAATCAGAACGAAGTTGAAGCCAGAAAAGACAGTATTCATACAGACGATTTAGCTACAATTATTTATACTTCAGGAACCACCGGAAAACCTAAAGGTGTTATGCTATCGCACCAAAATATTGTATCGAATGTTTTAGACAGCGCACCAAGAATTCCGTTTGATCCGGGAAAAAGTACCGCTTTAAGTTTCTTGCCTATTTGCCATATTTTTGAAAGAATGATTTTGTATATCTATCAATTTTATGGTGTTTCTGTTTATTTTGGAGAATCAATTGACAAAATAAGCGATAACTTAAAAGAAGTACGTCCTACCGTTATTACTGCTGTACCAAGGCTTTTAGAAAAAGTTTACGATAAAATTTATGCAAAAGGTGGCGAATTAACCGGCATCAAGAAAAAATTATTTTTCTGGGCTATTGATTTAGGCTTAAAATATGAACCATACGGTGCCAATGGCTTCTGGTATGAATTTCAGTTAAAAATTGCCCGAAAACTTATTTTCAGCAAATGGAAAGAAGGTTTGGGAGGAAATCTTGAATTAATGGTTTCCGGAAGTGCCGCTTTGCAACCCCGTTTGACAAGGGTTTTTGCTGCTGCCGAAATTCCGGTTATGGAAGGTTACGGTTTATCTGAAACATCTCCGGTAATTGCTGTGAACGACCAAAGAAATAAAGGTTTCAAGATTGGAACTGTTGGTAAACCAATTCGCAACGTTGAAGTTAAAATTGCACAGGACGGAGAAATTCTTTGCAAAGGACCAAACGTAATGTTAGGTTATTTTAAAGATCCTGAAAAAACTGCTGAAGCATTACAAGACGGATATTTCCACACCGGAGATATTGGTGAAATTGACAGCGAAGGTTTCCTTAAAATTACAGATCGTAAAAAAGAAATGTTCAAGACTTCTGGCGGAAAATATATTGCTCCCCAACTTATTGAAAATGCAATGAAACAATCTCGTTTTATTGAACAAATCATGGTTATTGGTGATGGAGAAAAAATGCCTGCTGCTTTTATTCAGCCTAATTTTGAATTTGTAAAAGAATGGGCAAAACTGCATAAAATAACTTTAGGAAGTACGGATGCATCGATTAGCGAAAATGCTGATGTGATTAAACGTATTGACGAGGAAGTGGAGAAAATCAATGAAAAATTTGGCCACTGGGAAAAAATCAAACGTTTTGAATTAACTCCGGATGTCTGGTCTATTGATGGTGGACAATTAACTCCTACTTTAAAATTGAAACGTAAAATTATCAAAGAAATTTATAAAGATCTTTATCTTAAAATCTACGATCATAATTAATCAAAATAATATAACCAAATGAAAATGGCTGTCTTAGAAAGACAGCCATTTTTTATTTGACGAAGATTTCCTTCAATTGAACAATAGAGTGCTAGCCACTCGAAAACCGGATTCTTTTTTCCGGATATCCCTTCTGATCTCCTTTTTTAGAAAATAGAGTGGTGAAATTAGAAAAAAGACTTCTTTGTCTAGAATGCTCTCCTGGCTTTTCGTTTTCTATAAAACTAGCGGTTTCTCTAGTCTTTTTCTCTGTTTTAACAGTTGCCGTAGCTTTATAACTGCTTTCAATTTGTTTTGCATCTTCCATTCTACACATTTTATTAAAGTTTTTGAAAGGACGTGGTTGAAAATCAACCATAACTGCTGCTAAATTTATTGCATCAATATTAGACGGATCTGTTTCTCCTTTAAAGAAAGTTTCGATAGGTCTAAACTTATCTTTTTGTTCTTTAAATTTTTTCTTTTTGGTATGATCAAAATCTATAGAAAATAAATTTCTAAAAACATTTAAGTCATCCTGCGTTGCGCCATTCTCGAAAATAAGCCAGCAAAAATCACGTAACTTTCCACGAGAAGGACTGTACAAATAATCAAAGTATTCGCCCTCTTTTTCTATCTCGTATTTATTTCTAATCGCTTTTTTGTATTTATCTAATGTATTGTTGTTCATAATATTTTGTTTTATTTTATTAATTTTTAATTTGCTGCTAAGTCGCTAAACTTGCCACTAAGGCGCTAATGCACAAAGTTTTATTTTTATTCTTTTAATCATTCTTTTTTTTGCGTTATCAGCCTGCCGCAAAGGCATAAGTACGTTAAGTTTTTTACTTTGAGCCTTTGCGCCTATACGACTTTGCGCGAAAATCATTTCATACTTATCTTTTATATACTTTGTCAATCTCTCGCAAAGACGCCAAGTCGCCAAGTTTTTTTACTTTGAGCTTTTGCGCCTCTGCAACTTTGCGCGAAAATCATTTTACTCATTACTTTTTCAGTCTGCTACTAAGTCACTAATTTTTTAATTCAATTCTTTATAAAAAAATCTTTGTGTCTTCGCGCCTTTATGGCAAACCTAAATTTTAGGGCACAAAAAAAGCACCCGATTAAAGGTGCTTCATGAGATTCAATAAGACATATCTATCCTACTGCCGTTCATGCACCTGTATTGTAAAACATCCCGAAACGAATCCTGGGGCGTGTAATTCTGAGTTATATGAGTTATATTTAAAATCCATTTTATTTATTGTATTGTATTTTTAAATCATTATTGTTTGAAATTCAATCTTCAAATTTCTTCGACAAAGATATAGTGTAAAAGATCAATTATGCAAGTCATTTTTAATATTTATTTTCCTAACAATCAAATAGTTACCTCTAAATAAAATCATAAAAATGGCTGTCCGCATAATTGTGCAGATATTTCATTTTATCAAATGACTGTCTATCATCAGATTACTTTTCAAGAGTATATTTTGTTATTTAGTATTATCATGTTACATTTGGTCAATTATTTTTTTGATTCTTTTTGTCAAAATTCTTTTTCCGTCATACTGAACGAATTATAAGAACATTTTCTGTCATAATGAGTATCCTAATTATCAAACTTAGACTTTGCTAAGTCAGACAAAAACAAAAAAAGCGCCCCGAAAAGGACGCTTTTATATATTTATGTTGAGTTTGTAACTACAATTTACACTTCAATTCATTAAAATACATATTCCATCCTGAACCTTTAGCCGGAACAAATCCTGCTAAACGATCGCTATATGCTATTGCCGATAGACTGATATATATGCTTTTCTTTTCCATTTCAGGTACAAATGTACGTGTTTTCAGGAATATAATTTAACATTTACATACAATAATCCTGAAATATTTATAATAGAGATAAAAATTTTAACCTAAATTTTCCCTTAAAAATCCCCTAGCTTTTTTGTATAAAAACAAAATCGCCCTCATATTCAGGGCGATTTTTATTTTTTGAGGTTTATAAATTTTAAGCGTAAGTTTTATCAATCTGACTTAAAATTGTTGGATCTTGTATTTCATTGTCTTTTGCAAACAACAATACTTTTGACATTACCTCAGCCGATTTTGGATCATCGTCTGCAAATGGCAAGAACAAACGTCCTCTATGTTGTGAGTGAATTGGCAGCACCGATAAATATTTACCAGGCATCTGATGTACTACTGCGCTTCCTAAATGTACACTATAATCTGCCAGTTGCCCTTTTATTATCGCATGATTTTCTTTAATCTCTACATTTTTAACTTTAAACAAGCGTAACGTTTCTCTCAATAAAACAGCTCTCATTTCGATTGAAGAATGACTGGCTTCAGGATCAACACCTCCAACATGGGCAACACTTACAACCAAATCAATGTCGCGCATTACTTCTGAGAAAATCCTTGGATTAACATCTTCAAATGCTATGTTTTTATAATCCTTTAGCGAATGAAATTCAATTGTTTCCAATGTTGGACTTTCTACATCTGCGGGAGAGAACCAGTCTGCCATCGCATACATTTTTACCTGATAGCCTTCTTTATGAAAAACTTTCTGTAATCCTTCTTCATAATCTACCTTCCATCCTCTGGTTTTTAATAAAGCCAAAGTCTGGTTGGGTTGTACCTGATGTCCAGCATAACGTCTTGAAACCGATTTCTCTTTTAATTCATCCGGAGTTGGAACATACAATTCCCTGAATACTTGTTTAAAAGGCTGTTGCAATTTATTGTCAAAACAATATGTTTGATAATCTGTCCAGACACTATTTTTATGAAGGTCATAACAATGCGCAATTCTAAAAGTCTGTTTTTCGTTGAGCGAGATCACTTCTCCTAAAGCAGTTACCAGATTTCCATCAATATAAAAACCAATTTTATCATCACTAGATATAAAAACTAATTTTTCAAGATGCTTCGAAATTATTGGATGCTCAAAAAGATTCTGCATTTCGGCATAAAGAAACTCATCACCACGAATCATGCTTTCTTCCAATCCTTTTCTCGAACGCGTCCATTGTTCGCGCATGGTTTTGCGATAATTGGTTAATTCCAGAATTGCTTTTTCTTTTTTATACTTCGCCGGAATTGCTTTTATTTCTTTATCGCCTTTAAAAGTTACTAAATCTGCTTTTCCTTCTTTATTAATCACAAGGCTTATTGTTACATCATCAAGAGTAACTTCTGTTTCTTTTGATAAAATATTCTGAACTTGCTTGGTTTCCATCGCCCAGGTTAAGCGAACCGGATCCGGATAACCTGCATTTCGGGCTAAATTTTCGAGCGCAACACGAATTGCCAAAGCTTCGCTGGCTTGCTTCATAGAACCAAATTCCTTGCTTTCTTTTTTAAACTGCTGCAAATATTCATAACGTGACAAAATATCTTTTTCAGGACTTGCTTTACTTAAAGGCACTAATCCGTAAACCCTTAAATAATCCTGATCTCTTTTGTCTTTTACTTTGGCTGTAACTTCCCTGATTTTCAAATCTCCTGTGATCGTATCTGCATATAATCGTGCACGTCTGTGTCCGTTTCCATCCGTTACATATTTGGCTGATTCGTATAAAAGTTCCCATTTGGCTTTGCCTAATTTTTTATAAGCAGATATAAACCAGTCTTTGTCAACTGCACCATCTTTGAAATCCTGCAAATCTATTGACGAAAATTTAGCCATTTCGCTTTCCAGTTCTGAATTTACTGCGCTGTAGCTTGCCGTTTTTGTATGCGCGTGAAACCACCAGATTCCTTCGTCTAAACCGTTCCAGTCTAAATAATTACTGATTAACTTTTGCCATTGCGGTGCGTAAATAGCGGTTTGAATTAACCTTTCTTCTGATATCTTCGCTTTTTTAATCGCTTCGTTAAAAACTTCCTGCGTATCTGAAGGCAACGGATAACATCTTTTTAATAAGTAACTGAACAACTTTTGTTTGGTTAACTCTGTATAACTCCACGAATAAATATAGCCTTTGTATAAACTCGATTTGCCCAACGCTACAAGCATTTCGACCAAACGGTTAATACCAAATATCTTTTGGAAACTCTGAACCAAATGTGTAACGGACGTATTCGAATCTCCCCTTTTTACTTCTACATCTAAGAATGTTTCGCGAATTTTATTTATCATCGGAACAAAAAATGGAAATGTCTTGATTAACTCATCGCTTCCAAAATGTCTGTAATGTTTTGCTTCGCCTGTTAAAACAGAGATTCTTTCGCTTTCTAAAACACCTTCATACAACTCTCCTTCTGTAATTAAGTTTTTATCAAATGCCGTAGCATAAAAGTAAATAGGCGGTTTAGTTAGCGATTTATTTCTTTCTAATCCGTTTAGTTGTCTCCATCTGTACAAATTCCAAATTTTATTATTTTGCTCCTCTGTTAAATCAACTAAACTGATTTTGTTCAGATAGATATCGAAAAAATTCTGATTTTGCCAGCCATTCCCCTGATCTGAATTATAGTAAAATTCATCTTTTGACGGTTTGTACTCAAATTCTAATACAGATTCCGGAAGATCAGCATACAAAGTGCTACACGCATCAATCAGAAAATCTGTTTTTTCTTTAAAGGTATATTTTAATTGCAAAGCGTTCAAAATACCCAAAATAGCATTATCCCAGTCGTAACCTCTTTTGTTTTGGTGCGGTAATAATTCTTTAAAATAAAAAATATGTTTCTCCAGAAAATCGCGCCATACTTTTCGGTCACAACTGCTGATAAGAGTTAGCAAAAATAAATCTCTTTCGGCTAAACCTGAATTTTCAAACCAGCCGGACCAAATCTCGTACAACGGATAATTGACCGCAGCTGCTTCCGGATCTTTTTCGTCTTTCAGGTTTTTTACGCTTCTAAAAGTATTTCCCAATAAAACAGTTGATTTACTATTGTCATAGTTTTCGATTTCATACTCGTAGTTTCGATTTTCTTCGTACAATTGATACAATTTCGAAATTTCGGTTTTAATATGCGACATTGGTTTTGAGAAACCATATTGTTCCGCTTTTATTGCTTTGGCATACAAAGAATCTGCATCGGGTTTTGGCAATGCATAAGCCGAAATTTCGTTTGGAGTATAAAAACCAAATCCGTTTTCGGCACTCAGAATGTTCTTCTTTTTTGATGGTTCTAACTGCTCTAGAAATTTAGTTTCTTTCTCGGTAATTTTTGGCCTTGCCGAATATTCTTTGACCCAATCATTTACTTTTTCAGTCAGTTTATTATTTTTCTGAAGCTGCAGCATCAAATCCAAAATAGACATGCGCTGTTCCAGATCGCCTTTTTCTAAAGTTTTATCTACAAAAGATGTTATTTTTTCATCTTCTTGTTTTAGTAAAATTGCTGTTAGGTTTTTCTTTAAATTAGAGTTTTTACGTTTGAATAATTCCTGAAAAACACCAAGTTCCTCTTCGGTTAAATTCAAATTGTTTAAAGTAGAAATAGCCGAAGCGACAAGAGATTCTCCTCTGTCTTTTAAAATTCGTAAGGCAAAATTTCTTTGAAAATCCGTAGGTGTCTTTTTTTCTTTGCCACTATTGCTTTTATAGCTGTAGAAAGAATAACAATAATGATCGCCTAAAATTTGTCTGGTTAGTTTCTCTCTTAAATTGATCGAAAATCCTTCGAAATGATTTAAAACACGCTCTAATCTTTCGTCATTATCACCAACCAGATTAATCGCAGCCGAATAAAGCGTATCTCTTTCGAACTTTATATTTAGCCATGAAAACACTTTGCCTTCAAACGTTTTTTCTTTTACGGTTAAAGTCTGCGCCAGATGGTATACTTTTTCGAAGAAATCAGGATAGTCTTCATTCTCAACATAAAACTTAGATTTTGCATTAGCATCCAGCATCGCATTCAATCTGGGAAGGGCAAATGCCAAAACTTGTAGGTTTTCGTCGTTTAAAGCTTTAAAATAAAGTGGCATTTCGATATATGGATCTTCGGTTTCTCCGGCAAATTTCAACGCCAGGGATTTTTTTTCAATAGAACCTTTATCCAGTAATTCATGCAGATACGGAACCGTTTTTTCTACATCAAAAACACCCTGAACCCAAAGCGCCATATAGGCTTCATTATTATTCTTACTTTGAATTCCGGCCGGAATTGTTTCCGGATTCGAGAAATAACCTGAAGCAAGCTGAATGATATTTCGAACCGTTGTTTCTTTTTCAGCATCCCAACCCAAACCGGTCCAGGTGTCTATTGAACGTACAACTGACGAAAAACGGGTTAGTTTATTATCAACAATCACCTTAATCATGTATTGCAAAGCGCCAATACTGGTTTCGTCAAGTGCTTCTAAAACCGTCTGGCGCAAACCTTCCTGACGTTGTGCTGCCAGCAATAATTTTTCGACCAGTTCCCAGCTTTCTTTTTTCTCGCTGTTTAAAAGTGCTTTGATAATGTTGCGCGAAACTTTTCCTCTTGGGTCTTTGTTGAAAATAATATCTTCGAACAATTGAAACAGATTTTCTTTATCTAAATCTATCGCTGCGGACCAAAGCATAAACTGATTGGTTGAATTCGAAATTTCGGCATCAAAACGAATTTGATCTTCGATACTCAAATCATAATAAAAGGTACTACTATCCTGATAATTATAAATTTGCGGGCTGTGAACTAAAGATCGTAAGAAGTTGACCTGATTTACAAGCAAATATTTTTTATTATTGGGAGCTCTAAAAGAACGTCTTGTGTAACCGTACTGATACATTTTTTGTGGCAGCCTGTTCCATGCTTCTTTTACATAAAGGGCATTTTCTTCTCCAAAAAAGTAAATCAGCAGATCGTAGTAATTTTTATCTTCCCAGATCTCGTCTTTTACCCATTTTTCGAATTCTTTGACTTCTGTCGAACCCAAAGAAACATAAGTACCATAATAATTGTCTTTCAGTTTTAATAACTGCAAACCAAATTCGGCAACTTCTTTTGTAAGCTTTGTTTTTAATAATAATTTAGAAACTATATTGCTGTTTACAACTTCTTCCAGTTGCTTTTTAAATCTCGTAATTGGATTTTCAATTATCTTACTCTTCAAGAGATCTTCGATCGTCATAATATTTCTATTTATAAGTTATGGTAAAAATTTTGGCTGTATACTGTAAATATAATCCAACGGTAAACTGCACAAACTGATTTTAATTTGATTTGACATTTTCATTGAAATTGTCATTGAAATTGTCATTGAATTTTGAAAACTACCAATAGCTTCCTGCTAAAAAGGTAAGTCTGATAAATGTGATGGATTTGTTTTGGGATAAATCGATTTCTTCCGTTAAAGTTTCGAGTTGGTCATCGCCATAAAAAATGGCGTATAAACCATCTTCAAAAGCTAGAATAGCATTTTCCTGTGCCGTAACAATATTTACTTTGTTGTGATTGTAAATAGCGCCAAAACCTACCTTGCCGGTATCTGTAAGAATTGGCAAATAGTTTTCTTTTGGCAGATGAATTGTGTCTTCATCTTCCCACTCAAATGATGCCGAATGAAACAATTCGACCTGATGTTTTACGATTAATTCTAAGAAATTACGAACAGAAAGGATTGAAGTAGTATTATCTAAACTGATGATTGTTTCCTGAAGTATAGGGTGCTTTTTCCCTAATTGCTTGACAGATATGGTAATATTCATTACTAAACAGTGGCTTAAATTAAAAGTTTCTAAATTAGTAAATAAAAAGCTACAGACAAGTTGAACTTTGATTTTTTAATAAAAAATTAACCGACATATAATATGTGCCAAATTTTAATTAATTTTTAGTCTGTTTTGTTAGTCTTTTTTTTGATTGAATTAATTTTGATTAATAATTTTCAGTTGAAGTGTTGAATTTTAGACGCGGATTATACGGATTCGCTTTCGCGAAAACGCGGATTTAGTCGGATTTTTGAATTATTGTTTTTAATGATTTTCGCTTAGCATAACTTTGTTTTTATTAGCGCTCTTTCTTCACTTTTAATGTACTTGCCTCTTTAAGTCGTTTTGCTTGCGCTCTTGCTTGTTCTAAAGTTACAGGTCTTTGTTTTGCAAGTATTTCCATGCCTAACTCAGCTCTTTCTTTAAATGTTAATTTACAATTCATACGTTTTTATATTTAGCCTACTAAATTACAAAACATTTATTATAGTCTTTACCTGTAAAATACTGTTCTAATTAAAGTAAGAAAAAGCATATATTTACAGACACAAAAAACAACGGAAATTGTATTTTACCAAATTGATCTTGTTTTTTACCGATGAGTATTTTTTTAAAGAATTTTAAATACCTTTGAATTATGAGCACAGCAACTAAACCAAAACACATTGGCAGAAATATTAGCCGAATCAGAGAGCTTCGTGGTATGAAACAAGAAGCGCTTGCAGAAGCAATTGGACTAAGTCAACAAACTGTTTCGAGTATTGAAACCAGCGAAACTGTCGATTTCGAAAAATTGGTACAAATTGCAAAAGTACTTGGTGTTACCATAGAAGCTATTGAAAATTTTACAGAAGAGTCTGTTTTTAATTTCTTTAATAACTTTTACGACAATAGTGCTAATAATGGTGCTCAAGGAAATACAACTAATAATCATTGTAATTTCAATCCTCTTGATAAAGTTGTGGAGCTTTATGAACGTTTGGTTCAGTCTGAAAAAGAAAAGGTTGAGTATTTAGAGAAGTTGATGAAAGAGAAATAGGATTTTCTTTTTCTTTATATATAAAATGCGCAATGGGAATTGCGCATTTTTTTATTGGTATAATTCTTCACGAATTTTAATTAAAGTTTGAATTACTTTTTCTTCATCTGGTTTTTCAGGTAAAGTTGAAGTTTGATAATGATTTTCGATTGAAATAATTAAATTATCTGCCATTTCGAGTAAATCATCGTATTCTTTATTTCCTGCTTTTATATCCAGTAATTCATCCCGATTAGAAACTCTAATATTTAATTTTCCTGTTGACAGAATTTGCTCAGCCGTTTGCAAAAGCCGGATCGTGTGCATCATGTTTTTGCTGTCGTAATTTTTTCCGTGTTGCTGATTGGTGTTGTAACGATCTTCGTTTCGTTTCTCGATCCAGGACCAATATTCAGTGTATTCTTTGCAATACTTAGAATATCCGTCCTGATTGCAGGATAAATAACCTATTAGCTTTTCGTTTTTAGGAATTGATGAAAGCGAAACTTCATTAGAATTTTCTTTTTGAATAATTCCTTTATAGCCTAAGCTTTTATCATCATCATAAAAAAACGCAAACATTCCTTTTGAATTTGGCAAATTAACCAAACCGCATTGTTCCTGCTTTAAATTATTTTCTGCTAAAAAACTATTTGCAGCAACAGTTTCGTAACCTTTCAAAACATAACAAAAATCCAAAAGGCTTTTCTTTTCCTTTGGCATTGGGTTTACAATTTTCTTGTTTAAACCTCTCGCCTTTTTGATTTGCGTTACGGCATATCCCGCAAAAGAATCTTTGCACAATTTAGACAGAAAATCTTCTATCTTCAATTTCTCCATCAACGGATGTTTGTACAAAATACAATCTTCCGGCGAGGCCAAAATTTCCAAAATATTAGGATTATTTTTTATTAGCAATTCTACAAAACGACCAATTTCATAATAAACCTCATCATTGGTTTCATTACTTATCTGCGGAATATAATCTAACCCAAAGAATTTTTCTTTTGGCAGATAATAAACGCCTTTGATATCAGTATCTGATGTTGGTGTGTTTAACCCAAAAGATTTACTTCCTGAAATAACTTCGAAAAGGATTAGGTTTTGGGATTTTAGGTTTTGGATGGTCATAATCTATCTATTGATTCTTTATTCTTTTAATAACTTCATTTAAAAGAAAATCGGGGGGTAACGGCTTAAATTCTTTACTTGGGTTTATAGAAGATTTTACTCGTTGAAAATCTCTTAGTTTCTTAATATCAATTTCTCCTACTAAAATTGCATCATTAATTCCTCCTTTCAATCGTAAAATATCTTTTACAGCAGTTTCTTTAGGCTGGGTGAGTCTTGTATCTCCAAAATTACTAGTATTTACTTGCGCAACATAACAATGTAAATCCCTTGAAGCCGACTCAACAATATTGGAAAAATAAGGTATATCTCTATTCCATTCGATTCCAATTAATAAATCTATTTTACTCTTTAATTGTTCCCGATGACTAATATTAGCCATTTCAAAACAATAACAAACAGAAAAATAGATGTTTCTCCAATTTGTAATTTGAATTTTTTGTTTACTCTTTGGCACTAATAAATGATTCTTATTTATCATCAATTCTTCACCCGGTGAATAATTTTTTTTCAATCTTAGCACTATTGTAGCATCCTTTATTCCATTTACTTCAACCGGAATAATAGATACAACGAAATTAAATGAAGTATTATTTATGGTAATATGTTCCAAACCTGAAACTAATAATGATTGATTATCTGACGAATATCTGGCTAAAGTTGATAACAAATTAAATGGAACAAAACATTCAGGAAATAATAAAATATCAGCACTCTCTTCTCTAGCTTTTTTTAATATTAAAGCTAGTTTATTGTATCTTTCAGAAGTTAAATTAGGACTTCCTAAAACGCTTTTCAAAATATTATCTTCTAATATTTCTGTATTTGCAAAGGATATTTTAGGTATTTCTATTTTATTTTCTTTATCTATTTCAAATTTATTATTATTTAAAAAACTATAAAACTTGCTTTTCAATTCTTCATAGCTTTCATAATCATTTGAGTGGTTTGTATTTCCTTCTAAATAATACTCAAACGCGACATCTAAATAATTCTGTTTGATTATTTTCTCAATTTCCTCATATTCAAAACTTTCATCATTAAAAACAGCTTCTTTTTCTGTTTTTTCAATATCAAATAATATATCTGTTTCTATATATCCTTCGTTGTTTGCACATAAATTTTTTATCTGACTAAACTTGTAAAATTGTTGAAATGAAGATGCAATACAACATTCCCAAAACCTAATTGGTCTTGGAGAATTTTTCAATAATTTTTCATCTATTTCATAGGATTCAATATGCAATTTCTTATCAACTAAATTGATTTTTCCTTTCTTGCTTTGCTTTGTATAATTTAACAATGGTATTACGACATAGTGATGTCGAATCATGTTTGCTTTTCTATATCTCTCTGCAATAAATGAATTTGGTTTAATAAAATCCAGTTCAGAAAAAAACATTGTGTAGATATTATTTTTAAAGTGATTGGATTTAAATTCATATTCCCTAGAAATTCCATCATTAGTATTTAAAAAGTCTAAATTGAGTGATAAGGAAACTTCGTGAGCACAAAAAAGATAATTAATCATTGTCCCTTTTAAATTTGAGACAATTATATCTGAATATTTATGATTTGATTCTATCTTATCTATTTGCTCCATACAATGAAATAGAAAATTCATATAATCTTTAGGTTGCTTATTAATTAATAAAAGTGTTAATATTTTTTCCCACAATTTATATAATGTTAGACAGTTTTCTCCTCTAAAAAATTTAATTATTTTATCTTGTTCTTCTTTAGAAATCATCTTTTGATTTCGCAAAGCAAAATTTATTTTGTGAGACAGATAAACTGATAACCCAAACCTATCTTCTTTATAATCTTTTAAAGTTTTTATCTTTCCATCTGTACCGTCATATTGTAAATAATATGCACTCTCTTCAAAATTATTAGAGTCATCTTGCTCATTCGGCATATCTCTAAATTCGCTTGATTTTTCTTTTAACTCCTTTTTAAGCTTATCAATCACGATACTCGATTCATCTTTATCAAAATAATGTAAAAGCGTTTTACTACTTTGAAAAAATAAAGATGGATATCCATTTACTTTAAATATTCTCTCCCTTGTATCATCACAAATACAATCTTCATTATTCTTTTTACGATGAAACGGATTATCTACAAGACTTACAATCTTATTAAAGTTATTCAAAATGTATAACTCAATTTCTGACAGATTGCTTTCATTAAATTTTACATTATAAAATTTCTTTTTAGTTTCATTAATATTTTTTTTGTAATTATTAAATGAAAAATTAAAATCTGAAAAAAAATTATTTTGTGTAAAACTTAGGGGATTTGGTTCGGACAAAACAATTAATATATCATCAACATATCTTCCGTAATAGGCAGGTTTATATTTTTCAATTATTACTTGATCAAATTCCTTTAAATAGTCATTCGCTAATACATAAGATGAGAGTAAGCCTATTGGTAAAATAACTTTAGTCATATTCCCTTTTGCATCCATTACTTCGTCTACAAAATCATATGGAAGTTCAAACTCATTCGTTATCTTTAATGTGTAGTCTTTGTGAATATTTAATAAAATCTCATTTAAATTATACTCTTTACTTGTAATGCCCAATTTCTTTCTTATGGGAAATTTACCAACTTCTACTCTAACAGAATAAAAATAATCTTTAATATCTAAATTTAAAAAAAGTGCATTTTTATCTTGTGATAACAAATCTTTAGCCACATCAACAGCACCATCACGCCACTTTTGATATTGTTTAAAATATGGCTTAAATAATGAACTCCCCTTTAATACATTGTCTTTATTTTTATTCAACAAGAGTCTGTTACCAACACATTCTGGTTGCAAATTAGAATCAATTTTAACGCCTTGACTAAGAATCCATAGAACCGATAGTATATGAATTTCAATAGAGGTATCAATAAAAGCAGTCGCCTTTTCTAAAGTATATTTTTCTTTGACTCTTTGATTTGATACGATTTTATTTTGAATATCATTTGCAACAAATACTTTTGGAAAAATTTTCACATCAACTTCGTTAATGTACTTTTGGAAAAAATCAGGTTCAATATGATAATTATTAAGCCTATCAGTTATAACCTTAAGTTTCATTTCTAAAGTAATTTTTCCTTTGTAATTAGAAATAAAATTCCCCTCCTCGTCTTTTATATAATTAGAATAATCTTTATTTCTATATATTTTAAACAGATTATCAGCTGCATTTGACAAGCCAGTTTCAAAAACAACTATTTTTTCTCTTAACAATAATTCGCCAGAATCATAATAAATGTAGGCTCTTAATTTATTATATGCCTCCGTTACTTGTTCAATTGAATACTCCATATATTTTATAATTTTATCATAGTTCTAAAAAACAAATCCAACTCCGCATTCATCTTCTTACCACTTCCCAACTTACTAGCATTTTCCTGATTAAAATGTACCGTTTCTAATAAAAAATCAGTTATTAAAACCTCTTTTGGATGTAAATACTTTTCATTTTGGTTGGCTTTTATTTCTTGTAATTCTATTATTTTATCTTGTATGTTTTGTGGTGCGATTGGCAATAAATCAGCAAAAGCAACGGGCGGAAACGAATTGTTCTCTATAATCCATTTTCCGGCTAAAGCGGTTCTTAAGGCGTAGAAATAACTTTTTAGTTTTACTTCTTCCATTTCGCAAACTTCCATGAAATTTTTTGTCGTTCCCAAGTAATGATGTAAAGTCGCTATTGGCGAAAAACATTCTACGGCTAAGTCCTGCATTTGTTTTGCAAAATCATTATTTGCATAATACACTACAGGCGAAAACAACCACTCGATCAAAGGTGCGTTAGATTTTGCTAATAACTTTACGGCTTTCCGTAAATCCCAACCAGAACCGTCAAGATCATCATCGGTCATGAATTCGATTACGTCTGGTTTTTCCCAAAGCGATAAGTAATAATCGGGTTCGTATTTGTATATAAAACGGATATCATAATCGCTGTCCGGAGAAGCAAATCCCCAGGCACGACTTCCTGATTCTACAGCAAAAAGTATTTCTACATTCTTGCTTTTTTCTATTTCTTGTAATTTTTTAAGTATTTTTTCTTTCATCGTTGGTTTCAAATATAAATAAACAAAAAGCCTTTAAACTCAGTAAATATACCTGATTTAAAAGCCTACAAATAAAAATATCTAACACAATACCTAACAGGTTTTTAAAACCTGTTAGGAAACGCTAAATTCCAAAAAAGTCTTTAGCATTTTTCGTCGTTTCCTCCGCAACTATAATTCCTGAAATCCCTTTAAACTGCGCCACAGTCGCCGCAACAAAAGGCAGAAAAGCAGGTTCGCAACGGCGTTCGTGGTATTTTTTCAGGAGATTATTAGTTACGTTTTTTGGGAGCATGAATGGCGCATCGGTTTCTATCATCATTCGGTCCAGCGGTACGTATTGAATCACTTCTTTTAAATGCTCAAAACGTTTACTGTCGGATATTGCTCCCGTAAAACCAAGGTAGAATCCGTTATCGAGATAGGTTTTGGCTTCTTGCAAACTTCCTGTAAAACAATGCACAACCGCTTTTGGCAATTGTGGCAAATAGTCTTTTGTAATCTCCATAAACTTATTAAAAGCGGCTCTTTCGTGCAGGAACAAAGGTTTCCTGACTTCAATCGCCAACTCTAATTGGGCTTTGTAACAGCTTTCCTGTACATTTCTGGGCGAAAAATCACGATCAAAATCCAGTCCGCACTCGCCTACTGAAACTACGTGTTTCTGTTTTAATAAATTTCTTAGTTTCGAGATGCTTTGCGCATCAAAACTCTTCGCATCATGCGGGTGAATTCCTGCCGTGGCATATAATATTCCGGGATATTCTTTTGCTATTTGAGCCGAAGCTTCGCTGTTTTTTACGCTTGTTCCGGTAAGTATCATTTGCGATACATCAGCATCTAAAGCGTTTTGTATGACATCGTCTATGTCGTTTTGGAATTGCTTATTGGTTAAATTAATTCCTATGTCTATGTATTGTTTCATTTTTTTGTTTTTTGCCATTAAGGCGCTAAGACACAAAGTTTTCTATTCTTTGGTCTGGCTATTATTATTTTTTAAGCGTAATATTTGTCATTTCGACCGAAGGGAGAAATCTCCGCGAGAAACTCTACAAAGATTGGACTCACGTTGCGGAGCTACTTGCGGAGATTTCTCCTCCGTCGAAATGACATACGGTGTGGAAAAACCTTTGCGAACCTTGCGTATCCCAAGGCTTCGGGATTGCGTCCTTTGCGGTTAAAATCAGCACAAAGTGTTAGACGCACTGCTGTGCGCCTCTACACTGAAAACTGAGACTGAGACTGACAACTAAAAAGTGCGTCTATACACTGAAAACTGCCACTGAGACTGAATACTAAATTAGAACCTCTCTTTTAAAAATCCCCATAATAAACCTGAAAGCAAGGCAATTTTAAGTCGTTTCTCCAGGTATCAACTACTTGATTTCTATCGTCAAGAACAAATTCTACAAAGTATTTATCTTTGATAGATTCATTATAGATTTCGGTTTTTATGATCGAATCTTTTCGGTTGTCTTGGGTTTTACGCATGATTAATTCATCGTATTCGATTTCGTGTTTATCGAGAAAACGCAATGTTGGTACTTTGTATCGGTCTTCTCTTCCTGAAACTAATAAGATTTGATATCCCAATTTCTTGTAATTTCTCAACACATTTGCCACCGGATTATTGATTTCGTCTTCATCACATTTGCTTGCATCAAAAGGATTTCTTCCGTTCATTAAAGCCAGGGTTCCGTCAAGATCACAAATTATGGCTTTAGGCAAATCCGGGTTTTGAGCGCAGTATTCAAGATTTTTATTCACTTTCTTTATTGGTTTAAAATCAAACTTTTCTTTTGTTTTTTGCAATTGATGGTACATATTTTCAATCACTTTTTTTGGCACTTTTCGGTCTCTTTTTTCGTTTCGGATAAAGAGTTCTTCAAGTGGCAAATCAAACACCTTGAATTCGATATTTGCCATTTCAGAGAAATCTTTAATAGGTTGTTTGATGTATTCCAGCTTTGCGTTGCAAGTATCCAGAATAACATTCCATCCATTAGAAAGTAAGGTTTTAATTTGTCCATTGATCACTTTCGAAATCATGCTTTCGAATGCCGGATCCATAACTTCCTGAAATTGCGAAAACCTGATTTCATCACGACTTATTCGCATCGTTTTTGGTTCAGTTCTCACTTTCCACTCGGCGAAAGTACTTTTCCCTGATGCCGGACAACCTGTAAGTATCGTTAATGTTGGTATCTTTTTCATTTTATTATCTTGTTATAATCTTGGATCTAATGTTTTTTCTATTTCCTCGTTGTTGATTCGCTTTAAAAGCAACAAACGCATCAAATAATTTTCTTCTTCTAAATCTTTATACGGAATCTGAAGCATTTTCTGATTGATTTCCCAACCGTTTATCGATTGTTCCATCTTCTTTTTTACATTTCTTTTTTCTAAATAATGATCAAAATCCTGATGAAAATTCACTCCGTAAATCATCGTTAGATAATTGTTGTTTCTAACTTTAAAACACGGTGGTAAATTTTTAATATAATTTTGAACCGGCTTAATCATGATTCCCTCTTCATTCTCATTGGTCAGTTTTTCGAAAAACGAATAAATTTCCTGTAACTTTTCTTCTTTATTTAAAGCGGTAATTTCTAATTGCAAAAAAGCATCATCATTTACCAGTTTATAAGTCAAATTGCTGTTTGGCAATACTTCGCCACCAGAAATATTTACAATTTTTAAAATCGTAAAAGGTTTAAAATGCAATTCGGCTTCGTTTCCAAAAGTATCAATTTGATTATGAAACACTTTCAATGATTCTTCCTGCTTGGTTACATCTGGTATTTTTACAGCGGCCAAGGCTTCGTATTGACGAACAATGTGTGCTTTATGTTTATTGTTGAATTCTTTTTTAGTCAGCTGTTTTTTATCTAAAATATATTCTGTAAATGTATCCGATTCTCTCACACTTATCAGTTTTTCAAGTAATCCCGAAGATTTCAAATACTCATTGTGCGTTTTTAAAGCATCATAATATCCTGTAAATTCTTTCTCGATTAATCCGGCTCCCAAAACTTTCCAAGGCAATAATTCTGAAGCGATCAAAATGGTTTCGAAATCAGGAAAAGCAATTTCCATTTTGGCATGCAGATCCTTCAAACTATGTATTGTTTTTTCTACATCGATATGATCCATTTTAAAACCATTTCTGGAAACAAAATAGGTTTCTTCAAGGTTTCTTTTCAAGTAAATCGTGCAATACGAACCCATGTATTTTTTTTGAACCACAAATTCAGATACTCCTTTTTCTATATAATAGTTTACAGCTTCTTCGATGCTTTCTATCTCATTTTTTGTCTTGCTTTTTGGCGCCGGAGAAATAGTTGGCGAAAAATCGTTTATCTTATTTTTGCAAAACCACTCTATTCTGTTTCTTACTTTATAGTCTAACATTTTTACTTTTTTTGAATGATTACTGCACTTGTTGGATAAACTCCTTTTACACAATCTCCTACTCCATAATACGTTTTAGAGTTTGGAAAAATTTCGTTGATTAATGTTCTAAATTCTGAATTTGAAAGTTCAAAATCGTGATCGTCATGTCTGAATTCATCAGTCATTTCATAATTTACATTAAAATCTTTATCTGGCGTTGTTACAAATAATTGTGTGAAATTGGTATTGTCCCTGATCCAGATTAACAATGCTTTTGCTTCTTCTAAAGAATTGTGCTCAATTACTTCGCTCAAAATAACCTGACCTTCAAAACCTTTTATTTCTTCTGGATTTTCAACCCAATGCAGGTTATCTGCATTTTCTATTGCTGTGATTTTATCTGCAATGTGTTTAAAATCAACTTCATCATATGCATGATATTCCTTGGTAAATCCTTTTTTAAGCAATAATTTATAATATTGTAATTCGCCACAACCAAAATCTAAAACCGTTTCATCAAAATTGATTTTACTGCAAATAAATTCTTTTCTGGATTGATGCGTGTCTGTAAAAACAAATTGAACTTCGTTATCAAAATAGGCTTCTAATTGTGGTTTGAACTTTTCGAATTGTACGGGAGAACGCATGATTCTTTTTATAAAAAGATAAAACACAAAATACGGAATGCCCGAAATATTGGTTAACATCGTGATATGCTTCTGAATAAAATAGTCATCAATAAAAGTATAAACGGCATATTTATTAGTAAAATGCGAAAACAAAGCAACAAGCGAAAATTTCTGTACCGCTTCTCTAACGGTTTTTCCTTCGATCTTTAATTCGTAATTATTGCCTATTTTATTATTGAGTGAAATTCCGCCAATGTATTTTGACAAAAGATACTTTTCGTTTTTGTACCAGCCTGAATCGATAAAAAAAGTAGCAACTTCGATAGTACATTTTTCTGTATCAATTTCATTATAGTTTTTGTCTAACCAGGAAATTGTTGTTTCACCCAAACTTTTATCTTCTTTGTACAAATGATTAAAAAATTCAGTTGATATGTTCAAAGCTAATAATGGACTGCAATAACTTTGAAAATCAATTTGATTTCCTTCTTCCGGCAAGTAACTGTTTTTTCCGTCCAGAAAAACACAATGATATTCACTACTAGAAATTACATTTCCTATGATAATTCCGTTTTTTAATTCTTTCAAATACAAACCTTGATCTGTATTTGGATTTTTATAAAGAACATCTAAAAAGTATTTATTCTCTGATTTAAGTTTTATAATCATTGTGTTTATTTTTGTTGGACAAATATAGCTTTGCCTCTGCGCAGTTATTTTGCGCAGTTAAATTAAAATTTTATTCTTCTTCTTTATTAAAGGGTTTTTCAAAACTCGGACGAATCATTTTCCAGATAATTTCTGAATATTCTCTGTTATCCAGCATCGCAAATAATACGCTCGCATATTTGCAAGTCAGGAAATACAAAGCTGTTTCTTTACGGGAATCTAAAACTTTGAAATCTTTCTTGCATTGATTCTCAATCATCACATATTGATTTTCCAGATCGCTTTTGGTTTGTTTTACCCAATCGAAAAATTCATCAGGAACACGTTCCAGGATTTCTTCCATAGATTGGTTTGTTTTTAGGTATTCCCAAATGTTCACATTAGAAACCTCAGTGATTATTCGGTGTAAACGAAGGTATTCTTCAAATTTAATTTTAACCCTGAAATTGTTCGCGTATTTGATGATGAAACCTTCTTTATTCGCAATATTCATTTCTTTTAAAGTCAGAATATCTTTTATTCCGTCATATTTTGCCACTACAGGAAAACCAATATCTTCAAGCGGAAATTCTTCTCCGGATTTTGTATCAACAATCGCTAATAAAACCAGTTCTTCTGAAGTACCGTAATCTAAAACAATTCGGTTTTGAGGATAAATAATTTCAAACAAATAGGTTTTACTTCTATCCAAAAGCGACCACGAATTTCGATATTTTCCGTGCAGCATTTCATTCGCTTTATCCGATTGATCGCTCGAAAAAGAGCCTCGACTGGCCATAAAAGGAACATCATTTATCCAATACAAAATTCCTAATGAACCGTCCATTTTATCATAAACCTGAAAAGTTGTATCCGGAAGAATTTGATTTTCGATTTCGCCTAAATTGAAAAACTTAGGAAAAGGTCTTGCGATCACATTTCCATTTTCATCAAGGATTAAACCTCTGCACGCTAATGTAACATCGTTCCAAATTCTCTCGAATTGAGCATTTTGAGTATAGTTATAAATATATAAATTATGCTTAGGGTGTTTGTTTACCTTGACATATTTTTTTGCAATCATTTCTTTTAAAAGCGTTGTATTCATTAGTTCTTTTCTTTGAACAAAGATTCAAAAGTTAGTACGCAGTTATTTTGCGTAGTTTTAAAAAGGTGCAGAGGCTCAAAGGGACATTGGTTTTATTTAAACAATGATTAATTGTACTGTTTGTCATTTCGACCGAAGAGAGAAATCACACTAGAAACTCTGTACAGTATGTCGCCAATCTTTGTAGAGTTACGCGTGTGATTTCTCTCCCGAAGCTTCGGGAGAGAAATGACAAACTGTGCGAAGACGCACTGCAGTGCGCCTCTACAACAAAACTATGTCCTTTTACGCCTTTGCGCCTCTGAACGTTAAACCTTTGCACCTCTGTCCCGATGGCTATCGGGATTACCCCGTTCTCCCTAATCTATTAATAATTGTGTAACTGCCGCAGCATTTATCGCCCATTTTGCATCGTAAACCTCATCGGCATTTTGATCTTCGGTAATTGTTAAACCCTGGGCTTCTGCTTTGAGTTGTAACAAACTACCAATATTCAATTTACTGCTTAGTTTTGCCAATAATGCCTGAACTCCTTTAAAATCCAAACCTTGAACAACCTGACCTCCAAATGTCATCTCTAACCAAACGATTTCTCTTTTGGCTACATCCAACACTCCAAAAACCAAACCTTTGGCAACATTTTGCATCACACGAACCTGATGATCTACACACGACGGATCGTAAGCCACTCCGGTTTTTTCGGAGATTTTCATTGGGTGTTTACTATTCATCCAACCTACAATAAGATTTGGCGTAATACTTCCGTTGCTGTATGCATTACAAGTAAAAGTTACAAATTTGGCGTTGGCTTTCGCCAAGTCATCAATGTTGATGTTGATATATTCTGCCGTTCCAATTTTATTCGGAATACTTCTGATATCACCGCTATGTTGACAACCTATTGTTTCCAATCGGCTGTACGAACACATATCGGCTTTATCTTCATAGGCAATATGACAGCTCAAATCCATATCCAGGTGTTGTGCAGGCAAGTCTTTACCCCATTGCATGAACAATCGCACTTCGTTACCTTCAATCGGGAAACGTGTTCCCATTAAAGCCACCGGTAAATCCTGAACATTCTCGCTTCGATCTCCTATAGAAACTGGCATATTAAACAATTGCGGATCAATATAGATCGTTTTATTCGGGTTTGCAATTGCTGCAAATCTCTTTTTCATGGCCAATAAACACAACTCTTCGATTTGATTTTTCATCGCTTCTAATTGCGCGTCGTCGTACAAATTCAATAAACCATTTGGTGCAATTCGTTTGTTTGTTCCGCCCAAAGGTTTCACACTTCTTTGCATGTTTTTATCAAAATAATTTTGAGCATACATGTTTAATGTAAATACCAATCTTGCCGGAACTTTATCGATAATTTCTGTAAAATGCGCTAACGTTTCGTCTGCACCAAACCATAACATATTCGAGAATAAGGAACGCGCAAACAATCCCGGACGTTGTTTTAATAATGCAAATGTTTTATCAGCATCAAATTTCAATCTCGACGTGTTTACTTTACTTTGCCAAACATCATATACCTGATTGTAAAACACATCCATCAAAAAAGCCAATTTTTCAAAGCCTTTTCTTTTGCTATATTCTGCCAAACGCAACGCTCTGATAAAACGAACCCACATTCCTCTTTTCGGGTGCATGATTTCGCAGATTGTCTCCACATCCATATCAAGATTGTTCAACCAAGATGCAACCATTAAACATTCTTTTCGGGAATATTTAAGTTTCAAATCTTTTGTCGCTGCGATTTTAGATTGCGCACTTGTATCTAAGAATCCAACAAAATGCTGGGCATTTTTTGATGTTCTTTTGATAATCGTTTTTGGCTCGATAATTTGCAGCAATCCTGTATTCTTGAACCACAAATATCTTAAGATATCGGTTGGAGATTTAAAATACTGAGAAGCCTTTTCGGCCTGACCTTCTTCGATTAAAACATCGATTACCAACATCAAAGTTTCTTTGATCGCGATCTCTGTTTTTGGCAAAGGCAAATATTTTAATGCGATTTTTAAACTATCTGCTTGTGTAGCATCAAGAGCGGTTTTAGATTGTAATAACAATTTATAGAAATCTTCTAATTCTGTTTCTGTCCATAAATCCAATACTTTCAATTTACTTCCTTGTCCGTAATTTTCGATTTTACCAAATTCAAAGGGAGTTCCGCAAAACGGACAGCCATTGTATCGTTCTAAAGGAAATGTATTGTTTGGGATAATATGTCCGCATTGCAAAGTTGTTCCGTTATTCGTTTTAAAAACGTTGGCAAAAAAAGTTGCAACATGATCCAAAACAGTTTCTCCTGTTGGAATATGCCATTCTTTTACTAAAGGTGTCCAGTTTTTATCTGTTCCCAAAACTTCCTTTAGAACATCTAAAACTTCTATTTTATAATTTGGGTTTATATTATTTAAAGCGTGTAATAACGATTCGGAAAATGTAAATCCAAGTTTCGAAACATTGGCTACTAAAACCGATGTTGATCCTGATAATTTTTTAATATCATTCGCAATCATTTCTGATGGAATGAAAATAGCGTTTTGACGCAAACTGATTTTTAATAATTCTTGTGTTTTCATTTTTTTAATTTTTAAAATTTAGATAATTGTGTTTCTGATTCTACCAAAAAGATTTTGAAGTAAGAAACACTTGACCTGAAATTGGAGTGTAATTGATGAACTGTTTTATCAGATGGGTTTCCCCTAAGAAGTAAGTTAATCTTGATCCTCGTTTTTTTTATTAATGATGATTTTAAAACTTGCCGGACTCGAACCGGAAGTTACCAATGTTCTGAAGTAAGTTTTAATTGACCATTAATTGTGAAGCAGATGGGATTCGAACCCATGACCCGGACATTAAAAGTGTACGAAGTAAGTTTTGATTGACCTTTTATTGATAATTACAAAACTACCTGCTCTAACCGCTGAGCTACTGCCTCATTTTAAATTGTGTTAACCGGTAATGGTGTAAGTAGTACGTTGGAAAGTTTTAGAAGTAACTTAAACTTGACCTTGTTAACCCAATTTTTTATTTCAATGAACTTGTTTTATTTCTTAAACAAAGATTTCTATATTACTGCGCAATTATTCTGCGTAGTACAAATTTCTTTTTTTGTGACCCTGATGAGATTCGAACTCATATTCCCTTTCGGGCATTGCGGCTCTAAATACGCTTCCCTACTTTCCCTAACGATTTCGGTGCTTCTGTAAATTCTACCCATTAGTCCGCTCGGGTCTAACCGGAATATCCGCAAACTCTATAGTCAGTAATTTTTCTATAGGCTTTTCCTTTTAAGCTACAAGGTCTTTCGTTTTGACATTACAAAGATTTCAGAACTACTACGCAATTATTTTGCGCAGTAAAAAAAGAATTTTATATTTGAGTAAAGATTTATTTAGCAAAATCGTGTAAGTCCCATTAAGGACGGCACATTTATATTTTTTTTTAGATTTAATAAAACCAATAAAGTCCCAGAGGGACGAAATATTTATAGCAATTTTCCAAAAGCATTTCAAGAACCCCAGCAGGGTGACATATTTTATTGATAAAACATAAAAGCCGAAGTATCGCACCGCTGGAGCTTTTGATTCTCTTCTAATAAATTGCTATACATATTCCGCTCCGATGAAGCTTAATGCCGAACAATGTGAAATTAGCTATAAACATATTGCTCCGCTGGAGCTAATTACAATTCGAAATATAATTGTCTATAAATATTACGCTCCCGTAGACTTTTACAAAAGATTAAACAAAAAAACAATATGAATTTACAGAAAATTTATTCTGAATTACTCACAAATATTGGCTTTTCAGCAAATGAAATTCAACAGAATTGGACTGATTTAGAAAAGGCTTATTCCAATAAATCAAGACATTATCATAATCTAAAGCATTTAGAAGATATGATCGAATGTTATGAAACCTACTTTGACAAACTCAAATTGCCAAACGAAGTATTATTCTCTATTTTCTATCACGATTACATTTATAAGAGCAGTAAAAAAGACAATGAACTTAGAAGTGCCGAATATGCTTTGTCAATTTTGCCCGAAAATATCCAATTGGATAAACAATTGGTTTTTGATGCTATTTGTGCAACGCAACAACATCAACATAATACCAATGAAGATATCAATTGGTTAATAGATTTTGATTTAAAGATTCTCGCCCGCGATTGGGAAGAGTATAAAATCTACTTTGAACAAATCAGAAAAGAATACAGCATTTATCCTGATTTCCTCTACAAACCCGGAAGAGCGAAAGCTTTGAAACATTTTCTGGAAAATGAATTTATTTTTCAGACGGAAGAATTTAGGGATTTATATGAAGAGAAAGCGCGATTCAATATTGAAAAGGAAATTTTATTATTGACGTAGATATTCCCGTTGTTAAACCTGTCAGGTTTGCTTCGAGGAATTAATTGTGGTTACGATGTGTTAGACGCACTGCTGTGCGTCTCTACGATAATACGAACGAGAAAATTGGAATAAAAAAATTTAATAAAATAACGCAAAGTTTTGTTTCACGCAGATTTAGGAGATTTTTATCCTTTTAATCTTTTAATCTGTAGCATTAAAAAAACTTAGCGTCTTAGAGCCTTTGCAGCAAAAAAAACAAAAATTATGTCACAAAACAAAAATGCCTTAATACGGTACAAAACCATTGACAAATGCCTGCAGAATAAATACAGACAATGGACTTTAGACGATTTAATAGAATGCTGTTCTGAAGCTTTGTTTGAATATGAAGGCCGCGAAAACCCAATTAGCAAACGAACAATCCAAATGGATATTCAGCTAATGCGAAGTGAAAAACTGGGTTATAATGCGCCAATCGTAGTTTATGATAAGAAGTATTATAAATATGAAGACGAAGAATTTACGATAACCGATATTCCGCTGACGGAAACGGATATGAATGTTTTGACAGAAACGGTTTCGATGTTGAAACAGTTTAAGGATTTCTCTTTGTTTAGCGACGTATCGGATATTCTGCAGCGTTTAGAAGATAAAATCTATTCTGAGAAATCGCATACCAAACCGGTTATTTACCTGGACAAAAACGAAGGATTAAAAGGTTTGCATTATCTGGATGAAGTGTATCAGGCGATTATCAAGAAGATTGTTCTGGTGATTACGTATAAGTCTTTTAAATCGAGAGAGGAAAGTAAATTTCATTTTCATCCTTTTATCTTAAAGGAATTCAATAACAGGTGGTTTTTGATAGGCAAGAAAAAAGGTTCTCAGCCCATTAGTAATTTGGCTTTGGACAGAATTATAGCGATAGATTATGATTTTAATCTTCCTTATTTAGAAGAAGATTTTGATGCGGAACTCTTTTATAAAAATGTAATTGGTGTGACTGTAAACACAGGTTTGCAGCCCAGAAAAATCGAACTTTGGATAGACGCTGTAAACGCACCTTATGTTTTAACCAAGCCTTTGCACAATACTCAAAGATTAATTAAGGAAAATGAGGACAAAAGTATTATCGTGCATTTGTTGATTTCTCCTAATTATGAAATGGAGCGTATTTTATTGGGCTTTGGTGACGGAATCGAAGTTTTGAAGCCTGAAAACTTACGAAATCGTATGAAAAAGATCCTCCAGAAAGCATTTTCAAGATACGAGCCTGAAAATAACACTGAGTTAAACTCATGATTTTTTACAATATGTAGAATTTATTCCCAAATTAAAACCATAAAACAATTTTTACAGCATAAAATTTGTTAAAATCTCAAAAAAGAATAGTATATTTCAATTAATTTTAAACCATAAACCGCTCTAAATCAGAGATATTTTTTTACTAACCAAAAAATTATCACAAAATTATATGCATGCATAGTATTTTTTGATTATATTTGAAATCGATATAGTTACATATGAAAGAGAAAACAATAGATTATATTTTGAGAGCTACCTGGCAGGCTGTATCAAGAATGTACAACGAAGAAGCTGCGAAATACGATGCCACAATGGCCACCGGATTTGCGCTTTTGAGTATTGACAAAGAGGAAGGAACTCCGTCTACCGCTTTAGGACCAAGAATGGGAATGGAAGCGACGAGTCTGACCAGAACATTAAAATCAATGGAAGACAAAGGTTTGATTGTTCGCAAAAAAAATCCAACGGATGGCCGTGGTGTTTTAATATACCTGACCGAATTTGGAAAAGAAAAAAGAGATTTATCTAAAAATACGGTTCTGAAATTTAATGAAACAATCAGAAAACATGTTTCAGACGAAAAACTGAAACATTTTATTGAAGTTTCTGAAATCATCAATGAATTAATTCAGGACAAAAACATATTTAATCAAACAGAAAAATTAGAAAAAGAATAGACTGGGATATTTTTTATAAAGGTCTATTTCAAATTCAAATAAAAAACAAAATATTAACTCTATGAAACGCACAATTAAAAAAGTTGCTGTAATTGGATCCGGAATTATGGGTTCAGGAATAGCTTGTCATTTTGCCAATATTGGTGTTGAAGTTTTACTGCTTGACATCGTACCACGCGAGTTGACAGAAGCTGAAACTAAAAAAGGATTAACGCTTGAAAGTAAAGTTGTTCGCAACCGAGTTGTAAACGAGCACTTGGCGAATTCATTAAAATCGAAACCATCCCCTATTTACAGTCAGAAATTCGCAAACAGAATTACGACTGGAAATACTACTTATGATATAGCTAAAATTGCTACTGTAGACTGGATTATTGAGGTTGTAGTAGAGCGTTTGGATATTAAGAAACTAGTATTCGAACAAATCGAGAAATTCCGTAAACCGGGAACTTTGGTTACTTCAAACACTTCTGGTATTCCAATTCATTTTATGAGCGAAGGAAGAAGCGAAGATTTTCAACAACACTTTTGCGGAACTCACTTTTTTAACCCTGCGCGTTACTTAAAGTTATTTGAAATTATTCCTGGTCCAAAAACCTCAACTGAAGTATTGGATTTCTTAAACGAATACGGATCTAAATTTTTAGGAAAAACATCTGTTGTTGCTAAAGATACTCCGGCGTTTATTGGAAATAGAATTGGTATTTACGGAATCCAGAGTTTATTCCACTTGGTAAAAGAAATGGGATTAACGATTGAAGAAGTTGATAAATTGACTGGTCCTGTTATTGGTCGTCCAAAATCGGCTACTTTCCGTACTGTTGACGTTGTTGGATTAGATACTTTGGTGCACGTTGCCAATGGTATTTATGAAAACTGCCCGACAGACGAACAACACGAATTGTTTAAACTTCCTGATTTCATCACAAAAATGATGGAGAACAATTGGTTAGGAAGCAAAACAGGACAAGGTTTCTACAAAAAAGTAGACAAAGATATTCTTACGCTGGACTTAGATACACTAGAATATCGTGCTGCTAAAAAAGCAAACTTCGCTACTCTTGAACTAACAAAAACTATTGATAAACCTATCAACCGTTTTAAAGTTCTTGTAAAAGGGAAGGACAAAGCAGGAGAATTCTACCGTAAGAGTTTCGCTGGAATGTTTGCTTATGTGTCGAACAGAATTCCTGAAATCTCAGACGAATTATATAAAATTGATGATGCGATGAAAGCCGGTTTCGGATGGGAAAATGGTCCATTTGAAATTTGGGACGCCATAGGTGTTGCAAACGGAATCGAAATCATGAAAGCAGAAGGTTTAGAGCCAGCTGCATGGGTAAACGAAATGTTAGCTTCCGGAAGCGAAAGTTTCTACTCTGTAAAAGAAGGAGCAACTTATTTCTATAACATTCCAACAAAATCTCAAACTAAAGTTCCAGGACAAGATTCATTCATTATCCTGAACAACATTCGCGAAAGCAAAAAAGTTTGGAGCAATAGTGGTGCAATTATACAAGATTTAGGAGATGGAATCTTGAACTTAGAATTCCAATCAAAAATGAATACTATTGGTGGCGACGTACTTGCTGCTATCAATAAAGCAATCGACTTATCTGAAAAAGAATACCAAGGTTTAGTTATTGGAAACCAGGCAGCTAATTTCTCTGTTGGGGCTAATATCGGAATGATTTTCATGATGGCCGTTGAGCAGGAATACGACGAGTTGAACATGGCAATCAAAATGTTCCAGGACACAATGATGCGCGTTCGTTATTCTGGAATTCCGGTTGTAGTAGCACCTCACGGAATGACTTTTGGTGGTGGATGCGAAATGAGCTTACACGCTGATAAAGTGGTTGCTGCTGCAGAAACCTATATGGGATTAGTTGAGTTTGGTGTTGGTGTACTTCCTGGCGGTGGTGGATCTAAAGAAATGGCTTTGAGAGCTTCTGACTTATTTCACAAAAATGATGTGGAGTTGAATGTTCTTCAGGAGTATTTCTTAACTATCGCTATGGCAAAAGTGTCAACTTCAGCGTACGAAGCTTTTGACAATGGACTTTTACAACACGGTAAAGATATTGTAGTAGTAAACAAAGATCGTCAGATTGCTGAAGCTAAAAAACATGCATTATTAATGGCTGAAGCGGGTTATACACAACCTATCAGAAGAACTGATGTGAAAGTATTAGGAAAACAAGCATTAGGAATGTTCTTAGTAGGAACAGACCAAATGGAAGCTGGAAAATATATTTCTGAGCACGATAAAAAAATCGCTAACAAACTGGCTTATGTTATGGCTGGTGGTGATTTATCTGAAGCAACTTTAGTATCTGAACAATATTTATTAGATATCGAACGTGAAGCTTTCTTGAGTTTATGTACAGAACGTAAGACTTTAGAGAGAATTCAATACATGTTGACAAAAGGAAAACCACTTAGAAATTAGAAAATAGAACAAAGAGAATAGAATATAGATTTCAGACTTAGTAAAGTCTATACTCTATCTTCTATACTCTTAAAAAATAGAATAAAGAGAAAAGAATATAGATTTAAGACTGTGTTGAGTCTATTTTCTATAATCTATTTTCTATAATCTTAAAAAACAAAAACAAATGAAAACAGCATATATAGTAAAAGCTTACCGTACTGCGGTAGGAAAAGCACCAAAAGGGGTTTTTAGATTTAAAAGACCTGATGAATTAGCTGCAGAAACTATTCAGTTTATGATGGCTGAATTGCCTGATTTTGACAAAAAACGTATCGATGACGTTATGGTAGGAAATGCCATGCCGGAAGCAGAACAAGGTTTGAACGTTGGACGTTTAATCTCTCTGATGGGATTAAAAGTTGAAGATGTTCCTGGTGTAACCGTAAACCGTTATTGCGCATCTGGACTTGAAACTATCGGAATGGCAACTGCAAAAATCCAATCAGGAATGGCAGATTGTATCATCGCCGGTGGTGCCGAAAGTATGAGTTTTATTCCGATGGGAGGTTACAAACCAACTCCGGATTATAAAGTTGCTGCTGCAGGTCACGAAGATTATTACTGGGGAATGGGTTTAACTGCTGAAGCGGTTGCCAATCAATATAAAATATCCAGAGAAGATCAGGATGAGTTTGCTTATAACTCTCATATGAAAGCCTTGAAAGCACAAGCTGAAGGTAAATTCGATAAACAAATCGTTCCTATTACTGTTGAGCAGACTTTCGTTAATGAAAATGGTAAAAAAGAAACTAAATCATACGTTGTAAAACAAGACGAAGGCCCAAGAGCCGGAACTTCTGTTGCTGCTTTAGCAGGTTTAAGACCCGTTTTTGCTGCTGACGGAAGCGTAACTGCCGGTAACTCTTCTCAAATGAGTGATGGTGCCGCTTTTGTTTTGATCATGAGCGAGGATATGGTAAAAGAATTAAACCTTGAGCCAATTGCAAGACTGGTAAACTTTGCTTCTTCTGGTGTTGAACCAAGAATCATGGGTATTGGTCCTGTAAAAGCAATTCCGAAGGCGTTGAAACAAGCTGGTTTAGAGTTGAAAGATATTGATTTGGTTGAATTAAACGAGGCATTTGCTTCTCAGTCTTTGGCTGTAATTCGCGAGTTAGGCTTAAATCCTGATATCGTAAACGTAAACGGTGGAGCAATCGCACTAGGACATCCTCTGGGTTGTACCGGAGCTAAACTTTCTGTTCAGTTATTCGACGAGATGAAACGCAGAGGTAATAAATACGGAATCGTTTCTATGTGTGTGGGAACTGGACAAGGTTCTGCGGGGATTTACGAGGTTCTTTAAGAAGAGAATAGAAAATAGAGTATAGAATAAAGAGAATAGATGTTTTTTAGATGAAAGAGACAAGAGCAAAGATCTATTAAAAGTAATAAAAAACCTACTTTATGATTCTTTAGTTTCTTATCTTGGTAAAAAAACATGAGACATAATTATAAGAATTTGAAGATTTGGCAAATGGGAATTTCAATTGCTAATGATATTTCAGATTTATTGCTAGACTTTCCGAGACATGAAAGGTATGATTTAAGTTCACAAATAAGCAGATGTTCTGTTTCAATGTCTAGTAATATAGCTGAAGGTTCATCAAGAACTGATAAATCTTTCAGTCATTTTTTAGATATTTCTCTAGGTTCTTCATTTGAATTAATAACACAATTATTAATTGCAAAGTATAGAAAACATATAAACGAAACACAATTTAACCAATTAGAAATTAAAATAGAAGAATTTCAAAGAATGACAATGGGCTTCCAAAACGGATTAAAATAACGTTCAGTCTAAAATCTATTCTCTTTATTCTATTTTCTTTTCTCTAAAAAAAATAAAAATGGCAGATACAATCGAAAAAAACGTAACCCGTGGTGGTCAGTTTTTAGTTAAAGAAACAAAATGCGAAGATATCTTTACACCAGAAGATTTTTCGGAAGAGCAATTAATGATGCGTGACTCTGTAAAGGAGTTTGTAGACAAAGAAATTTGGCCTAACAAGAATCGTTTTGAGAAAAAAGATTACGCATTTACAGAAGAAAGCATGCGTAAAGCAGGTGAACTGGGACTTCTAGGAGTTGCTGTTCCGGAAGAATATGGCGGATTAGGAATGGGATTTGTATCTACAATGTTAGTTTGCGATTACATTTCTGGTGCTACAGGATCTTTCTCAACTGCTTTTGGTGCTCACACCGGAATTGGAACTATGCCAATTACACTTTATGGAACTGAAGAACAAAAGAAAAAATACGTTCCTAAATTAGCTACAGGAGAATGGTTTGGAGCTTATTGTTTGACTGAGCCAGGTGCAGGATCTGATGCAAACTCAGGAAAAACAAAAGCTGTTTTATCTGAAGATGGAAAATACTACTCTATTACAGGTCAAAAAATGTGGATTTCGAATGCAGGTTTCTGTAGCGTTTTCATCGTTTTTGCCCGTATTGGTGATGATAAAAATATTACAGGTTTCATCGTAGAAAATACTGCTGATAACGGAATTTCTATGAATGAAGAAGAGCATAAATTAGGAATCCGCGCTTCATCTACACGTCAGGTTTTCTTTAACGATACGAAAGTTCCTGTTGAAAACATGTTGTCTGAAAGAGGAAACGGTTTCAAAATTGCAATGAACGCATTAAACGTTGGTCGTATTAAATTAGCAGCAGCATGTCTTGATGCTCAAAGAAGAGTAACTTCCGGAGCTGTAAAATATGCTAATGAAAGAATCCAATTCAACACACCAATTTCAAGCTTTGGAGCCATCCGCTATAAATTAGCAGAAATGGCTACAAGTGCTTATGCAGGTGAAAGTGCTTCTTACCGTGCGGCAAAAAATATCGAAGACAGAATTATCGCTCGTGAAGCTGAAGGAACAACTCATCAGGAAGCTGAACTAAAAGGTGTTGAAGAATATGCTATCGAATGTTCTATCCTTAAGGTTGCTGTTTCTGAAGATGTTCAGAATTGTGCTGACGAAGGAATTCAGATTTTTGGTGGAATGGGATTCTCAGAAGATACTCCAATGGAAAGTGCCTGGAGAGATGCTCGTATTGCTCGTATTTACGAAGGTACAAATGAAATTAACAGAATGCTTTCTGTGGGAATGTTAATCAAAAAGGCAATGAAAGGTCATGTTGATTTATTAGGACCTGCGATGAAAGTTTCTGAAGAATTAATGGGTATCCCATCTTTTGACACTCCTGATTTCTCTGAATTATTTGCTGAAGAAAAAGGGATTGTTGCCAACCTGAAAAAAGTTTTCTTAATGGTTGCAGGAAGTGCAGTTCAAAAATATGGTCCGGATTTAGATGCTCACCAACAGTTATTAATGGCTGCTTCTGATATCTTAATCGAAATCTATATGGCTGAAAGTACTATTCTTAGAACTGAAAAATTAGCTAAAAATCAAGGTGAAGATAAAGTACAAGAGCAAATTGCTATGGCAAAATTGTACTTGTATAAAGCAGTAGATATTGTAACTCAAAAAGGAAAAGAAGGAATTATTTCTTTTGCCGAAGGTGACGAACAACGTATGATGTTAATGGGATTACGTCGTTTTACAAAATACACTAATATGCCAAATGTAGTGGCATTGAGAGAAACAATTACTAATAAATTAGTTGCAGAAAACGAATACTGCTTCTAATATAAAAATAGTTTTTAGCTTTTAATTTGTTTAAACCCGCACTTATCCGAAACAGTGCGGGTTTATTTTTTTATTTTTAACCTTAAAGTATTTTACCAGATAAACTACATAAGTTCACGTAAAAAATGAGAATGCTGTTTATCTTTTATTACGTCATTATATAACCCTACCTAAATTTATATTTAAAGTACACCACTTGTATTTTCTTATTCAAATAATTATAAGTTGCACAGCTTACTAAAACACAATACTTACGTTATCTTATATAACTAACATGTTTAAAACACGTACAGTTAGATTTTTTTTACAATTAACTATTAGGTTTCATAATCAAATCGTGATCGCCCTCGGAGCTAAGGTTTAAAAAACGTTCGTATTCTCTTAGAACATCTGATATAATTCCATCCTTAGTCAAATATTGAATATCATATCCTTTACGGTGGTCTCCAAAATAAGTAATCGGTTCAAAAACGAATTCCTTATCTATATCCGGAGTATTTTTCTCGTTCAGTAATGTTTCAGAAACAGTCTGAGGTTGTGCCATTACACCATATTTAAAATTTCGCAATTGATCGTATTTTATCTCTAACTCAATAGCTTGTTGTGGCGAAGAAAAAGTATTTATATGAGCTTCAATATTATTCTTCGCTAATTCCACCAATAATTCTTCAAAAGCCTTTTTCACCGTTTCATTTAGAAATTTATGAATGTCTTTCTTTTTAGAAACCGTTACAATCTTTTCTAAATGTTCTTTCCAATTGCTATTGTTCCAATTTAGGCTTCCATGCGAATATTTTTTCTCACTATATTCACTATCAACAACCAATGCTTTCCACAAATTATAACACAATAACGCCATAATAATTCCAAAAGGCAAAGCAGTAATCAATGTCATTGTCTGCAAAGAAGCCAAACCTCCGGAATGTAATAAACTTAGCGATAAAAGCGATAATAAAACACCCCAAAAGACACTTTGCCACTTCGGAAAACTTATGGCTCCTTTTGATGCAATACCATTCATTATAAAAATTCCAGAATCTGCTGACGTGATAAAAAACACGCAAATAATCAAAATCGACAAGATATTCAAAAAGGTAGTAAAGGGAAAATAGGTAAAGAAATTAAATAATAATGTATCCGGATTTTTAGCAAACTCGCTCAAAGCTCCATGTGCTACATGTTCATCAATCCATACTGCACTACTTCCAAAAACGGTCATCCATAGAAAATTAAAAAAAGCAGGAATAAATAATACTGCCAGAATAAACTCCCTTATAGTTCTTCCTTTAGAAATTTTTGCAATAAACAATCCAACATAAGGCGCCCATGAAATCCACCAGGCCCAATATAGAATAGTCCACTTTGAAAACCATTCCTGGCTTCCTTTTTCATAAGCATACGTATTAAAAGTAAGCGAAATAAAATGACTTATATAATGTCCCAAACCTTCAGTAAATGTACTTAAAATGTATATCGTTGGCCCAAAAACAAGTATAAACAACATTAACAAAACGGCCATAATAATGTTTAATTCACTTAATTTCTTAACCCCTTTTCCTAAACCAGAAATAGCAGAAGAAACTGCAATTACCATTACTACCAAAACAATAATAATCTGATAATTAAAACTGGATTCAGGAATTATATGAAGACTTAATAATCCTGCACTTAATTGAACAACACCAAAACCAAGCGTCGTAGCGATTCCAAAAAAGGTACTGCACAAACCAAAAACATCAACAATATTTCCAAACTTTCCGTGAATTCTATTTTTTAAAATCGGGTAAAATCCGCTTCGGATTGCAAGAGGCAAATTATGTCTGTAAGCAAAATACGCCAGTGACAGCCCAACTACCCCATATATCGACCAAGCATGAAAACCCCAATGAAAAAAGGTATACAATTGCGCTTCTTTTGCTCGTAAATTATCTGCTAAATTGGCATTTGCCGGCGTTGCATAATGTGACATCGTTTCTCCTACCCCAAAATACATCAAACCAATTCCCATTCCGGCGGCAAAAAGCATCGCTACCCAGGAAAAAAAAGAATATTCAGGCTCTGAATCGTCTGCACCTAATTTGATTTTACCAAATTTACTTATTGCCAATGTGATCAAAAACAGCACAAAAACTGTCACCAGCAATACATAAAGCCAGCTTAAATTCTTGAATATTATTTCTTTTACAATATTAAGTGCCTGCTCTGTATCCTTCGAAAAAAAAACACAAAATAATGATATTGCAATAATTATAGCTAAACTGGGTAATGCAACTGATTTTGTAAAATTGGTTTGAAAGACACTTGAGCTTTTAGTTTTATTCATGGTAAAATTGTTTGTCACTTATTATCAAAAGTTGTTCTGAATCTTAGATTCAGATAAAGGAGTTTTTTTTATTATAAAAATAACTTTGATAATCTATATAGAGATGTATTGTAAATTTAGTCAAAAAGAAAAAAAAATCCTATTTAAACACAATAAACTTGATTTTTGTAACCAGAAACGTAACAAATCAGCTTAAGACTGTTTGCCAATTTAGTTCATATTTCATTCGAAAAGTTCTATATTTAGCATTCTAAAAACTTTAAAAAACATAAAATGAAACAAATTAACCTGATTGCCCTGATTTTATTGTGCAGCTTTACGTCAAGTACATTTGCACAAAAAAACAAAAAGATCGACATCATTGCTTATTACACAGGCGATGATAAACTCATTAACGATTACGAAGTAAACAAGTTAGATCAGATTATCTTTAGTTTTTGTCACTTAAAAGACGGAAAACTAAGCGTTGATTCTCCTAAAGATTCAACTACAATTAAACATTTAGTTTCTTTGAAAGCATCTAATCCACAGCTTAAAATTCTTCTTTCGCTTGGTGGTTGGGCAGGTTGTGAGCCTTGTTCAGCGGCATTTTCTACAGCTGAAGGAAGATTAACTTTTGCTAAATCAGTAAAGGAAGTAAGCACTTATTTTAAAGTGGATGGTTTAGATTTAGATTGGGAATATCCGGCAATTGAGGGACTGCCAGGACATTTATACCAAGCTGCTGACAAACCTAACTTTACAGAATTAATCAAAATTTTACGTTCTACTTTAGGCAAAAAATATGAATTGAGTTTTGCTGCAGGAGGCTTCCAAAAATATTTAGATGAATCTGTTGACTGGAAAGCTGTTGCTCCACTAGTAAATCGTATCAACATTATGAGCTACGATTTAGTAAACGGATATTCTACGGTTACAGGACATCATACTCCTTTGTACAGTACAAATCCTAAAGAAGAATCTACAGACAGAGCTGTTGAATTTTTATTAAAGCAAGGGATTCCTGCTGAAAAATTAGTTATTGGTGGTGCATTTTATACCAGAACCTGGAAGAATGTAGAAAACGTAAACAATGGTTTATATCAGACAGGAGAACACATTCAGGGTGTTTCTTTCAAAAGCTTTGCAGACACTTATACAGAAGCAAATGGCTGGAAATATTTCTGGGATGATAAAGCTAAAGCTGCTTACTGGTACAATGAGAAAGAGAAAACATTTGCAACGGGAGACAACTTAACTTCTATAAAAGCAAAAGCTGAATATGCCAAAGCTAAAAAACTGGGCGGAATCATGTTCTGGGAACTTCCTTTGGATACGCCTCGTGACGGTATGGTTGATACTATTTATAAAGTTAAAACAGCTAAATAAATCATTAAAAAAAAGACAATAAAAAACGGCCAATACTTAAGTACTGGCCGTTTTTCTATTTACAGGAAAAGTTGATTAAACTTTTGATTTGTCTAATTCACCAATGAAAGGAATTGATTCGAGAATCTCAGCTCTAATTATGGTTTGCAAATACACTTCTAACTGAAGAAATTTAGCTGCATTTATTGCCCCAACTGCTTTTTTAGCCTGATTATAAGTTTTAGAGTATAATTTTTCATATCCTAAATGATTTTTCAAAGTTCCTTTTGCCAATTCATCTGCTTTTGCATCGGTCAGAGTAGCATAATTGACTGCATAATCATTAATAAGTTGAAATTTTGTTTGTCCAAGCGCTTTACGCTCGACTTCATAATTATCATACACTTTAGTAAAAGCTGCAGATTGCGTGTCAGACAAATTCATGTACTGTTTTACAAGATCACTTTTCGACTTACCATAAATACTTTGCAGAACATCTATATCTTCCTTAAACGAAGATTGAGCATAAGATGAAAACGAGGCAATTGCCATAATAAGAATAAGACTTAATTTTTTCATAGTTTTAAATTTTAATTTGTTACTAATTAAAGGATTCATGCATTATCAAATATACTAATTTTTCTGACAAAATATTTCAAGCTAAAAAACGAATATTTATAAAGAGACAGAATAAAACCATTAATTAGGGAATTCGCCCTTAAATAAAAAATTTATTTTTTAGTTTCTGCAGCTTTAGGAGCTTTAATTTCTCCATCATACGAGATTGATACCCGGTTATTGCTATTAACAGAAAGTGTTGCTCCACCATCAAAAAAGATAGAAAATATCAAATCATAAACATCATCTTTTCCTTTCACTGTTGCTCTCAAAGTATAATTTTTCTTTTTTTTCTCGACTTTTATATTTTCCGGAACACCTTCAAATTTTATTCCCCCGTCTCCACCATAAGGAACATTAAATGCACGTCCGAAAAATGGCAAATCACAAGTTGTTTTCTCTGTATTGAAATTTAAGAAGTAGCTGTTATTATTAAGAATAATTAATCTGCCGCCTTGCGGATTAACTTTTTGCGCTTCGAAAACAAAGTTTTTAGAATCAATCAAAGCTTCAATTTCGCTTTGCTTCTTAAGGTCACTTTCTGCCTTTAATTCTTTCTTCGTTTTTTGCTGTGCATAAACAGGAGCAGCTAAAAGGCATACTAACACTAATAAAAGCGATAATTTAGTTTTCATAAATATATTTTTATAGAATAAAAAAAGAAAATATTATTTTTTTGTAAATCGCATCATGGCAATATCTCCGGAAATAAAGTTTAAAGTTTTTCCGTCATCTGTAACATCATACGAAGTTATTTTTTGCAGCGTACTCATAAAAACCTGCTCTCCTTGCTGCGCATCCATACACATCATTTTGGTCATAGCCATTGGCTGCGTAAAATCAATTTTATTGCCGGTTACAACAAGTTTTCCTGTAAAAGAGTTACA
Source organism: Flavobacterium sp. NPDC079362 (assembly GCF_050267765.1). Taxonomy (NCBI): domain Bacteria; kingdom Pseudomonadati; phylum Bacteroidota; class Flavobacteriia; order Flavobacteriales; family Flavobacteriaceae; genus Flavobacterium; species Flavobacterium sp. NPDC079362. The sequence continues at coordinate 2,381 of NZ_JBNNFM010000031.1, read as the reverse complement.
ACTACTATTTCCTGAAACCTGATTTTCTTTTACATTAAAATTTATGGTTGGTTTTTTGTTTGGATATAAACCATCAAAAGCAATTCTTGGACCGCTGATATAATTGAGCTCCCACGTTCCGTCGAGTTTAGAAACGGAATCATTTTTTTGAGTTTTAGTAGCATTACATGAAATTAAGGCAACTCCTAAAAAAAGCAAAACTAAAATATTCTTCCTCATAATTTTATATATTAAATTAAAAAATAATAAACATTTATTTATAGAATTTTGAATTTGAGGTTATACGAAATTACGCAATAATTTCTGGTTGTTTACTTAAAGAGGTATTAAATTACAACCAATAGTTTTGGATTTTTTTAACGATTAGGGTTAATCAATGTCGGAATTTTATGTTAAATTTACTTAATCTTTAATTTAAAAGCCTCACACATGAAAAAAATAATTGTTTCTTTCGCTATAATTACGGCCTTAATAGTTGGTTGTAAGACTAGTACAAAATCAAGTGACAGCAAAACGCTGACTGTCGCCCTGGAACCAAAAAGCAATAGTACTGTTGCAGGAACAGCTACTTTTACGGAGAAAAATGGTAAAGTAACATTTGTTGCAAAAATGTCTGGATTACAACCTGGAGTTCACGCTATACACATTCACGAGAAAGCAGATTGTAGTTCTGCGGACGGAAGTTCTGCTGGCGGACACTGGAATCCAACTTTCAAAAAACACGGAAAATGGGGTGTTGCAGAATATCATAAAGGTGATATTGGAAACTTTACCGCTGATACAAAAGGTAATGGATCTATAACATTAACTACTGACGAATGGTGCATTGGTTGTGGTGATGAGACTAAAGACATTCTTGGAAAAGGTTTAATTGTACATCAGGGAACTGATGATTTTACAACTCAGCCTACCGGAAATGCCGGCGGAAGAGTAGCTTGCGCAGGAATCATCAAGTAAAAAAACAAATAACCACTATTTTTCACAAAAATCTAGTGGTTATTTTATTTAAAATATATCCTAAAACGAGAAAAAGATATAGCTTTGCAGCTATAAATAAAAGTTAATGATTAACCCATCAGCATCAGGTTGGATAGACAAGTTTTTTAGCGAACAAAAGTTCTCAGAAGCAATTCCTTTTGAAACTACGGATTCGTTTTACTATAAAGTCAGAGAAACCGGTTTTATTTATGGACATATCATTACTATTGATTCCCGAATTCCAATTCCTATAAAAGGCTGGTTTAAAACCGAAATTTCTAAAGTTGCCCTATTAAATACTTTATACGGCGTTTTTTGTTTAGAAAAAAGAACATTTGAACCTACTGTTTTTATTACCGCAGTTTTAAAATTCTACAACGAAATGAATCCGGAAGGATTTAATCTCTTCAAAATTTTACTTCCAAAAGATACCCCTTCCCTATCTTTAGAAAACATAATCGATCAAAGGGTTCAGACCAATGATAGTATTATCAGTAAAAACTTTTCGCACTTAGTAACCAATGCCCTTTTGTTTATTGATGTCCTGGCTTTCAGACAATATCTGGAACATGGTGCAATTCCTGAAAAGTATCTAAAACGAATCGAAGAAACTGTTCTTGGTATTGTTGCTTTGGCTTTAAAAACCAAAACGATCAAATCGCAACACGATGATTTACTGATTAAACTTTTTGAAGCTTCGATACGTTATTCAAAATTTTCAAAAGTTACTGTTGATACCCTCGAAACATTACAGCTTGATTATTTTAGTAATAAACTCGAACAATATTATTTAATCGACATGGCCGGAATGGCTTTATGGAGCGATGGTGTTGTAGAAAATGAAGAGTCTTACTTTTTATATTCATTGGGATCAATGATGAACGTTTCTGATGATTTTGTAACCAAAAGTATTGATACAACCAATAGCTTTATTACCACTCATAAAAAGAAAATTCCATATTTTAATTATTCTAATCCGGTAAAACACTTTTACGATCAAATGACGCACAGCGTTGTAAAATTGATTGTAAGAAACAAAAACAGACTGGTTAAGGAAATTATACAGAGTAAGGAATTAATGATCCTGCTGGCTTACTCTACAACAAGAGATCTGGATGCCAAGGAAAAAAAGAAAGTAAAAAAACAACTCTTAGATATTTGCAAAACGATTCCGTCACTGACCATATTCTTACTTCCGGGCGGAAGTTTATTATTACCGATACTGATCAAGTTTATTCCAACTTTATTACCATCGGCCTTTAATGAAAATCTAGACGAAAACGAATAAAAAAAATCGCCCTTTTGAGGTAGTCATGGTCGGAAGATTTTTCTTCCGACTTTTTTTTGTCTTGTTCTTAACAAATTATTCTTAACAGGATTAATCTTGTTTGTATATTTATTGC
>NZ_JBNNFM010000030.1:0-61232 GCF_050267765.1 Flavobacterium sp. NPDC079362 | reverse complement strand
TAGGTATGTCCCGTCTAATTTACTTATTTTTAATAAATTAAAAAGATTAGCAGTGTTATAATATAAGACTTTATAATCCATCAAACAGGCTTGGTATCCCAGAGCCTGAGCAAGATAACTTTTTCCAACTCCGCTGGAACCAGTTAATATTACATTCTGTTTTTTGAGAATAAAATCCAATGTTCCTAGACGGGTAAACATATTTTTATCTAGATCTCTGTTTTGAGTATAATTCACATCTGGCATACTTGCACTTTGTCTAAATTCAGCCTGTTTAATTAGCCTTTCTATTTTTCTATTTTGTCTATTTTCATACTCGTGATCCGTCAATAAACCAATGTACTCATCAATAGTAAATGAGGTCATTGTGTTGTTTTTAATGTGACTGTGATGTAGCTGTGCCATGTCGTTAAGTCTCATGGTCTTTAGCTTTTCGATAGTTTGATTGTTGTCCATATTATAATATTTAAGATTAATATTTATTGATACGCTGAGGCTCCTCTGATGTTTTGATGTACTGGGATGTGATTAGTGTTAGCGTCTAGTTCTTGGAACATAGCTTCTTTGAGATCCATATTATGACGCAGGATGTTTTTGATATGGGTGTAGGTTGCAACATTAGCATTCAATGCAATCTCACAAGCTTTATCCAGTCTTTGTGATCCATAACTCTTGTGTAGTTGTATTAAGCCAATCACCCTCTTGTATCCAATCTCAGGGTAATCGACATTACACAGAATCTTCTCTACGCATTTGACTAAATGAACACCATGTGGAGCTGCTTGATTTTTAAAATACTCAGGACTCCAACTGGTATAGCTTTGATGCGTACTGGATAAATGTTCCTTAATTGTATTGTAATTCCCTTTTTTCGGGTTTCGTTTATGTATTGCAATGCGTAAATGATTATAATAGATCTCTACTGAAGTATTGGTGTAGTGAATCATTGTATGATGGCCTATGTAGCGATAAGGAACGCTATAATAACTCTTGTCAGGTGAGAAATACACATAACCTATCTTCTGAACTTTAGCTCTTTTATAATCCTTTATTTGATAAGTAGTACAGGGTAATGCTTTTAAATATTGTCTTTCCACAGATTGAAAGAGCTCTACACGACTTGCTTCTTTACGTTGAAAAAGTAATTGGTTGTAAGTGATTAGCATACGTCGTAGCTCTGCATTGAGCTCTTCTAAAGAGAAGAAAGTCATCTCCCTGATTGGGTAGTAAATTCTTTGGTAGACAAGATGTACTGCGTTCTCCACTAACGCCTTATCTTGGGGAGCATAAATACGAGTTGGATTGACTATGCAGTTATAGTGGCTAGCAAAGTCTTTAAAGCTTCTGTTTATTTGTGATTCATATTTACTTGCGCGAGATACAGCTGATTTTAAGTTATCGGAGACTATTGCCAAGGGAACACCTCCATAAAAGTTTAGCGCATTAGTACAGCATATAATAAGATCTTCTTTCTTCTGACTCGGACAGGCTTGCACATAGGTATATTGGCTATTAGGAAGTATAGCCACAAAAACTTCTACAGATATAATTTCTCCTGTGTTTTGATCAATATATGAGAGTTTTTTACCTGCAAAATCAATGTACATCTCTTTACCAGGTTCATGCTCTAACTTCATAGAGCCTTTTTCTTCTTTATATTTCCGGTTATAATGCTCCATAAACTGTGTGTAGCTGTAGGGATTAGCTACTGTCTGAGCATATTGAGCATAATGATATAGAAAAGTAAATCCAGGATGATTCCGAGCTTTATTAACCGTCTCAAAATAGAGCATTAAAGAGTTATGTCTTTGAGTGTCTACTGTCGTAAAGCTAGAAAAGAGCTCTGATAGTTGTTCAATATCCAACGTCAGCAACTGTTCTAAAGAGTATTTAGAGCCTTCGAAAAGCTGCATATAAGTATTTACAGTATTGCGAGAAATACCTAATGTACTTCCAATTTTACGATTGCTATAACCGTCCAAATGTAAAGTAATGATTTGTTTTAAGTCCATAGGATCAAGTTTATTAGCCATATCGTATTGCTTTAGATAACAACAAGATAGTAGCTGATTTTAATCTTTCAAAGTGGCACAAATCGAACCGGAAAACTATGACTTATTAACCGAGTGGCACAAATTGAACCGAAATAGTGGCACTATTCAAACCGAAATAGTGGCACAAATTCACCGAAATGGGTGGCACGGTCCGACCGAAATCACTGGCACAAATCGAACCGAAATATCCAATCAACTCTTTTTTCTGTTTTAAAACATACTCCCTTACTGTTTTCCTTCGGATTTTTAGAGTCTACCGCGTAAGTTGTATTCCATTATTATTTATTACTGTATGATCTCACCTACTGCTTCGTAATCAGCAGTGCTATTATTAGATCCTCTTCCACCTCCAGATGTATTTTCAGTTTGCATTAAATCAACTCCTAACTTTTTAAGAGCTGCTAAATTTTTGACTAAGTTAATTGCAGCAGTTGTTCCCATGCCTGCACCATATCCTGCAGTCACAGCTCCTCCTGTAGAAATCACTACTGCTCCCGGATTATTAAAGGAAAAAACATAAGCGCCAACATGAGGATATTTCTCCGACATCCTATCAACACCATACCAGATATTGCTCCAATCGTCATAATACCTAGCCCCATAATAACTAAGATTTGTCTCGCGATGAAGTTTCTTTCCATTAAATAAATAAGGCGAACTAAACGAACTGGAATGCTCCTCAAACAATACCTCACCAAAGGCGATGTACTCCATGTGTTGGCTAATACTTCTGTTTCTCGTTGTAAGATACGAAGCGTTTCCTAAAACATAAGATCATTCTTATAAAAAAAACACAGATATAATTGTTTTTTTGATTTTGTAAATAATTTAAAAGCTTCACAAAATTGTGAGGCTTTCTTTTATTCTAATCATTATAGATTTCTGTAATATACTAATCATTAAAGAAGACCTCAGTCAGATACAGCTACATCCCAACTTTAATCGTAAAACACTCATCATCAGAACATATTAAAGACATATGAGTTTTAAAATTTCTTTTTGTGTTGTTTATTATAGAATCCTGAAAATCTTTTATATTGGAATGAATTCCATAATATTGAACTAAAATAAATCCTTTTCTAAGGACTAAACTATCATTATAAAATTTTAAATATCTAGAATACTCTTTTCACATAGTCTTCAGCTTTTATTTTTTTGCAAGTTCCTGATAAAGCAAAATTTAAAATATATTTGCCTTTTTTAAAACGCATTTGATAAGCACTACAATCTTCTGAAATATTTTTTTCTGTTAATATATAAGGATCTGGCCTTCCAATTTCTTCATCTTTATTTTTGCATGATAGAAATAAAAAAAGAGCTATAATAATTATTGTATATCTTATATATACAAGATATATGTGTTTTTATAGTGAGGTATTTTTTACTTTCAAATCTCATGATCGATATGCTAATAATAATCTTTTTTTTGAAATACTTATCACATGACCCACAATTTTAAGTTATAGATTTATAAAAAAACCTCACAGCAATGTGAGGTTGTCATTTTTATTCTACTCTTTGTAGATTCTCTTTGCTAATGCAAAGTCAATCAGCAAAACCTCTAATAAATTATCAGCTTTTCGTATAACCCCTAAAACATTTTACAAAATTGTTCTCAAAGTAAGCAAAAACTATTGGTAATAAAATTTCACCTATCAAACCTTCAATCCGTACTTCTACTAAGAATACTTAGTATAGATAAATTACCAATTTATAATTCAACTATTAGACGTGAATTGTCAGGAAAAACTATTACTGCCTGATTATTTTTTTTATATACTTCTTCAATGCCGCCAAAATCTGATTTTCCTATTAACTCTTTTTTATAATTCAATAAATTAAATTTAAAAACATCAAAATTAGAATCCTGGAAAAAAATATTATTATCAATTAAATACATTTGACCTCCACTTATATCATCTGACGAAGTAAATTTGCCCACAACTTTATCTGTCCTCGTTTTAAAATCAAATTCATTGAGTTTCTTATCATAGGTATAAAAAAATACTTTATTATTTTTTATAAGCGGCTTTAACCTCTCTTCAAACAATAATTGTTTTTTAAAAACTACTATTCCTGTTTCTTTTTCTACTAAATATGCTCCGCCATTTTCATATGAATTATTAAAACCTAAAAATATGTAATCTTCATAAAGTAATGATGTATAAATTCCATCTTCTAGTTTTTTACTCCATAATACTTTACCGTTGGAAATATCAAATGAAGATATAGAGTTACAATTCCAATTTGAGATGTAAAAATTATTGTTGTCAACAATAACTGGGTAAGGAGATAAGTCTGGACTATGGCAATCATCTTTATTTCGTAAAATATTATACAAAACTTCACCATGTTCACTATTAAAAACCATAAAACCATAATTTTTAATATTAATTAAAATTGTTTTTTCATTTAATTTGATGATAGCCTTTACAATATTTGGGGTTTTCTGTTTCCATAAAACCTTTTTAGTTTTTAGATCCCAACAACAAATAACATCGTTTGATTCTGAAAAAAATATCTTATCATTAAAAATTAAAGGCTTATAACCAAAACTATTAGAGAGATTTTTTTCTAAAACTTTTTCATCATTCAAATCTTTAACAACCAATATGGTATCCTCCGCAACATAACAAATATAATTGTCAACTTTATTAAAATTAGAAATAGTTGTTTTAGTATCCAATTGGAAAAATTTATAGAATAATAATAGTAATACTACCATGATAAAAATTGTTATATAATATCTCATAATTTAAAAATTAAAATGCTGTGAATCTTACTGCTCCTCCATTTTTAATTAAAGGATTACAACCGCCTAAACTTCCACACTTTTTATAATAAGGTACAGCTTTTTTCATACCATGATCATACCTTTCTTTCCAATTCATTAGATTTCCTTCAAATTGTAATTCTGGGGTATTACCGAAAATTACTCCCAATGAAAATAATCCTTCTTGTTTTGCCATATCAGAAAGCGTACCTAAAGTAGCTTTACTTTGTCTTTTATAAATCGGGTCCACCACATCACGCTGTTCATGAGTTAAAGTGGCTCTATCCCAATTGATTGCATCATTACCTTTAAGAGCTGGCCCATCAATCAAATCCCTTAAATTATCAAACACATCTTCAAAAATTGCTTTATTACCATCTTGAGCAAATTTTAATTCATCACTAGAAAGTTTCCAACTAATCAAAACATTTTCAGTAATAGACATTTGTTGCGCTATAATATATGCCGCACCTGCCCATACTGTTTCAAATCCTTTAGATTCGGTTTCTGATTGAAACCATCCATAAAAATCCGTCCTTTGAGAAATTGTTTTATATTCTTTATATCCATCATTTTGTTTCAAATTATACTTATTGGCACTTTTCCAAACATCAGTATTTTTTAATCGATCCTTTCGTAACCAATCACCTTTTTCGAGCTTACCTGTATAATCATCATCATACTCTTTTCTGCCATCTGGGTCTACTAAATTAACAGGATTGTTAAAACAATATCTGTACGGAGTCCAATTTGGGGTTGATTCTGCTAGTGGATCTACACTCAACCAAAGCGAGGTCTTCATATCCAAATACCTAGCGCCGTAATAACTCAGATTCGTCTCACGATCCAACTCTTTCCCATTAAACAAATAAGGACTAGAAAACGAACTGGAATGCTCCTCAAATAAAACCTCTCCAAAGGCAATATACTCGACATGCTGGCTAATACTTCCGTTTTTTGCTGTAATATACGAAGTACTTCCCAAATGATCAGGGTGAAAATAAAAAATATCCTTCTCTGGTAAACCAATTCCTGTAAATCCTTCTCCAGGTTTTATGGTTGTAGGTTCTACAGGGGGACCAAATTGTACCGGTGGTCCCGGCACATCGCCCGGAGCATTAAAAATCGGATTTCTTGGCCAACCTTCAGGTGGTTCCTGATTTTCTTCAACAGGTTTTATTACTTCACTTGGGTACGGATTACCTGTAAACTCTGGTGTGGCATAAATACCCTGTTGCGTTGGCGGTCCCGGAGGTACGCCTAAACTTTTTACATACATATCTAATGCCTTCTGCTGTTCGGCTGTTAGTTTACTATAATTGATTCCTCCCGCTGTTAATTTTAGAGGTTGTGCAAAAGTTCCGTTTCCTAACTTGCTCACGATACGTCCTGCGCCGTCAAAATAATGTTTGGTAAATTTTCCTTTACTTATTACGAAATAAGGAGATATATAACCTGTATAATCATCCGTATGCACAATGGTTGCCGCAGTTTCTCCGTTAATCGCTACGTTTTGAGAATCTCCTGAGCTTTTTATTATTCTTTCTCCCGCTGCGTCGTATGTATATTGGTGAATTCTTCCGTTATCGTTAATACCTGACAAACGGTTTTCTTCGTCCCAGGTCATTTTTCTGAAACTTAGCCCCCCAGCCCCCGAAGGGGGAGTTTCTTCGTAATACGTAGGATTACCGTTGCCATCATACACATATTGTCGCGGTTCTGTCTTTCCTGCTTCAACAATTTTGCTTGGTGCGTTAGGATGTAATTCGTTATCATAATTATAATCTAACACATAGCCTTTTTGTTCGTTGTTTATCGTATGCACTAAATTTTTAGTCGTGATATTGTGCATCTTGTTATAACTCATATTCAGCTCATAACTTGCCTTTGTAAACTCGCCCTGATAGGTTGCTTTTGCTGATTTTAATCGATAAAAATCATCGTATTGGTATTCGTGAGCCGAAGTCCCGCCCAGTGTATTGTTTACAACTGGCGCACTATTTTTGATCCCTAAAACATTACCTACCAGATCATAACTATACGAGTTATTCATGACTTGTCTCGCAGCACTTTTTACCTGCAATTGCTGTAATCTGCGCATTACAGGATCATAGGTATAATTGGTTTCTGTACCGTTACCGTACTTTAAATATTTGCGCTGTTCGAATTCGTCATAACTCAGTTGTTTGATGTAATCGTAGGTGTGGCTTTCTTTCTTCCCCTGCATGCTTTGTAGATTCCCTGCACGGTTATAGGTATAGTTTACTACCTCTCCATCCGGATAGGTCATTTTCTGGATCCTGTTCCAGGTATCATATTCGTATTGCGAAATATAGGTTTGAATATCAGTTGGAGTGATACGAAGTGTACGAATTTCTTTTTCTACTTCGCCTAATTTTCCGTAGAAAAATTCCTGTCCGCCACTGGCATCCTGTAAAAACCATAGCCTTCCTCGACGTGATGCGGTTCCGTCGGCTTTACCATAATTATACTGCACATTATTCTGCGGATTTTTAGGGTATTTAATGGTTTCTAAACGGTTGTAATTATAAATATATTCTATCGCTCCTCCATTTGAAACTGTATTTTTAATATCCTGTGTAATACGGCTTATTAAGTTCCCTGCTAAATCATACTGCATTGTTATAGTTCCTGCATCAGGATGGGTAAACTCAACACGTCTGCCTAGCCAATCGTAACTACTTTTGGTGATATGATCCATAACATCGGTTACTTTAATCATTTCTCCTAATGCATTAGTTTCAAACTTAGTCATCAAATCATTTTGCATACTTAATAAACTCTGACCTTTTGCATCTGTATAGGTTTGGCTTGTTCTATTTAAGGCATCAGTTTTTGTAGCATGCAATACTGTTAGACCATCATAATTTTCTAAGGCAAAAGCCATTGTATTTTTACTTCCGTCCGGCAATGTTACTTTTACTGCACGGCTCACTTCGTCATATTCAGTTCTAGTTGGCGTTATATCTGATATTTCGGTGCTAAAATTATTATCAATTGTTGTGGTTGTGGTTGGATAATAACTTACTATTTGTCTACCTAATCCATCATAAATAATTTTTCCGGAAACAATTTGCGCTTCCTGATCTGCACTTCCTGCTGCTGTAAACAAACTGGCCGTTTTCTTTACCTGCAAAGCTCTTCCTAATCCATCAGCATATGTAAAAGTTTCAATATTCTTATCAAGTTCCGGATCGTAATTTTTGGTTTTAGCATACGGTACCTTGGCTTCCGGGAAATATTCATACGCGATTGTATATGGTTTTCCGGAGGCAATTTCGTAGGGTGCTCTTATAGTTGCAATACGACCTATTCTGTCTAGTGTATAAAGTGTAATTTGATCATTACGATCGGTTGTTTTTATAGGTATACCAAAACGATAATTGTATTCCATTTTGTTTTGGTATCCAAATGCATCTTTGATCTCTGTCATGAACTGATGATTCTCCGGATCATACGTATAATCCAATGTCATACGCTGTGCTTTGTGATTGGCAGGGCCTGTTATTTTCTGCAGATTCCCATAAGTATCATAGGCTAAATCTGTAATTGCAATTTTATCTGCCGCGCTGTAATTTTTTACCTGAATAACTTCAGCTGTTGTGGTGTTGATGGTTGTGGTTCTTTTACGGCGTAAAACTTCGCTAGTAAACACTTCTAACTGTTTTGGTATTCCGCCATAGTAAGGCGTGCTGCTTTCATAATAACTAATTTTTGCTGTTACTTTTTTAGCTGCGCTACCGTTTCCTAAATCCTCGTATTGTGTGATATTTCCGTTGGCATCATAGGTGTTAAATCTATTGGTTTCGAGATAATCGCTTCCGCCTTCGTATACTTTTTGATTGGCGTGAATCATTCCCACAAAAATACGTTTAGCATCACATGATGGTAAATTCAACTCTGAAACAGCAACACTTGCCTGTGTCACTACATCTGTAAAACTATATTCGTTTTCACCTTCCTGACGCATTTTGTTGTTTTTATCTAACGTATAACTTCTTTTTAAAAGATTTTTACGGAAATAATCCTGGTTGTAAAATTCCTGAACAGTAGTTAAGAAAACTGAATTATCGGCAGCATCAATTTGCTCTTCAATTACTTTTCCGAAACCGTAAAATTCTCTTTCTCGACGATCATGATATCCGCCCTCATATCTAAATTTTGCTAATGAGTGATCAATCCCATCACCCACGTGACCGTCAAAAACATCAACGGATTGTAAAACCCATTTGGCCGAAGGATTTTCGTAGCTTGGTTTTACTAATTCGTAATCTACCACATAGCTGTTACCTGCGCCATTGGTTACTCCTTTCAGTTTATTGGTTCTCTTAATATTGGATAGGCGAACTACCAAATGATCTTCATCATCAGAAAGTACGTAATCCAGGTTTCCGTCACCATCCATATCGTTAAAAGTAGCTTCGGTACGAGAAGTACTGAAACCTGCAGAAGCACCCAGACTAGGGGTAATTCTAATCAAGAAAATAGGAATATCATAACTAAAACCTGTACTAAGTCCGTAATTCGTACTATTATTTTCATTCATTCTTGAATACTTAGGATACTCAACTGGTGCCATAAAACTATCACCCATATTTAAAGCGACCATCATTTTACCACCACTATAAATCACTTTATCGGTAAGTCCGTCTGAATTAACGTCAAGCATTAAAGTCTTTGAATTATCAGTTCCTTTTCCAAAATTGAATCCACCAGTAAATGAACCTGATTTGTATGACATTCCGCTAGAAGGACTTATGGCCCAATTCTCAGAATAACCCGTTGCAATACCATCAAAATTCCATTTTTCTTCGGCTAAAAATCCATAACCTGAATTTAAAGCTACTTCTCCAGTTTTCTTGATTCTGTCAGCAAGTCCGTCGCCATTGATATCAATATACATATACTGAGACTCATCTTCATTGGTTCCCATATTACCGGATAATGACATAGTTGCCGAAATACCTATTGATTCCTGTACAGATCTAAGCTCATTTACCATTGAGCAATTACTATCTGAAACAGCTACCATTTTCTGAACCGTTTTTGTAAAACCATGAGAATAACTTCCATCAGAACTAATACCATCTGATTTACTCTCTCCATGACTGTAATTGTAAATTTCGGCTTTTTGATTACTTATTCCTCCTATCGGAGAAGTAAACTGTACCTCTTTTCCACGAACATAATCAGGAAAACGGTCACCGTTAAAATCAGCCATAGTCTGAGTAACATAACTTTTTCCTGTTCCTTTACTTCCTCCCGGTCCAAGTGGTCCTACTTTTAGTCCGGCAGAATAACTGGTACTTTCGTTCTCACTTAAGATGTTTAATGCCATAGTTCCTCCACCGTCTAGACTTGGCAGACTTGCATCAAAATAAGAGGCAATATCATCTTCTCCGAGACGCGAAGTTCCCATAAATCTGCTGTCGATAAAAGTGGTTTCTTCCAGACCAGTCATATTATTTTTAGAATATATGCTCTGCATAGCTACAAAGTAGACTTTTGCAATATCATAACCCTGCTGCTCAGTTTCTGATTGGTTTTCAGGATCTAAATTTGGCTCTGCATTATAAGCATCAGATGTTTTTAATTGCGACACCGCTACTACATCAGAAGCAAAAGTTCCTGTATTATTAATAACAAATCCGCCCCATTCTCTGTGCCCTAATCCTAACTGTAATTCTTCAGCAAAAAATGGCGAATAAACAGCGTATCTATTTGTATCTGCAGACCAGATTGCAGCAAAATCACCAAGTACATTTAAATAAACTGGCATTTGGAAAAGAGCAGCACAATATTGAGTTATTTCATTACTTTCCAACTCCGGAACGCTAATTTCCAAATCAATTGGTAATCCGTTTATAACTTTTGAAAAATCTGCTACCGGCTCTAAAATTGTCAAATCTTCCTGTAAAACGGCATTTACCATTTTATAATATTTTCTGGCTACTAACTGGTTATTTTGCTTTGCCGTAATGGTTACATTGCCATTTAATTTTGCTTTAAGAGGATTAAATCCAGGGATTAAATCAAGATCAGTAGCTGCTAAATTAAGGGATAGAATTCCATCAATAGTAGCAACTTTTTTCTCAATAAGATAATTTCCCAGTCGTTTTTTATAACGTTGCAAATACACATCTATTTTCTTATTTTCAGATACAGCAGGTGCCACAGCTGGCATATTTATCGAAGGATTAAAAGTAATGGTGTTCCAATTTACATTTGTCTGACTTTCTAAAACAAAACGAATCTGCGAAGTTGCATTGTTATTTAATACTCCAATGCTACTCATATTAAAATTAACAGCTTGATTTGCTTTAAACTGCTTTTCAAATAGTACTGTTTCAACTGCTCCGGTATCCAGATTTTTTCTAAATATTCGAAGGGTTACATGATCTGATGTAATAGGTTTTACAAAAGTTCCCGCAAAAGAAATTGTACCGGCTGAAACTAATAAGCCCGAATTTGTACTGCTTACAAAGTCTTTTTCGGCATCATAATTTTTCAGTGAATATAAGTTGGCATCTACAGCATCATCATCTATTGGCAATAAACTGCCTGTATTGTCATTTACTGTGATATACGAAATCTTTGGACTCCACAAAACCTGATCAAAACTTCCATCCATCACAGAACTTACCCTGAAAAACAGCTTCTCACCTTTTGTTACGGTAATTACATCTTCTTTAGTTTTACTATTATAATCTTTTGCGTCAATAGCTTGTTTCCATACTAAACTATTTCCTTGTTGAAAAAACAATTGCACACCATCGGCTTTATCTTTTCCATCATTGGTTAGATATTCCGTTCTTTCTTTTGATAAATCTTTTTGTAATTCATAGGTATGAGAAACTTTGATCTGTCCGGTTACTGGTGCTTGCCACATACGAACCACATCATGCAGCGGATTTTTAATCTGCATCTCCTCGAAAGTCATTGCAGGTGTCGGAAAACTCAGACTAAGTTCTCCATCTCCCGAAACTGGTGAAGGTGTACCTGTACTGCTAGTTTTAAAAGTTGGAATTCCATTAACTAAACGGTTGTAATAAACCTGCCCGTTATTGGCAAAGTCAACTAATCCGTCACCGTTAAAGTCCATAAAATAACTTTTGGTTTTGCTATTTGTATATTGCTTATCAAAACCAACACTGGCACTAACTTTTGAATATCCTATAACTAAATCTACTCCCCAATTAAAAGTTTTACTGGATGAGTTTCCTATATTATTTAATGAGATTTCCTGAATTTCACCAAAACCATTAATTCCCTGGTTCGAAAGATTTTTTCGGTAATAAACATTATCTCCTTTTCTAAATACTTTGTCCGGAAGCTGATCACCATCTAAATCTTCCAGGGTAACAATAGTTTCAGATGATCCCCAACTGTTTCCTCCGTGCGCCCCTACAGTATTTTGCTTAAAATTTCCAGAATCGGCAGATAATCCAACTCCAATTCGATAATTAACCCCGGCTGATTTACCGTTCGAACTATTGCCCAGCGTATGTTTACCGGAAATATCTATATTAGGCAAGATATTATTTTTTAAGTGGTCATCCGGCACACTCCAATTCTGTTCTGGTCCAAAAGGATTATATTTCCCCGAAGCATCACGAATATCATCGAAATAATTCAGCGTATTAGTATAAAACAATTTAGACTCTGAGTCGTATTCTGAAATCGATTCAAGCAATGTTTTCTTAAAAGCGCCTTCTTTATACTTCAGTTCATAGCTACGTACCATATCGCTTTTGTAGCGGACTTCGATTTTTCGCAATAACTGATTGTTCAGTTGCTTGAAACCTAATCTTGCCGAAACTTGTACATCAGGACGATTGGCTTCGCCTAAATCTCCGTTTTTTACAAAAGTTACGTTGTAGTTTCCTTTTGTACTGCCAAATCCTGTATAATATACTTTTTTAAGATAGAGCTCGCCGTCTTTTTTATCGTATTCGTATTCAACTGTATTTCCTTTTAGATCAACCTGAAGACAAAGTGCCCAATGCCCAATATTTCCGGATGCATCCTGCAATATTCCTCCACTCGAAAGTCCTGAAGCAGTTCCTCCATAATAACTGGCAACTCCGCTTTTGTCCCTTACAATCCAATAATAATTTTTAGGGGATGATCCTTTACGGATAATTTGCTGAAAAGCACCTTCGCGTCTTGGGTAAAATTGTTTGTCTGTTGTTCTGCCTACCCATTCGGTTCTGTGTGAGTTCGGGATTAATTGTTCTCCGGCAATCGCATAAGTCTCTGTTTCATTGGCAGCATCGTATCTTGGTGCTCCCCAACGGGTTTCGATGCTTACTGCCGGTGCTGAAATATCCCAGCCCATACCTGCCCAGCTATGTCCGCCATCGCTGTCATATTGCAGGTTAAATGAAGGCTGCATCCCTCCTCTTCCGTTTGGAATCACAATAGAAAATCCGGTACTTGCCGTTCCTCTGCCATTTGCCGAAGGTGGTGCGATTGACTGAATTCCAACTAACGGACTTGCCGCTTTTAGATCCTTGATGCTTGTTGGTGTATAACCGGAAGTTTCCGGAGATTCCGGCATTTTGATGATTCCGGCAATAAAATCAGTAAAATGGGTGGTTTTTGCCTTGATGATTCCTTGTTTAATATCTAATGAATCTTTGGTCACTTCCTGCCACAATCTTTTGTTTTCATCAAAATAAAATACATTGATATCTTTCTCTGTATAACCTTCGGGAATTGTTTTTTTGTCGTACGGTAATGATAAAGTCACTGCTTTATCGAAGACGGTTCCGTGTGGCAATAATCTGAATCCTGCATTTGCTCCTGTTACATTGACCATTGCAGCGTTTAATGGTGCAATATCAATTTTTCGTAAAGCACTTACGGAGACCGAAACATCATTTTTTAAAGCTCCAACCGGAAAAACAGCAAGAAAATCTTTGTACGCTAATTTATTTTCGGTTTGAAAATGAATTATTTTTGTGATTCTTTCTTTTGCATTTTCTAAAGGTCTGAAACTATCTACTTTTAAAAACTGATTTACCTCTAAATGCTCATTTATAAGTACTCCTGTTGTCGTTTCTTTGCTTACAAGAATAGTTTTTCCTGCAGTTGAGCTTTCTAAAACCAATTCGAATTCCGGCTGATTGAGATCAATCGAAATTCCGCCAATACTCATCTTTTTTATCTGGGATGGAAAATTAGTACCTTTTATGTAAAGCTTATTGCCTGACTGTAATAAAGTAAAATGATTAGAAGGAATGGCAGATTTATAAACAATTCTAACATTTTTAATTCGGTATGAATTCGAAAT
Source organism: Flavobacterium sp. NPDC079362 (assembly GCF_050267765.1). Taxonomy (NCBI): domain Bacteria; kingdom Pseudomonadati; phylum Bacteroidota; class Flavobacteriia; order Flavobacteriales; family Flavobacteriaceae; genus Flavobacterium; species Flavobacterium sp. NPDC079362. The sequence continues at coordinate 47,089 of NZ_JBNNFM010000030.1, read as the reverse complement.
TCCCTCGGGAGCGGTAAATAATAAAACATTATCTCCTTCTCGCAATGATTTTTCTGAAAGCAGCTCGGATTGTTTGTTCCAGTTTTTATTCTGGGATAAAAATTGTCCTCCAATACTAGGCTCATTGTTTAAACTTCTTGAAATCGATGCTGCCTGATCGTAACCATACAATTCATATTCTAAATAGGCACTTTCGTCATTTGATGGTAAAACATCTACCTTGAGATGAAAGACGTTATCATAAGCATCATCAACATCAGATTCATCCATTACACCAATAATTCCTTCGGAAATATCTGCACTAAATGACTTTGTGTTTTTATTTTCGTTTTTAAGAACTGTAATAGAGTCTGATTTTGAGACAGTCAGTTCCTTTTCTGGAGTAGTTTGAGTAAATAAAGAAACGATCTTGTATGGGCCAAAATTGGCTGCAAACAAAAACGAACCTATTAAAAAAACCAGTATTATAATTTTATTTTTCATAAAGCGGGGTAATCGATTATGGACAATCCATCTATTTCTTCAATTCTTTCAATCTCTAATTCGTGTAATCTATTGACAAACAGACCTGAATTACTTCACAATAACTTTGAAAGTTTTAGTTCCAAAATCTGAATTTACTGTTACCAAATACATTCCGGCAGCATTTTTTATAGCATCTTCATACAAATAAGTTTCTATCTGCGTGAATTGTTTTTGTTTCACCAGTGCTCCTGTGGGACTATAAATTGTGATGGTTGCATTGGTCTTTTTGGGAAATTGCATTGCTACCGAAAAACGACCGTCTATGGTAGGATTTGGATATAAAATCAATACGCTTGAATCTGTTATTTCTTTTCCGTCAGAGGTAACTGCAATCTTAGTGGCTGTTTTACATTCCTGACCATTTAATAGTCGAAGTTCATAAATACCGGGCTGATCGATTAGTATTTTAGGATTGTTATCTATAAAATCACCTTCATAAAACCATTGGTATTCATAATTACCTGTTGGCAAACCGGCACTTGCATCAAGTGTCAGGGCGTTTCCATCTTTTAACAGATAATCAGATTTCAGATTTGGAAATGTTCCTTGTTTATCTGCTATAAAAACAGTTTCTGAGTACAAATTCCCTTTTCCGTCACGAACGATATAATCATAAGTTCCTGATGAAAGCTGTAATCCTGTCGTACTTTTTGCTGCCTGGTTCCATTGTTTTACTACAACATCACTTCCTTCTTTTTTTACGGTAACAGTAAACGGTGCTTCACCGCCTTCTATGCTATAGTTTAAACCTCCTGATCCTGTAACTCCACAAGTGGCTTCGGTAATCCAGACTCTGCTAAACATCTCGGGGGCTACTTTCAGCGTAAATTTGGCTTTGCCAGATTTTTGTTTGTCCCAATTGAAATCATTCAGCGCCAATTTTTCTGTACTCGAAGTACTTGCCAGACGAATGTATTCGGAATCTTTTTCGTCATATGTTCCTTTGCCTGAGTAATCGACTAATAACCAGTAATAGGTGTCTTTGGGTAAAGTCCCTTTGATAAAATTTGGATTAAAACTCCAGTCCAGACTCAAATCCGCAGGATTTGCAAAATCCAATTGCCACTCTCTTGCAATCCCGATTGGCTCGCCTTGTTCTTGTTTTTTTACCAGAAGATTTTTTCCGTTATCGCTCCAGAATGCAAAAAAATTATCCGGAATTATATTCGATTTACTTTTTAATCCAATGGTCAAAAATCCTTCTTCTGCCATATTACTGCTTTTGGGCTGCAATAATCCGCTGGCATCATCACGGCCAATTCCGGTAATCGAATTTTCGAATCCTTTATGCTGATTGATGTCCCAAATGGTCTGTCCTTTACTGTTCAGGTAATTTTTATTATCAAACTGCGAAAGCGAAATACCATATTTAACGGCTAAATAACTTGCTACTTTTTGGGTTTCAAAACCTGACAATACTCTGTTGTACACCAGAATTTCGCTTATGCTTCCTTTAAATTCTTCGGGTGGTAATTTTTCAAGTTTGGACTTTTGCCCTATCGTTAATGAAGATAACTTTGCAAGACTATCGGTAACATTCTGCTGAAAAAAATGAATGTTGGCTTTATGCGGTTTTATTTTTTCCTGATACGATTGATAGGAATATTTTTTTAGATCGACCAAACGTTTATTGGTCGCTACAGAAAGTGTTTTTTTAGGATCGTTTATTGTCCATAAAAATTGCTCTTTTAAACTGTCTTTTACTTTATAAACCATAAACAAAGTTTGCTTTCTTTTACTTTCTGTCCCCAGAGGTAAAATCAACGAATCTTGTTTGGTATCAAAAACAATACTCGGATTAAAATTAAAAATAGCTCCATTATGTTTTCGGTCTGATATTTTTGCTTCCTTTTTTGTGAGGTTTTCCCAATAATAAGCATCACCACTGCTTCTGGATTTAATCCAAAACTGTGGTTCTTCTACTAATCCCGGCACTGCTTTTTGCTGAGAAAAGATCGCATTGGTCATTAATAAAGCTATAAAAACAGGTATACAAAAAATCTTTTTACACATAATTTCCTAAGTTTAAGGATGGGGGCGATGATTAGAAATTAGCTAAATCATCAAAGTCAAAAGAATAACCAATTATCAATGAAATACTATTGATTTTGTTTTTGTTCTCGCTATAACGATGTCCGTTTTCCTCTGTTGCCAGCGCATCTGTAAGTCCTAAGGTATAACGCGCTCCTATAGAAAGTTTTGAATTGAACTCGTATCCTGCAGAAAGCATTCCATAAAAATAATTTTTACCGGTTAAGGACTCTTTCAGTACTTTTTGCACATTGGCATCGGGTTCGAAATAAGCTCCTGAGTTGCCAAAAATCTCCTGACTATTAGAACTGTATTTAATATTATCACTGGCAATATTAAAACCTACATACGGACCAACTCCTAAATAAAAACCTTCAACAGGATAATATTTAAACTGTGCCCCAACATTTAGATAGCTATAGCCAAAAGTCATTTTGTATTTAAGTCCTTTTATGTCTTCATAATTTAAATCTGTTCCCTGTCCTGAATATGAAATCTCTGTTTGTATACTCACTTTGGCATACGGATATTTCCAGTTGATTACCAGACCTGCCGTTGCTCCAAACTTACCTTCTTCGGCTAGCGTATATCCTTCATAAATTCCTTTTGGAACAATGACATCGGGAAGATTAGACATTTTAGAATAAATTCCGCCGGCAAAAAGACCATAGGTAATCTCTCTGTCACCTTGTGCAAACAACGATTTTGTGCTTACTAATAGAAGAAGCAAAATAATTTTTTTCATTTTTTTTATTGAAATTACCATTGATGAAAACTATAGCCTAAAGAAAAACATACAACACTGCTTTTGTTTTGATTTTCGATAAACTGAAAGGAGGAAGAATTACTTTTTACTACATCTTTTACACCCAGGTAGTAACGTAAATCAAAATGGATACTTTTATGCAGTTCGTAACCTACGGCAAAACATAATGAGAAATCATCTGTACCATCAAGACCGTCTTTATAAAATTGTCTTGTGGCTACATCATACATTCCTCCGGCTTCGTTGGATTTATAGGTTACATTATTGGCAGATAAACTGATTCCGTAGAAAGCTCCAAAACCTAAATTCAAACCTTCGTATGGGTATACTTTGTACAAAGCTCCAATTTGCAGATAAGCATAATGCAAACCAAGCTCAAATTCTTTGCCTGTTGCATCATGATAATTTACTGTTTCGCCTGATTGTCTGAATAAAATTTCAGGTTGTATGGCAACCCGGGTATCATAAAGTTTGAAGTTTAAGAAAAAACCGCCTTCTAATCCGTAAGCACCTTTGCTTTCCATCACGCTATTGTCGAAAGTATTGTCTCTTCCTTTAATGCTTTCCGGCAAATTGCTTATTTTAGAAAATAGCCCGCCAAACTTGAGCCCGTAAGTAATATTGGTTTCATTTTGTGCATAAACTGCACCGCTAAAAAAACAACAAAATATTAATAAGTGTAATAGTACTTTCATCCAAAAAAATTTTGGCGAATATATGTATTAATTTCCAATTTACACTACCTGTGAAATCGATGAAATACAAATTAACACGATGAAATACATAATATAGGTATTTTGAAAAGAAAGTTTATAATTTTATGTTTTTTGGCAAAAAAGTTAATTTTACTAAAAAAAGATAGTTTTTAAAAGTGAAAAATTAACAAAAAAAAATCCTTTCACATATTGAAAGGATTTAAATCTTACTAATGATATTACTGAATAAAAAAGTATATCACGCTTTATTTTTTTATCTAAAAAATACCCATGTTCTCAGGTTTAATAGTAAAGCCAATACGTACCATACTCCTGTGTTCCTGATAATCGATCAAACTTTCTGTATACCCAACAAACCATTGAAGGGTGAGATAATAATTTTCGTTTTTGTATGGTCTCCAGTTTACTTGTGTCTGCAGGGATCCATATTTAATAACGCCGCTTCCTTTTCTAAAAAGAACATCTGCGCTCCATCGTCCGGGTTGTATCTGATATGTTGCACTTGCTTCTCCATATCCTACATATTGAGTGAGATATGGATTATCTTCTTTATCGACTATAGGAATCCAACCTCTAAGCCCAACAACCCATCGTGGAGAAATTTGCGATTTTAATGAAAAGGCAAGCATATTCCAGGTTCTGGAATAAATAGAATCTCTTCCGTTCGACTCGTGTTCTAAGGAGACGGTCCCGTAGGTGAGCCTTCCTCCTTTTAAATAAAACGGACGAACGAGGGCTACTCCAGGATTAAAATTAATCTCTGAAAATGGTTTTGAGCTTGCATAAATATCCCAAAAGGCTTTTTGAGTGTACATTAAATACGGAAAAAAACCACCCCATAAAGGTTTTGAATTCAGCCTTAACTTAAAACTTACCTGATATTTTACATCGGCTGTATTGCGGGTAATAGCAGTATTGATTGGTACTCCTGTTAGAAAATAATTGTCTTTGTGCACCGAGAAACTTGGCTCTTTGAGCAGCGAATCTGCCGCACGAAAATTTTTCGAATCTTCTACAATTTGTGAATTTGTTTTAACGGAAAACAAAATGAGAAACGCTAACAGGTATTTTAAATACATTCTTACAGTTTAAATTGAAGCTTATTTTTAGTTCTTTACTAAGGTAAGGTGTATGGGTATATTTTATTAACTCAAAAAACATAAGTGTTAGCTCATTAACGTAAACCTATTGATTCTAATTAACTCAAGTAGGTTAGTTAATATGTGTTGTCCCTACGGCAATGTCATTAAGGTAAGAGATTTTTCAATGCAGATTAACTATTTCTGTATCATTAACTCTATCAGAATCCGCAATCTTTTCATCTCAACAAAGAGACCCGAGCTATAGCGAACAGGCGAAGCAAATCAAACAAGAAACGCGACAAAGATTGACGAATAGCTGAACGGAAATAATAGTGTGATCTCTCCTTCGTCGAGATGACAAACTTTGTGTTTAAACTTTGCGGAGAATGGATTAAAATCCATCCCTACAATATATTTTGTTCCTCCGGAACTCTTTCTAAAATTTCATAGTAATGGGTTCTTTTGCAGCAACGGATTTTAATCCGTTGAAAAAAACAAAAGATTTGGTTATAACAATCTACTACATTACCAACAAAAAAATATCTTTATAATTATTTGATTTTCAATTTCAAAATATTCACAGAATAAGCAGGTAATCTCAATTGTGCTTTCTCTCCTTTCAATTTGTATTCGCTTTCTTTTGGGCTTATTTTTTTAGGGTCAGCAAATGTATTTTCATCTTCTAAATTTGGACTTGTCAATGTTATTAAATTTCCTGTAGACTCCAATTTACTTCCCTTTACATCAATGATAATATCCTGCACCACTGCTGCTGTGTTTACTACTTTTATGATCACTTCTTTGGTTTTAGTGTCTTTTACCGCAGAGGCATATAAGTTGTTTTGCCCTGTTAATGGTTTTCTGTCTTGGGTAATCGTTAATAAATCTGTTCCTTTATTGAGCGAAAACAACTTTTGCACATAATAATTGGCAGAGCCATAGGTTTCGAGATTATTGAACCAAATCATGTCCGGTGTCCATTGCCAGGCATCTTCATGCGCCATTAGCGGTACATAAGAAGTTAAAGTAACGACCTCAGCATTTCGCTCTAATCCCGTCATAAAAGCAGCTTCAGAAAAAGCACATTCCCAATTATTCCTGTTATTGGGATTTGCACCTGAAACACTTTGTGCAGCATATTCGCCAGCAAATATTTTTGGTCCTTTTCTGTCGTATTGATCATAACGGGCCGCATTTTCTCTAAACCATTGGGGACTTTTATAATAATGCTCGTCTATGAGTTCTGCATCCAGTTTTTTAAGTTCCTGCATTGCGTAATCAAAATGTTCTCCATCCGGAGACGGACCGCTTCCTGAGACGATAATTATTTTTGGATATTTTGCTTTTATCGCTTTTTCAAAAACTTTGTATCTTTCAATATAATCGGATCCCCATTGTTCATTTCCAACACCAATATATTTTAGATTGAATGGTTTTGGATGTCCCATATCAGCACGCAATTTCCCCCATGGCGTATCAACTGTTCCATTCGCAAATTCAATCAAATCTAAAGCATCCTGTATATAAGGATCTAATTCTTCTATAGGTGCCAATTCTCCTGTATTGTATTGGCACGCCATTCCGCAGCTTAAAATAGGCAATGGTTCTGCGCCAATATCTTCAGAAAGCTGAAAATATTCATAAAATCCCAATCCAAAACTTTGAAAATAATCCGGCGTCTGTTTGTGTCCAAATTCGACATTCCAGCGGTTCATCATCGTTTTTCTGTTCTCTACTTCTCCTACTGATTTTTTCCATTGATAACGATCTGCCAGCGTCCTTCCTTCTACGATACAGCCACCAGGAAAACGTAAAAATCCCGGTTTCATATCATACAAAAGCTGAACAATATCTTTGCGCAAACCATTTTTTCTGTTTTTCCAGGTGTCTTCCGGAAACAACGAAACCATATCTAAATCGATGGTTCCAGTACCTTCAAAAGTTATTTTCAATTTGGCTTTTGCCTCGGTTTGAGCAGCAGTAAATTGTACGGTATAATTTTTCCATTCTTTTGATGACGGAATTATAACAGTTTCGCCCAACACTTTTTGCTCTTTATCAATAAACTGAATAATTATTTTTTTGATAGTTCCATCAGGATTAGCTGCCTTTAGGGAAAGATTGTATTTGGCGTCTTTCTTAATTCCCATTCCTCTAAATCCTTCATTGATGATAGCATATCCTTTATCGTCATTGATAAGAATACGGCAAAAGTTGGGATTGGTTTTATTTTCTGATACGTTAACAGGTGTTGCTGCACCGGAGTGCATATTCATAGAAGACCTTTTGGTATTGGGCTGCTCCCATCCCATTAATGGTTTATCAAACTCAAAAGAGCGGTTTTTAATCATTTCGGCATACAACCCTCCATCAGCGGCAAAATTGATGTCTTCAAAAAATAAACCAAACATTGTAGGTTGTATTTTGGCAACGGTCTTCGCAATATCAACTTCTAATGTTGTCTTTTGGGCATTTACATAAATATTGCTTAACAACAGCGTGCAAAGGACCAATTTTATAATAGTATTGTTCTTCATTTTATTATTTTGAATTGAATCTATTGAAATTAATTTTAACATATCGAAACATAGGCTATTGTAAACTTAAAAAAAGTATTTCACTTAGCTAATAATACACATATCTGGCTATTTGAAAAAAACGAGTTTATTTTTTACTCTTTTTTACCGCTTCTAACTTCTCAGGAAATGCTGATTGCCCTTCGAGATTATTAATGATTAACGCATCTACATTTTTACTTTCGACTGCATAAGTAAAATAATCCGGTTTATTTTTTCCCCATTCTACGGAACAGTTCTGCATTTTTATTTTTTCTGCCGAATCAAAATAAAAACCGGCGGTGCTTCCTTTTACAAAACCTTCTAAATCAGACGGACGACGATCATAAATACCGCCTTGATGCGGGGTTGTTTTATCAATAAAAACGCTGACATTATCAAACACAATATTTTTTATTTTGTCTTTTGATTCTGCACTTACATATACTCCATTTTCTCCTGTGCATTGAATATTGCTAAAATAGATGTTTTTTATTTCACCCACTTTTCCCTCAACAGCATCTTTTGGAAAACGCCAGTTTGCATCTTTATGATTTCCTTTTGCCCTGCGATATGCCGTAATATAGATAGGTTCTGCTTTTCCCCACCAGGTATCTGTGGTTAATTTTGCTTCGATAATTATATTCGAAAATAAAATGTCGCTTACGGTTCCTTCATCTCGATTTTGAATTCCTAATGCACGATTGCTGTTTTTAATGATGCAATTATTGAACACAACCTGTCTGATCGCATCCATATTTTCTGAACCAATTTTGATCGCACAGCTGCTGCTGGTCATAGTACAATTGGTAACGGTTATGTTTTCGCAAGCGCCAAATTCTTCAAATTCACGTCTGTTTTTCAGACAGATGCAATCATCGCCACTTTCGATATAACAATCGCTGATACGCACATTCTTGCAATGATCTAAATCGATACCATCGCTATTGCGGACTTTCAGACTATTGAGTAATGTAATACCACTAATGACAACATCATTACAGCCTACAAGGTGAATCGTCCAATAAGCAGAATTACCGATATGAACATCTCTAATCCTGATATTTTTTCCGCCAATAATAGTCAGCACATGCGGTCTTGGATCTAAGACTGTAAAAGGTTTCAAAACATAAGAATCTTCGAGTTCCTCTCCCATAAAAGAAATCCCGTTTCCGTCTATTTCTCCCGTTCCGCTAATGCTGAAATTTTCTACATTTTCGCCACCAATCCAGATGGTTCCTTCTCCGGGATTACTGCGAAATGCACTTTTGGTATATAGTTTTTCATCCGGACTTGCCAATAATTTAGCGCCTGCTTCCAGATGAACATTAATCCCTGATTTTACATTAATTGGTCCTGCCAAAAAAGTAAATGGTGCGGGTATTAATACTCTTCCACCTGTTTTACTACAGGCATCTATTGCTTTTTGAATTGCCGCCGCATCATTGGTTTTTCCATCTCCTTTGGCTCCGTATTTTTTTATATTATAGACCTTTTGTGCTGAAGCGGTCAAGGAAAGACAAAAAAGTATTATAGCGATTATAAGTTTCTTTATCATTTTATTTTTTTATTAAAAGATTGCTTTAAAACGAACGCATGGACATCAGTCTAAAATAAACACGTATTTTACTAATTGTCACTAATTACTTTATGAAATTAATTTCACAAAGTAGGTTAACGTAATTGAAATTTGCGCGAATTAGTCGAAGCAAATCCATGTTTATAATTGATTCATACTATTCGTGTCTACACGGCAGACTCTAAAATTACTTTGTGAGTTTTGGTAATTAAATTTATTTTGATGGCAAGACAAACGTATTTTGTTCGGGTTCTATTTTTCTTTTTAAAGCCGCAGCATCCAGATTATCAGAGCGAACATCCTTAAAAATAATTTGATTCGTTTTGTCCGAAGGCACATTTACATCCCTCATAACAAGTCCGTTTACATCATCAAAAACAAAAGCCGGACGGAAATCTTCTTTTTCGAGAGTCACTTTTATATTTTTCATTACGATTCCGTTTACGTGTCGAACATAAAATCCCCATGAAGGCAATTCTCCAAACATGGTAAATTCCGGATACCCTTTTATATTTTCCAATACATCTTTTAATCGGGTCAAAGGCAGATACGCCATTCCTTTTGAAGCTCTTCCGGGATATGTAATTTCGATATTTTCGAGAGTTACATTTTCGATAGGATATCCCGGGATTCCGGCAATCGAAGAAGGGAATGGATTATGGAAATAATCTACTTCGGGTCCGCGTAAATCATAATCGATATCCGGGCGTCCGAAAGGAATTTGGGCTTTTACGTTTTTTATCGAAACATTTTTAATATAACCCGGTTTGTCTCCGTTTCTATGGCCTAACCTGATCAATATCGCATTTCCTGTATTTACGGCAGTAATATTCGAAACGGTAATGTTCTCAATTTCGGCACCATCAACAGATTCTATAGCAATGGCCGACCTGAAAGTATCAAAAACCTGAATATTTTCTATTGTTACATTTTTGAAACTCCCATACGAACCTGTTCCAAATTTAACGGCATTGGCACTCGATCTGATCGTGCAGTTGGCGATATAAATGTTATTGTTCTGCAATCCCGGAGAATCTGATTTCAGACAAATTCCATCATCAGCAGAATTGACGTCACAATTTGTAATTCTTACGTTCTCACATCCGTCAATATCAATTCCGTCATTGTTCCAATACGCTCTGCTGTCAACTTTTATTCCATCGACCACGATATTACTGCTTTGCTCAAAACACTGTACCCAACCTGAACTGTTTTTTAGTGTAATAAGTTTCATTGTGATAGAATCGCATTTTACGAAAGAAACCAATTTTCCTCTTCCGTCTCCGGGACGCAGTCTTCTGTAATTATAACTGGCATCTATTTTTACTCCTGTATGGTGCAGACTGTCCACTGCCAGAGCCAGTTCCCTGCCCTGTCCATCAATAATTCCTTTTCCTGTAACAGCAATATTTTTTGCCGTATGAGCCAGAACCAAAGCTCGTACTCCTTCTAATTTTGGATAATCATTAGGGTCTGTACTTCCTAACAAAACTGCGCCTTCTTCAAAAAATAATTCGACATTACTTTTTATTATGATGCTGCCTGATAAAAATTTTCCTTTTGAAAAAACAACTCTTCCTCCTTTATTTTTATTAGCCGCATCAATCGCTTTTTGAATTGCTTTTGTATTTAATGTCTTTCCATCGGCAACAGCTCCAAAAGCAGTTACTAAATAGTCTTTTCTTTTTCCGGCATGCATTTCAACATTAAAACTGAGCTGTAAAAGAAAAAGTAAAACGATACAACTTCTGAAAATCTTTTTATTATTATTCATAATGCTTTGTTATTTAATAAACGCTTTGAGACGTATTACATAAAAATTTTATTAAACACACAGAAATATATAATTTAAGTATAAATATGAATACAAAAAGAAATATATTTCTTCTAAACAGCTCATTTTATGTATTTTAAACAATTGAAATACCTTTTTTAAGTCTACAAAAAATCTATGTTTCTATGTGTTGAAAACAGGTTAATTATTAATTTAAAATTACCAAAAGACGGTATATAATGCTATTAATACACCGCTGATAATAAATGATCCAATAATAAACTCTGAGGAAACCCTGAACATTGATTTATCAATTTCGATTTTTAATGTTTCCTGTTGTTCTTTAGTTTCAGGGTTTAATAGGCTAATTGCAACCATTATCAATACGATTAAAAAAAACGAGATGGTCATTCTGTCTAAAAAAGGATAATCCGGAAAAGCACCATTTGTCCATACCGGCAGGAATTTTAATACTGCTGCTAAAGGTACGGTCAGCAATGCCCCCGCAAGTCCGGCTGAAGGCGTTGTTTTCTTCCAGAACATTCCCAATAAAAAAATAGCCAAAACTCCCGGCGAAAAGAAACCAACATACTCTTGTATGAATTGATAAGCCTGATCTAATGATTTTAATGCCGGAGCAACAATTGCAGCAATAAACATGGCGATTATCACGACCCATCTTCCGGTAAGGACTAATTTTCTTTCTGAAGCATTTTTATTGAAATACTTTTTATAAATATCTAAAGAAAAAATCGTCGAAATACTATTTGCTTTTCCTGCTAACGAAGCTACGATTGCTGCGGTTAATGCGGCTAGGGCAACTCCTTTTAATCCCGCCGGTAATAAATTCATTAAAGTTGGATAAGCCTGATCCGGTTTTAAAACTCCTGCGGCATCTACCATTTCTTTTTGAAACATACCGTTTTGATGCATTACATACATAGCAATCCCCGGCAAAACAGCTATAATAGGCACTAATAATTTCAAAAAAGCAGCAAATAAAATTCCTTTACGGGCTGTTTTTAAATCGGCTCCCAAGGCGCGCTGAACAATATACTGATTACAGCCCCAATAGGCCAGATTATTGATTAGCATACCTCCTACAAGTACAGAGATTCCAGGAAGTTCAGCATAATGAGGGTTTGATTTGTCAAGGATCATATGCAGGTGTCCCGGTGCTTCTTCTTTTAGAACCATGAGCCCTTTCAGGATATCTTTTCCAAAACCAAACTGCTCTGACAATAAGGTCAGGGACAAATAAGTGGTTACCAAACCTCCCATAATCAATACGATAACCTGAAACATATCTGTATATCCTATGACTTTCATTCCTCCTAGTGTAACGATTATAGAGAATAAACTTAATCCGATAACACAAAATTGAAAGCTGACGGGTGCGATTGATGAGATGGCCAAAGCACCTAAATAAATGATCGAGGTAAGATTTACAAATACATAAATCAACAGCCAGATTATGGCCATAATGGTACTCACTGTATCGCTATATCTTTTTGCCAAAAATTGCGGCATCGTAAATATCTTATTTTTAAGATAAACGGGTAAGATGAATATCGCGACAACGATTAATGTGGCAGCCGCCATCCATTCATAAGACGCAATCGCCAGCCCAATCGCAAAACCGGAACCGCTCATTCCTATAAAATGTTCAGCCGAAATATTAGAAGCAATCAGGGAGGCACCAATTGCCCACCAGGTAAGAGAACCTTCGGCAAGGAAATATTCGTTAGAACTCGTTGTTGCATTTTTCTTGCTTCGGTAAATATACATTCCGTAACTCGAGACCAGTACGAAATAGATAAAGAAAACAATGTAATCTGCGGTTTGTAATGCATTCATAATGGTGTGGTTATTTTTGGTTAGTCAGTAAAGTGCATTCTAAAATGTGTATGTTTTTAAACAAGTGCAAAGCTTAAAATAAGTCAGTCTTCCTATTATTCTTAACCCCCTCTTTTCTCTTTATTCTTTCCTCTCTTTCTATAATCTATTCTCTTCATTCTATTCTCATCATTCTATTCTCATCATTCTATTCTCTTTATTCTATACTCTTCATTCTATACTCTTTCCTCTCAAACTTTCAAAAACCATCTCCTCTTATACAAAAAATAAAGCAAAACAAGCTGCACTACTGTTACGGACAAAGCTGTAAAAACGGGTTGCCAAAGGAGAGGAAAGAACTTGATGATTCCTCCAAATACAAAATCGGCTGTATATTTAAAATCTACCAAGCCTTCTGCTGCTATATAAATCAAAATCGAATTTGAACCGATTAACAGTAAAGGGAATGCCCATTTATGAAATCCCAAAATATCAATTGTCAGATAGAAAAAAGTAAAAAACAAAATACTAAATCCACCTACAAAACATACAAAAGAGCTTGTCCATAAATGTTTATTAATCGGGAAATCATAATCCCAAATAATTCCTATTAGGATCAAAACAATTGCCGAAGCAACCATGACAGTTAATTTATTCTTTCGTGAAAAGTAGTTATCCGTCTTTAAAAATGTGCCTGAAAAAACACCCAACAAAGCCGTCGCAATTGCTGGTATTGTCGAAAACAAACCTTCAGGATCATATACTGTGCTGTGCAATCTTCCCGGCAAAAACAAACGATCAATATAGCCTTCTAAGGAACCTTCTTTGGTCAAAATACCTGCTCCAAAATCAGGAACAGGAATAAATTTCATTGTCAGATAATATCCTGCCAGAATACCTGTAAACCATATCAGTTGTTTTTTTAAATCAAAATTCAAATAGATCATACCTGCAAAAAACCAGGCAAGTCCAATGCGCCCCAATACACTGGCAAAACGGGTTTGATCAAACCCGTCAAAACGCAATAAGCCGTTGACAACAAATCCTAAAAACAATAATATAGAAGTTCGTTTTAGCATCGATCTGTATATTTTCTGTTTTTCTTTTGTTGGCAGTTCTCTTGGCGTTTTTACACCTGCCAGATTCATTTTCTTTTCGAAAGAATACGGCATAGAAACCCCGGCAACAAATAAAAAGATGGGAAAGATCATATCATAAAACGTAATCCCATTCCACTCTGCGTGGTGCAATTGCGACGACATCCAGATAAAAACGGGAATTGGTACAGCCTTCGCCAGCGCGTGCATGATATGTTCTCCGCTCATAATCCAAAACATAACAAACCCTCTCAGAGCATCCAGAGAAACCAATCTTTCACTTGCAATAGTTTTATTCATATTGTACTTATTTAAAAGCATATTTATCCTGTTGAGCCTCTTTTGTGAGATCAAAATTTTATAATTATTTCCTTTTATGGTATAGATGATGCATCAATACAATTCGCTAAAAAAGCAATTGTATGACTACAGAAATTTGAAAATTAAAAGCAGCAACAGGTACTTTACTGCTTTTAATTGTCCTTTATTACTTTGGTTCTATTGGCTTTATGACAAAGCCGTAACTGTATTCATTTTGTTTTAGTAAATACTGTTCGTGTGGATATTCGCCCCAACTGTTGTCTCCACCTAAACCCCGTTGTGCCAGATCAACACAAACAACAACTTCATTTCTTGGTGTAATATCACTTGAATGCATGTTCTTTTTTGTTAGTCCCGCATCAAAATCACTTGGATAATTATTCAAAGTACTCATTCCTAAAGGCTGTAATCCTTTTATTTCTAAACCTTTTCCGTTTTGATTTGAAAGTTTGAACCAACGGATATCTGTTTTATATCCGTTTTCCTGAGGACGAGTATAAGGAACATATTGATCGGCCACTTTACTTGTATAAATTCCTTTCAGTGACGAATCATTTCTATCTGAATAATTTTCCCAAGGTCCTCTTCCGTAATAATCCAGATTTTCGAGCGTATTTTTAAGAACGAAAATCATCCCGAAACGTGGCATATCCGGCACCGGATTAATTCCTTTTTTATAAGAAGGAACTATTTCTAAAGCGCCGTCACTACCCAAAGAATATTTGATCGTATAATCAGAAGCAATATCGTTAAGCTTCATTTTTGCACTAACATATTTTTTTCCGTTTTCTTCAATCATCTGAATATTTTCTAAACTGCTGTTTTTTCCGCCTGTTCGCCACACATTCGCTTTTACATTCATCTTATTTCCGTAATCATTATCTGTTGGAGCTCTCCAGAAATTAGGTTCCGGATATTGTTTAAAATATTCCTCTCCATTGAAACTATAATACGAAATCAAACCTGTCGCCTTGCTGATCTTCACGATAACATTGGTTGTACTCAAGATAAATTCATTTTTCTCCTCCTGAACTTTTGATGAAGAAGCGGTTGTTTTTTCAAAATAATTATCCCCATCCAAAACAAATTGTTCTTTAGCAATTGCAAAATTTTGAGGCAAAACTTCTGAACCAATTTTAGTATAAGCAAAAACATTAAGTAAATATTCTACTCCTTGTTTTGACTGCAATTTTGGTAAATTAAGTTTAAATTGTTTTTTTGATTTCGGATCTAAAGCGACATCAATTGTGCCCTCTTTTATAACGTTTCCGTTTTCTAAAACCTGATATTTAAAATTGTACTGATTCAGATTCGTAAATCCAAAATCGTTTATGATATCGATTACTCCATTCTTGATATCAACGGCTTCAAACAAAATATCCTGATATACTTTTTTTACTTCAAATGCTCCGGGATGCGGTGTTCGATCCGGCCAGACTAATCCGTTATGGCAAAAATTCTCGTCGTTGGTGTAATTCTGACTTCCCATATCTCCTCCATAAGACCAGTAATTACGTCCCGCTTCATCTTTTACCAGAAATCCCTGATCTACCCAATCCCAAATAAATCCGCCCTGCATGTTTTTACTGCTTCGAATAATATCCCAGTATTCCTGAAAATTACCGTTGCTGTTTCCCATGGCATGCGAGTACTCGCACATAATAAACGGACGGGTAACTTCTTTGCGTGCCGCATATTCTTTCATGTAGGCAATTGTTGGGTACATGGGACACACAATATCTGTGTTTTCATTTTCTCTTGCCTGCTCGAACTGTACCAAACGGGTGTTATCTCTCTTTTTGATCCATTTATAAGCTTCATGAAAAACGGGTCCGTTGGCACATTCGTTTCCTAAAGACCAAAGTATTACCGATGGTGCATTTTTGTCTCTTTCTACCAGACTGTAAATTCGGTCTAAATGTGCTTCTCGCCATTCCGGAAGATAAGCAGGATGTGTTTTGGGATTCATAAAACTTTGTCCCTCTACTCCCATTCCATGACTTTCAATATTGGCTTCGTCTACTAAAAACAAACCGTATTTATTACACAATTTTACCCAAAGGATATTGTTTGGATAATGACTACAGCGTACTGAATTGATATTCAACTGTTTCATCAGCTTAATATCTTTCATCATCGTGGCTTCATCCTGATAATGTCCTGTTACAGGATTATGCTCATGAATATTCACGCCGTGCACCATCAATCTTACACCGTTTACCAGTAATTGCCCTCCTTTTAGTTCTACTTTTCTAAAACCTATTTGAGTAGCTACTGTTTCGATTATATCTCCTTTTTCATCTTTTAAGGTTAACAGTAATGTGTATAAATTAGGCGTTTCACTGCTCCATAATTTGGGGTTTGATACCTTTTGCCCAAAATTGACTGTTTGAATTGTATTGCCTTCAAAATTTACTTTTACATCTTTAACAAATATATTTTTACCGGAAGCATCTACCAGTTTTGCTTCTAATTGTTGATTGTTTACGGCTTTTGACGTCAGATTTTTTAGAGTAACTTCTACATTTAAGCTTCCGTTTTTATACTTAGCATCTAAATCAGGTTTCGCAAAAAAATCAGCAATTCTGGTATCATTTGTACTATATAAATAAACATCTCTGTCTATGCCGGAAAGTCTCCAGAAATCCTGATCCTCGAGATAAGATCCATCGCTCCATCTGTACACTTCAACAGCCAGGCTATTATTTCCGGTTTTTAGGTATTTCGTAATATCAAATTCTGCCGGACTTTTTGTGTTTTCCGTATACCCTACTTTTTCTCCGTTTACCCAAATGTACATTGCTGATGTTCCTGCTTCAAAATGAAGATAAACATGGCGATTTTTCCAGTTTTCCGGTACTACAAAATCTTTTTTATAAGAACCAACCGGATTATCTGAATGATTTATAAATGGCGGGTTCCTCTCAAAAGGATACGTAATATTGGTGTAAATGGGCACTCCATAACCGTTTAATTCCCAGTTTGAAGGCACTTGCAATTCTTTCCAGTGTAAAGTACTGTAATCTTGCTTATAAAAATCTTTTGGACGCTGATCGGGTGTTGGCGACCAGGAGAATTTCCATTTTCCATTCAATGAAAAATACCACGGCGAATTACTGTACTGATCCATTATTGCAGACTTTTCATCTGCATAAGGAAGAAATGCCGCTCGTGCCGGTTCTCTGTTGATTTGAAATACTTCCGGGTTTTCCCAATCGTTTCTCTCTTTTTTATCCTGCCCAAAAACTGTCGTTCCGTAAATTACAAACAGGCTTAATAAAAGTATTGTGGTTTTGATTTTCTGCATTTATTACTGGTTTAGGTATCTTTAGATTGAAAGATTTATAAAATTCAAAAAATAAGCAATCTTGGTTTAAAACTTCATTTTCTCCGGCAAATATTTAGCGACTAATTCTTTATAATACGGCAATAATGCTTTTACATCTGGTTTTACGGGTGCCTTTGTATATAAATCGTAAGGATTGAATTTGCGTACCCAGTCAAACATTTCTACATCTTTCTCATTCATCAAATGGGCATAGGCATTTTCTTTGTGCTGTGAATAAAACGAGTGATAACGAATCATATATAAGGCAGGATCCGGCAGATAATCTTTCATAATCTGATACAGATATTCATCGTGTCCCCAGCTCATTTTTACTTTATCAAGTCCGCAATTTTCAGCATAAACACCAAATTTAGTATTAAATCTTTCATCTGTAAAATCTGGATTTTCTGAAAAAAATTCAGGGTATACAATTTTATCCGAGTAAGAACAACCTACCGGAAATGTATCGCCAACAACTGCCCATTGAGGTTCGCCAAACAAACATAAAATCTTTCCTAAATCATGTATAAAACCGGTCAGTACAAACCAATCCGGATGACCATCTGCCCTGATAGCTTCAGAAGTTTGTAAAAGGTGTTGCGTCTGGTCTAAATCAATATCAGGATCACTGTCGTCTACAAGTGTATTTAGAAAATCAACGGCTTCCCAAATCGACATTTCTTTTTTATTAAACTGTAAAAATTCAGCTTCTTTACTGCATACAAAATCGTAAGTCTGATAGGTATGATTTATTCTGTAAAATTCCTTAACGGTTTCTACTCTCTCTGAATCGACATAATTTCTAAACTCGTCTTTTTCTTTTACGGGTTCAGAAGGATCCGGATATCGTACTAACAAATCGTCTTCCCATTCATCCAGATTATGCAACGGATTATTACTGTCTAGTGGCTTTTTCATAAGATCTAAAATTAAATGTTACCTGACAAAAATAGCCTTATCATTAGAGAACAAAATGGACTAATACATCAAAAACATGGATAGATTTTAAATTTATGTGATTTTTTTAATAACAAAACATTAAGTAACCAATTCTTTTTCAAACACATAAAGATCTCCTGTTGATTTAGGGCTAATTATCAAATAAATAATTGCCATCTATCTCAGCTGAGAAATATAATTTAAATAAAACCTGAATATTGGGACAACAAAGCTGTTGTTTTTTGGCTAAAGCCAATTTATCTTTCATACTAATTTACCTCCAGCTAAAGCAGGAGGCAATTCAAAGAGAATTATCAATTATCAAAATAAAATGGATCGATTTTGACACGAATTTCACGAATTTTCACGAATTAAATTTGTCATAATGGTAAAATTCAGAATAATTACAATTCGCGAAAATTCGTGAAATTCGTGGCTAAAAACACCTAACCAAGACGCACTGCTGTGCGCCTCTACGATCAAAAATGTGAATATCTCGCAACAAATCATAAAAATACATAACAATTAAAATTCGCGAAGATTCGTGAAATTCGTGGCTAAAAAAAACACATAACCAAGACGCACTGCTGTGCGCCTCTACGGTATAAAAATTTCAAAATTTACTTCAATTAAATTCATCCAATTCGTGGCAAAAAAATAATTGAAACATTCTTTTTCCTAATCAAATCGCTCTTTGTATTTTTTGAATAAAGTATTCATTACCAGAAGCACAACTCCAACTCCTAATAAAACCAAGGCTCTGATTAGGAAATCTGCATTTGATAAATCGAAAAACATAAGTCGGATTACGCAAACACCTACTAAAGAAAGTGACACGTAACGGAAGTATTTCTCTTTAAGGATAATTCCGAGTATCAGTAATCCTAAAGATTCTAAAATCCAGAAGAATGTCAAGATTCCTTTGTCGAATGAGAGATATAAAAATAAACCAATGCTAAATGTAGCAGGATAAATTATAATACTGTTTCTGAACTGAAAATCTTCAATATACTTATAGATGATAAAAACGTATAATGCCAAAAGGGCAAATATGATCAGATAAACAAATTCAAATTTAGATTCGTAATACGTGAAACTAATAAAAGCCAAATGGAAATTTGCCAGTAAATAATACACGATACTGATTTCTTTTTTATCTCCAATTTTTTTATAATAAAGCCCCAGGTTTATTATAGCGGTTGTCGCCCAAAATACAGGAAGCCACTTGTGTTCTAACTGTGAGAACATAATGATCGAAAGCCAAATATTTATGACAATTTGATAATCTATTTTTAATGATTTTATAAACTCTTTTTTGTTCATCAGCAGTACTAAAACAACCAATAAAACAATACTGGAAAGTTGTAAAACCCAAGCTAACCACGTAAAATCATTTAGTTCTTTGATGCTGTAAAAAACAGATGTCATAATAGACAAAAGCCCAATAAGTATGACCGATTCCGGGACTAATTCTATTTTTTCATATAATATAAGACCAAAATTCAGGATGGCTAAAAGCATAAATAGTGGCGCTAAATAAACTACTTCTACCTGAATAAATAATAAAGCGATTACCCAAAGGTTTTGAATAATAGGTAAAAATGCAATAAACATTTTACCATCTTCTTTTTGGCTTTTTATTTGCAGGTAACTATAGCCCACAGATAATAAAACAGTAATTGCCTGTATCGCATATAAAATATTTTTGCTCACCGTATTTGCTTCGAAAGCAGCTAAATAAAGGCTTAGAAATATCCCTCCAATTAAAAGCACAAAAGAATAAATATTATAACGTTTAAATCTGTAAATTTTTTGAAAAATCCAAAAAGTAACTAATGCCAGACCTCCTAAATAAACAGGAATATAATCGAGCGAAATACAGGCAAATCCAAAAACCAGGGCGTTAAAAAGAATGAATTCAGAATTGATGACATTGAAATTTCCCCAGCCGGAAACAACAGCATTCGATTTGTTCCTGATTTTATCTGCAAATAATATATATATTTCAATTATTGATAGTCCAATGGCAATGAATCCAATTTCAGTATTGCTCAAAAATCGGGTATTATAGGCAAATAACGCGCTTCCAAATACCGAGAAAGCAAGACAAAAACCGTACAGCAAGATCTGGTTGTCCGTCGTAAGTGTTTTACGTTTGAACTGAATACATAAAAACTCATGATTGAGTAAAGCGATAGCAAACCATCCAAAAATCTGGATAATAGTATAAGGCGCTAAATATTTATATGAAAGCGAAATTAATAATAGATTGATACCAATGATTCCGATAGTTTTGACAATCGAATCATCATTATACAATAATTTTACAAACCAGTTTAACGTTACTATAGTTACAATCCCTAAAGCAAAGACAATATCCAAATTAGATTTTGGCTCTGTGAGCGTTAACATTAATCCTGTGCCAATGGTGATGACTAAAAAAGTAAATCGTCCAAAATCGAATGTGTTTGTCTTGAATCTGAATCGTAAAAGACACCACAATAAAGCAATAAATAAAAGCGGGTAATAAAACGAAATTTCGATGGTATGGTACCAGCTTATAAAAAGCAATATGGAGAAAAATACGGAGAAAACCCCGTTTAAACTCAAATCTTTCTTGAAGAAGAAAACATCAATTTCAAGATATTCTTTTTTTACAGCACAAAAAACAGGAACCAGTAATGTTGCAAATGTCATAAAAATGACCGCTGCAAAAGAGTTCGTAATATGGATTTGCTCAAAAGACGGATTAATGTACAAAAGGAAAAAAACTAAGGCCACCAAACAGAAAACATGATTGATCGCTAAAAATATTTTATGCAATAAAATTTCTTTGCTTTTATAAACAACAAACAAACAAGCGATCACCAAAAGGTACAATCCGCAAACGATAATATCATAGCCTACCATCCAATCGTTCAGCATTATGATGCTTAAAGCAAAGAGTATAAACGAAACCATTCCGTCTAAATGATACAACCAGATAATCTTTTTCTTTCTGGCAAAAAGGGTTGCACAAAGACAAAGAACCGCGGCTGTAAATAGAACGAAAATTTTGATTTTGCTTCCGGTAGAATGCAATATCAAACCTAAAGCAAATAAAACCCAGTTAACAAGGTGCGTTATAAAAGCGATTCGGTCAAAACGAGTATTAGCATAAATACTGCGGTATTGCATGTACATACAACTTACTGAAACCAAAACAATACCAAGTATGGCAAAGATGTTTTCAGACGAACTTAAAACACTGGTTCCTTGTGTAAACCAAATGTCAAATATTATAAAGGCAGAAATAACAATCAATAAATGATATTCCCATTTTTCTTTATAAGATAAAATTATTCCTGCTGTTGCCGTTAATGAAGCCAATAAAAATGTAATTAATAATTTTTCAGGAATTACACATAAAATCAGAAAACTCAGTATCACGTGAAGGGATAAAAAAGTTTGCTGTTTTATGATGTAACCAATATATAAATTGATCCCAATTCCAATCCCGATAAGCGAATATGCGAGCGGAATATTATCTATAAAAGCAAGCGCCGGAATTTGTGAGGCACCAAAACAACCAAACAAAAACAAACTTGCTCCGGCACTGCGAAGCCAAAGTCCTGTCTTAAACCATTTTTCTTTTTTCTGCAGGAAATAATACGACCCCGCTAAAATTCCGGCATAAAGCCACAGAATCAAAATCCTGAACATTGGCGAGACTTTCATGGCAGTATAAATACTCAGGTAGCCAATCCCTAAAACCATAATGGCTGTTCCTAAAATTCCGGTCCAGTTTTCGGCAAATTGCTGCTCCAGTTTCTTGATTAAAATAGAGAAAGCGCTTTCTACATAAACTTCTTCCTCGTATTTCTGAGGTTCCGGCTGTTCTTCGATCTCATATAATTGCTGAGGACGAGTTTCTTGTATTTCAATATTTTCTACTGATTCCGGTGTTTTTATTTCCGCTATACTTTCTTTATTATCATTGATATAAATGGTTGGATTCTCGAAGCTCAACGCCAGTTTTTCGAGAGCTTCTTCATTGCCTGCATTTCTCTCATTTTGAACAGAATCCTCAACAATATTGAAATTATCAGGAATGATCGGAGGAAGAACTTCCTGTATTTGTTCAGGAATTTTTCCAATTTCCTCGATTTTTGATGCTATACTTTCGGCAACAAAATCAGGTTGTGTTATTTGTTTTTTGATTTCTTCCATCTCTTTTTTCAAAGAGTTGAAATCATCTTTATTTTTTCTACAGAGAGAATCTAAGTATTCGTTTTCCTTTTTTAGATTGGAAAAATTATTAAATAAGATCGCAATACAGGCAATTAATGCCAAAAGAATAAAATTCTCCATAGTTTAAATTTAGAATCGGCTAATGTAAGAATTATACTTTTAAATCAATTTTAAAAAATAAGTTTCTCATTTTATGCTCAATTTTTTGCGTTTACTGTTAAAATTCGGATATAATGTATTGAACACCATAATAGTTTACCAAGAATCGAACGAATTATCACGAATTTGATTATTGCAAATAATGTATTTAGGTTCGCCATGAATTACACGAATTTGATTTCTGTTAATTCGTGTAATTCGTGGCAAAAAACCGCTAGCATAAGACGCACTGCTGTGCGCCTCTACGGTATAAAATGTGCTCAAAATATATTGAACTCAATTTTAAATCTGCCACGAATTACACGAATTAATTTGTGTTAATTCGTGTTAATTCGTGCGATTCATGGCAAAAAATCATAGATTGACCATTAATTAATCAATTTACTAGGCGGAAAACCAAACTGTTTTTTGAAACATCTGCTGAAATACAAAGGATCATTAAATCCTACTAAATTGGTGACTTCAGAAACATTGTATTTTTTGGTTTTTAGAAGCTCTGCAGCTTTCTTCAAACGTATTGTCCTGATAAATTCATTTGGTGCCAAATCCGTCAGTTCCTTAATTTTCCGGTATAATTTAGAAGAGCTTACACCTAATTTATCGCATAAAAAATCTGTCGACAGATCGACTTCACTCAAATTATCATTGATTAGCGTTGTGATTTTACTCATAAATTCCTCATCAATTGGCGAATGCGTCAATAAACTTATTTTACTTTCGACTTCTCCGGAGAATTTTACTTTGAGTTCTAATCTTGATTTGATAATATTTTCAATGACCGTTTTTAGCAATAAAGGTTCAAAAGGTTTTACCAGATAACCATCAGCGCCCATATCATATCCTCTTACTTTATCTACATTTTCTGCCAATGCGGTTAATAAAACAACAGGAATATGACTGATAAATTCATCGTTTTTTAGTTCTTTACAAAATTCTAATCCGCTCATAACCGGCATCATGACATCTGCAACACATAAAATAGGTTTTATTTGTCGGCAGATTTTCAGTCCTTCTTCTCCGTTTTCGGCATCATAAACTTTATAATAATCAGAGAGATAATCGACCAGATACTTTCGAAGTTCAATGTTGTCTTCTATAACAAGTATTTTTTCTTTTAGCTCTGTGTTCTGAATAATCTTTTTTGCTGCTTTTTCAGGAATAAGCATGCTGAGATTATCATTTTTCAAAGCATATTCAAATACTTCTTTACTGTCGTAAGATTCCCGATCTATTGGAAGCTCGACTCTAAAAGTACTTCCCTTTCCCGGCGTACTTTCTACAGCTATACTCCCCTTGTGAAGTGCTACTAAAGATTTTACTAACGATAAACCAATTCCTGATCCTGTATTATTGGCTTTACTATTTGATGCCTGATAAAATCTTTTGAATATTTTTTCCTGACTTTTTAGAGGAATTCCAATACCATCATCGCTTACTTCTATTATCAATACGCTTTCAATGCCGGATTTTAACCTTAGACACAAATCTACATTTCCGTATTTATTAGTGAATTTTAAGGCATTAGATAAAAGATTATAAAGGATCTTATCGTATTTATCGTTATCGATCCAGCCGTTGATACTTTCAAGATCAGAAATAAAATTTAATTTAATTTTCTTGTTGTAGGCCATTTCTTTATACGAATCAAAGATGTTTTTTGAATAGGCCAGAATATCTGTTTTCGAAACTTTAAGTTTTAATTCGCCTGACTGTGCTTTTCTAAAATCAAGTACCTGATTTACGAGATTTAAAAGTCTGCTGGCATTTTGATAAATCAGGTTGTACCTGCTTTTTTCATATTCGGTTGCATTACTGTTATTTTCATCCAATAATTGTTTGGCAGGGCCTAAAATAAGCGTTAGCGGAGTTCTTAACTCATGCGAAATGTTGGTAAAGAATCGTAGTTTTTCATTGTTGAGCTTAACATCGTGTTCTCTGTTTACTTTTTCAGTCAGCAATTCTTGTTTTAACCGGATGCGGTGTTTGATCTCTCTTCTTATAAAATAAAAAATACAGGAAAGTGCCAAAATAAAGAGTACAAAAGAAGTTGGCGTTAACCAAAAAGGCGGTAAAATCTTTATTTGATAGGATACCACTTTGCTCCAGTGCCCATCACTATTACTCGATTTTATTTTGAATACGTATTTGCCGGGATAAAGATTGGTATATTGAACAATTCTGGAGTTACTATTGGCTGTAACCCAATGTTTATCAAAACCTTCAAGCATATACTGAAACTTATTCAGCTTTTCATTTGCAAATGAAGGCGTTGAAAACTGAAGTGAAAAATTTCGGTTTTTGTAGTTCAGTTCTACTTCTTTACCATAGTTTAAATCTTTCAGAAGCGGAATCTGTCCATTGATTTCCATGTCGGGAAATACTTCTTCATTCTGAATTTTAAATTCGGTAATAACCGGTTCCGGCGACCATTTATTTCTTTTCATTGTATGGGGCGAAAAGGAAATAATACCATTTTTGCCTCCTAAATAAATAGTGGAATTATTGAAATTAAAAAAACCACCTGAGCTAAAAACATCTAATCTATTACCACTATTGACATGATAAATGTTGATGTCTTTCAGATCTGACTTGACCCAGGCAATGCTATTGTTATTGATGTTGAGCCATAAATTTCCGTTTACATCAGAAACCATATCAGTAATCCACTTTCCTGAAAGCTCTTTAAAATTGGCAATTGTTACGAAACTGTTCTTTTTAGCATCATATAGACATAATCCAAAACGGGTCGAAGCCCAAATTCTTCCTTTGTTGTCGATAATAACATCGCTTACATTGTCTTCGTGCGGTAAAGCGTTTTCTTTTTTAGAAAGTGTTTTATACGTTTCTATTTTACCTGATGGGTAATTGTATCGTACAACGCCTGTTTCTGTGGCGAACCAGACATTATTTTTGCTGTCTTTTTCTATTGCATTAATCTGGAAACCGGGTAGTAATTTTCCTTTGTCTGCCAGAACTTCTAAGGTTTTAGTATTTAATATAATCGCACCTTCGCCAAAAGACCCTACCATAAGAGACTGCTCACTGATTTTGTTGAATGCAAATACGGGGGATGTATCAAAGCCAACGCTAATTTCTGTTGATGAATTAGTACTATAATTATAAACAAGCACATTACCATCCCAGAGACCACAATAAAAAATCCTGCCATCATCTGAGTAAATACTGGCAATATCTTTTGCTTTATTGTGGAGCGGTACAAACCCTTTGGCACTCGAAATAAAGAGTCCGTTATGACTTGTTACCACAATTACTTTCTCATCATAGGTTTTAGAAAAACCACGTATACGAGGTGCCTGATTGCCAATAAAACGCGATATATCTTTGTTGAGTGTAAACTGATTTTCGTATGGATCGTATTTATCTAATCCGTCTTCTGTCCCAATCCATAATACTCCCGAAGCATCAAAATACAATGCCGAAACTAAATTATCTACTATCGAGGTATCATCTGATAATACGGAATAATACCATTTATAATCACCGGTTTTAATATCTTCTAACTGCTTACAAACTAATAATCCACCTAAAGTTCCTACCCAATATTTACCATCCGGTGCCTGGGCAACAGACAAAAAGTACGGACCTAAACTGCCTCGGATTTCTTTGTTTTCGATGTATAAATTTATAAACTGATCGTTCTTTTTATCTAATTTATACAAACCTTCGCGAGTTCCTATAAAGATATCGGACTTGGCGTCTTCGTATATAAAATTGATATACGGATTTTTGACATTCGAATTAGGAACTGAGAGTGCATAATTATTTATTTTTACAATTGCTCCTTTGCTGTCTAAGGTTATTTTTGCAACTGATCCTTTCTCATAACTTCCAATCCAGATATTGCCTTTTTTGTCTTCAAAGATTTCTTTTACGTAGTCAAAACCTTTTATCGGAATTTTTTCGAATCTATTTTCTTTTAGGAAAAACATATAAACTCCTTTGGTTTTGGTTCCTACCCAGACTCTTTTAAATTTATCAACATGAACGGAACGAATCTCTTCTTCGGGCAGACTGTTTGGATTATTTTTTTGTTTTAAGAAAGTTACAAAAACCTGTGTATCCATTTTAAAAAGGGTGAGTCCTTTTCTGGTGCCTATCCACAAATGATTCGATGCTTCATCGAGTTCTAATGCCGTAATATCGTCGTTGTTTAATTTGTTTGTGCCTGATGCGGCACTCATATAATTTTTGAACTGATAACCATCAAAACGATTCAATCCTGAAAATGTTCCAAACCATAAAAACCCTTTTTTATCCTGCACAATATGTCTCACAGAATTATGAGATAAACCATTGTTGTCATTATAATGCGTGAATTTTATATTCTGCGAATTAGAATAAAAAAATGCAATCAGACAAAACAGTAGGATATAAGGATTCGGTTTCATGAAATGGATTATAACTGCAATATACTCTTTTAGGCTAAATTATTATTATATTTTTAAGGAGTTATTCGCGAAATTTTACTGGTTTTTAAGTTAATTTCAAAATGATCCGCAGGCTGGCCTTTCATTGTTTTCAAAAATATTCCTGACCACAAAACCCACTTTTGATCTTTTGATTTTTCTAACTCTTTGCAGACCATTTCATATTGTTTTAATCTGCTGGTTCCTATCTCGCGAAGGGCGAGTTCATCTGCATTTTTTAATCTGTAGAAATCGAATATCATATCAAAACCATTCCAAGATTCAAAATCTTGAAAGGTTAAGGAATTCGATTTTAATGTTGCAGCAACTTCTGTGTTATTTTTATTGAAAAGCAGTAACTCTTTTCCGGAAAGATCCTGAATTGATTTTAAAAATGCAGTCGGAAAATCTTCGGGCAAAAACCTGAGACGTACTAATTCTTTCAAATGCCATTGGGTAAAATCTTTATAATCTTTGGCATTCAAAACTTCTTTATTCCAAATTGCGGGGCTTTTTATATTTTGCAAATGGGCGTATTCTTGTTTATAGAAAGGGAATAAACTATTGAATTTTGGAACAGAACCTACCACTACCGTTTCTACCTCAACATTGGTCTGAGAATCAATGGTCAGTATTTTATACGCCGGCATATAAGCGGCCAAAGATGGCGTTTGAATATTAAATAAAGTATTGCCTTTAGCTGTTGTTTGTACTCCTGTATCGTTGATGTGCATGTGTCCGCCAAAATGAATCTGAATGCCTGCATCTGCAAATTGTTCTGCTACCTCTTGATTGGGAACTCTTGACAACTGCATTTTGTCAGCACCAAAAAGTAATTTTAATTCGGGCGAGGCACCATTATTAAAATCAACCATAGGATAATGACTAAAAGCAATTAATATTTTACCTCTTTGTCTGGCTTCTGCCGAAACCTCTCTTACCCAATTGATTAAGTGATTTTTATAAATAAGAACATTATTATAACCAATACTGGCTCCGGAAAAATCATTGGGATTATCTGCTAAACCTGATAATTTTTTATTGGGAACATAGGCATTGGCATCTATCGCCAAAAGCCAGACGCCTTTTACGGGTTCAACCAAATAACTGGCATCGGGAAGCGATAAATTGGTGTTTTTTATGGTATATGTTCTCTTTTCTAAAACAGATTCTGCTGCAGCTTTATCAAAATTATAACCTTCATACGCATAGGTTGAAAATGGTGTCTCCCAATACAAATCTTTCTTTTGTGGAAAAAATCCAAAAGAAGCCATTTCGTTCAATGTCTCTTTATATCCCCAGTTTTTTATATCGGCGGTGATAATGGGTTCTAATTGATTGTCTTGTTTTTTGAAATTGGTTTTAGAACTGCTTATAATTTGTTCCTGACCGTCTTTGCCCAGAAAATCGGTTTTTACGGCTTCTTGCGCAAAAGGTTTTACAGCATCATGATTTCCTGTGGTTACAAAAAAAGACATGCCTTTTTCTCGTGAATATTGATCCAGTATTTTTCTCAATCCGCGAACATGAACCGGTTGTCCGTCATCGCTAAAATCACCAGGAAGAACAACTAGTTTAATGCCTCTTTTTGAGATGTCATTTAATGCTTCTAAAAAAGCAAAGTAATTTTCATTAAAAATTCGGGTCGAATGCAATTGCGAACTCATTGTTCTTATATTGGCATACTCCCCGGTTACAGGATTTTTGATTCCCTGATACTCATTGTCTTCAAATTTTGCAAAAATATCCTGTAAATGAGCATCGGCAATAAAGGCTATTTGTACAATGTCTTTTTTTTCTGCCTGTTTTGATTTACAGGCATATAAAGAAAGTAATAGCATTAATATTCCCGATACTCTTAACATGTGATATTATTTTAAAACTCAGGAACTATCAGCCTATTTTATATAAGCTTCTAATTTATCCAAAGTATTGATTTCTTGTTCTCTGGCACTTGCCGATATAATTTTTGTTTCTAAAGATTTGGTTGGTTTCGAGATTAATAAATACTGTGTTCCATCATCT
Organism: Flavobacterium sp. NPDC079362; assembly: GCF_050267765.1. NCBI lineage: Bacteria > Pseudomonadati > Bacteroidota > Flavobacteriia > Flavobacteriales > Flavobacteriaceae > Flavobacterium > Flavobacterium sp. NPDC079362. The sequence continues at coordinate 17,699 of NZ_JBNNFM010000030.1, read as the reverse complement.
GTACTTTTTTCATAATCTTTAGGATTGTATATTATAGCAGCACCTATAGGTACAATTTCTGCAGCAACATCTTCAGGATGTTTTCCCCAGACTGCGATGTAATTAGTTCCTCTTTTTGTTTCAAAATCTTTGAAATAATTTACTCCTGTAGCAAATTGTACTTTTTCTCCGGTCAAACTAACAGCTTCTACTTTTGCATCTCTTTTTCCTGAAGTAACCGTAACACGAACTAAAATATCAACTTTTTTTCCTTTGTAAGGAACTCCTCTTGAAATCATTTCCATCCAAGAAGTTGTATCTGTTTTCCCTACACGTGCCAAACGATTCGTAACAGGATTCAACGGTACTAGTTTTTCGCCGTCCCAAAGTTTTACACCTCCTAAACCTACAGTTGATGCTACTTTGTAATAATCAGCTCCCCATCCTTCTTTTTGCTGTTCCGGAGTTGGATACCATTGTGCTTTTTTTAATTCTAAACCCGGTTTTGCTTTAGAATAAACGTCTATGGCAACTTTATCACTAAAATAAATACGCAATGCCATCCACTCATTTTCAATTGCGGGCCCGTGATGCCCAATTGTTTTATATAAATCTCCCGATTCTGAACCTATGTCAGTCAGGTATGTTATTTTTTCAGATTTCATATACAAACTGGTGTCTGTATTATTTTGTGCAAAGCAAATTGAGCCAAACAACAAAGCAGTGATAAATGATAATTTCATGATTTTTATTTTATATATTTAATTTTTGTGAAATTAAACTAAGATTTCAACAATACCCAAAGATTTTATTATTAAAATAGATTCATTTTGTGATGAAATGGTGTAAATCCTGTTATATAAATACGTTTTCCACTAGTTCTAAGGGTTCCCTGATGATAGGTATATTCTTCACTATCTAAATTTTCTACGTTTAAATGTTCACATTTTCCCGGACCAAATTGTATTGTATCTCCCGCCATAACAATTTCTCCAATGCCGGATTTAAGGAAATAGTTATTTTTTTCCTCTGTTATGTCTCCCTTAATTGTAGTTTCTTCATTAAAACACATTTCAATAGTCACTTCGACATTTGGCGGGCCCTCTACTTTAAAATCTAAACTTAATGCTCCGTTGTTTTCAGTAATTTCGATTGTTGTGATTTGCTTTTTTACATTGCTTTTTATTCTCGAATCAAAATCCATTTTATTCCAGAACCTACCGTCCAGCGATTCAGATAATTTATAATCTCCATCTGCTTTGCGAAATTCCGGGGCAAGAGGCTGATAATAATCTGCTTCTTTGATTTCTTTCAAAATGTACTTATTCCCTTCTTTTACAATACCGTTGCTGCTGAAATATCCCATTCTAAAAAATGACGTAGACAATCGCATGTATTTTAGTATTGAATTTCCTTTTCGATACATTAGAAAATTAGGATTTGAAGATCTTCCTGATACAATCTGAACGGGCTGGTCGTTGCCCCCAAATAGTGTTACAGAAGTTTTTCCGCGTCTGATTCTTGCCAGATTAGAGATTTCAAAAAACTTTTCAAAATCATCATCAACCTTCCCATTCACAGCAATTTGTTTCTGAAGCGCTGCATTTTCCATAAAAAAAGCCAACGAGTCTGATAAGATATCATTTGTAAATTCCGGCAGATTTTCGATCGCATTTACCATATAAGCAAATATTGGATTACGACTATGAATTGCCATATAGCGATACTGCAAATAAAACCTAGTGACTTTTAAGGACATGAACTGATCTTGTCTTTTGGAATCAACCGTCACTAAATCGCCGTTGGGTTCTGTATAATAAAAATAAGTGATTAGGTTCTTGTGTACTATTTCTAATAATTCCGGTCTGTTGAGTTCTCTTGACATTGTAATCAAAGCTTTGTCAATAACCGCCGAGTAAACACCACTTCGCTCAGAATAATGTCCGTCTTTATTGATATAAATGCCTTCGGCCAGCCATTGATCAATTCTTTTGATATATCTCGCATCGGGATAAAGGGAATTAATACTGGATAAAGCGGCACAAATAACCCATCTGTGATTTGGAGTATGAACACCGCCCGTTGTCATAGCTTCGCCGGCATTTAAAATAAACTTTTTTAATTTATCTCTTAATTCTGTCAGATCAATTTGTTTTTCTCTCTTTAGCAAGGCTGCTGCAGGACAAATATATTCTAAGATAAAAGCCGTATCAGGAGGTGATTGCCTGTTTCCTCCGGCGTCTAATGTGCCATCTGCATATTGTGATTTCAATAAAACGCCGGTTGCACGATTTAACTTTTCAGACACAAGTCCGGATTTATAATATTCAGATCCGGGATTTAATAGTGACGCTGTCATCACGGTTATTGAATTTGCTACCAAACGAAAATTACTGACTCTGATATTTGGGTCAGCCGGTTTTTCGTTTAATATAGCCCGAACCTTCGCATCATTATTGAAAATGAGCTTTTTCATTAATTGAATATCTTCTTTATCTGTATTACGATCGAAAAATATATCATTGGCAAAAACAACATCACTAACCAATGCTCCCGCTAATGTGAGGCCTGATAATCTAATAAATTCTCCACGGCTGATTTGTTTCATGTATTATTTATTGTTTTTTAAGTTTCGAATTATCTTTTTATGCAATGAAAATTTAGGAAAACAGATATATCAAATCGAAATATTTCACCCCGATGGGGTTCTTGAATATTGATTCATTATTTTTTCTATAAATATGTCATCCCGATGGGATTTAAAAATCTCAATTTCATTTCATTAAAACTATAAATGTGTCGTTCCGCTGGGATTTATCAATTATTATCACATTTTTATATCAAGCTCCGGAGGAGCGATATATTTATAGCAAATCAAATCCTGTACACAGAATAAAGCTCCAGATGAGCGATATCTTTATAACAAAATCAGAATCCCGCACACAGAATAAAGCTCCAGAGGAGCGACATATTTATAACAAATCAGAATCCATGCGCAACATAAAGCTCCAGAGGAGCGACATATTATACCTGCAATTAATATCACATTCATAAAACCAAAATCATCACAACGACATAGCAAATTCTAATATTTCACCCCGATGGGGTTCTTTCATATTGATTCATTATTTTTTCTATAAATATGTCATTCCGCTGGAATTGAAAAAAAAAATAAATTTCAATTAATTAAAACCTATAAATCTGTCGTCCCGCCGGGACTTAATCAATTAATATTATCTGCTATTTTCACTAATGTGAAATTTATTCCTAATGGGTTTTTAATTATTTTACAGATCAACGGAAATTCGGGATTTTTCACAATCCACATTTCAGTTTCATCAACCTGTGCTACGACGTGTAAAGTATCCAGTAGTTTACCTTCTATGTCAATATTGTTATTCACTGAATTTTCGTCTAACACATAGGTTGTATTATTGTAGATGAATTTGTTGTTTTTTAGCAAATCCTGATAAGCAGATTGCGAGATCATAAAAAATGTCTCTGTTGGTCTCAGGTTCAAAACCGGTGCGTATTCTCCCTGATTAAAACTGAGGGCATTACCGTTTTTCAATGCTTCCGGCAATGTTACAATACTGCTTTTTACACCTCTGGTATCTAAATCGAAAATTAGCTTATCACTGATTATTCTGGATGTAAGTGTCAAAGTTCTCGTTTGCCTGTGAAGTTTACATATATAGCTTAATTCTGTATTGTTCTTAAGGGTTGGAATGTATTTTTGCGCTGTTCCTATCTGATGCATGGCACACACAAGAAGGATTAAAATTGTGTTTTTCATCTTGTGCTTCTTTATTTTGTTGGTGGTAAAATTGCAGTTCCCCAAGCGGAAGGTTTTGAATCCATTTCGAGAACCAATTCGCCGCCTTTGGCAACATCATCGTGTAAAATCCAGGCTTTGCTGTAGTGCTTTCCGTTTAGTAAAGCTGATTTTATATATCGGTTTTTATCACTCATTTTTTTTGCCGAGATTTTAAAATACTTCCCATTTTCTAACTGCAGCGTTGTTTCCTTAATCAGTGGTGTATTCAATAAATAATACGGCTGACCTGCATTAGGATACAATCCCATCATATGAAATGCCAGCCAGGAAGACATCGCTCCTGAATCATCATTACCGGGCAAGCCTTCATGTGAGCTATTGAAATTATCCTTGATAATGGTTCTGATTCTGTCACTGCTTAAATAAGGTTTCCCGATCCAGTGGTACAAACACGGGGTTAAAAATGATGGTTCGTTTGCTACGTTATACAATTTGGTATCAAAAAAAGTATCAAGTCTTTTTTGAAAAGCTGCTTCTCCTCCGGATTTACGAACGAGTTCGGGAACATCATGCGGAATACTTAATGAATATTCCCAGGAATTGCCTTCGTAAAAAAAGACGCACCAATGGCACACGTACCAAGGCGATTCAATGATAACTGGGGTATATTTGAATGTTGGCTTTTGAATTTTCGATTCTCCAAAAACAATATCGTCCAGCCATTTCCCTGAAGCATCTTTTGGCATGATAAAACCTGTTGATCCGTTATTTACATAATCTGAGCGCCAAAGATTTTGCCAGTTGTCGGCTTGTTTTATGTATTGATTGTAGAGATCCGTATGGTTCAGTCCTTTGGCAATTGTTGCAATATTATAATCATTATAGGAGTAATCAATAGTTCGGTTTCCTGCTCGATCTGTACCGTAGGGCACATAACCAAATTTCAGATAATCTAATAATCCGCCCCTGCCTTCTTTTTCCTCATTTCCTCCGGGTGGTACTGTGGCATCTTTAAGCATGGCCTGCAAAGCCAGTTCATAATCTATACCTTTTAGATTTTTTACAAAAGCATCGGCTAAAACGACCTCTGCATTCGAACCGCCTTGTGTACGGCCATTATCATTTCCGCTGCGGCCTTCGGGCAGATAACCTTCGCGTTTGTAAATGTTTAGCATGGCATTGACAATTTCGACCTGACGTTTGGAATCTATTAGTGTAATCAAAGGGCTGGAACTTCTAAAAGTGTCCCAAATACAATAAAAATCATCGTAATAAGGCTCATCGTTTGTCCACAATGGATTCTCTCCTGTTCTGTCTGTCGGCATTATCATGGTGTGATACAAACCTGTATAAAACATTTTTCTGTATTCTTCAGATGTATCTGCCGAAAGCTGGATACGGCCTAACAATTGTTCCCATTTATTTTCTAAGCTCGCTAAAACTGTATTAAAATTCCAATGCGGAATTTCTACTTCGATATTGTTTTTTGCTTTTAATTCGCTTAAAAAAGAAATTCCGATTTTTACATTTAATTCTTGTTTTACTTCGTTACCAAAAGAAAATAATGCTGCTGTTTTTTTTCCTGAATCAAATTGAGCAGATTGATTGTTGTAAAATTTCCCGTCTTTCCAGGTTACATACTTTGCAATTGGCTGATCAAAAACTGCCCAAAAATAAACGGTATAGGCACGGCCATTATTCCATCCGCCGCGAATTCTGCTATAACCGCGAACTTCTGTATCGGAGACGATTTCTATTTGAGAACCTACAAATTGCTGCGCTTCCCTTCCGTCCGATTTTGATTCTTCTCCTAAGAAAAAGCCCGGATCAATCTTTACATTTTTAGCTGTGTTTTTAGGATAGGTAATTCGATAAAAGGCAACTTTCTCTGCTGTTGTTATTTCTGTTTTGATATTATTTTCTTTGAAAACGGTTTCATAATATCCCAGCTTTACAATTTCTTCTGCTCTGTAAGATGTTTGATCTAACTTATCTAAAGCACCTGAAAAAGGCATGATTTGAATGTTTCCATACTTTGGCCCGCCACCGGTACCGCTTACATGAACCTGACTGAATCCTGTTACTTCTTTTGGCAACGGAAGCCAGCCGCTATTTGGACTAACTGTGCAATCCGGACTTGGTTTCACCATTCCGTACGGGCATGATGGACCAATAAAAACCCTGCCAACTCCTTCTGATCCTATCATGGGATCTACATAATTGTGAAGCTGCTTTTGGGCATTTATTTCGTGGGTACAGCATAATGCTATTCCTAGAAAAGTTATGATTTTAATAGATAATTTCATTTGCTTTATCTGATATTTCTTTTTTAATAAACAGTTCTTTTTTTCACACTAAGAATCTATGTTTCTATGTCTGAAAAATTAATCACCCAACTAATTTATTTAGTGTTTTGGTGTCTCGGACATTTCTAAATTTAATTCTCCTCCGTCTGTAATGGCTGAATGAGAAATACTGAAATTTTGTACCGGAATATTGTTGTATTTTATTTCCTTGATATAAATGTTTTCCGGACTGTTATTATTGGCATTAATAACAAACTTTTTGCCTTTATAATAATTTGGATTTAATTGAATCGACACTTTATTAAATATTGGACTTCCTATCTGGTACTCGGGATTTACCTCTGTACCTCCATTCATTTGAAACAAACCAATTTTAAGCAACACATTCAGGCTTCCCATTAATCCCTGATCTTCATCTCCGTTATAACCTGTAGCCGGAGATAAACCACTAAAAGTTTCTTTTACTACATTTCTTGTCCAATACTGTGTTAAGTCAGGTCTCCCTAATAAATTAAAAATAAAGGAGGTTTGTATCGAAGGCTGATTTCCAAAATTGATCGGAATACGGCTGAATTCGGGATGTAATTCGGCATCGTGTGAAGTACCGGAAGTAAATTTTAATTTTTGAGAAGCTTGAAATTGACTGTTTAATTTTTCTGCCGCTTTTTCTTTTCCGCCCATCAATGCTACTAAACCGTTGATATCATGAGGTACAAACCAGGTCGATTGTGCGCCATTAGATTCTATAAAACCATTTTCATATTTATAGGGATCAAAATTTTCAAGCCATTTTCCGTTAACATCTTTTGGACGCATCCATCCGATTGTTGTATCAAAAACATTTTGATAATTTTTAGCTCTTGCCATAAAATAATTATAGTCATCATCATGCTTTAATTTCTTCGCCAATTGTGCTAATGTCCAGTCTTGATAAGCATATTCCAGTGTTTGGCTCGCACCATCCTGATGACTTCCAAATTCACCTTCAGGAATGGGATAAGGAACAAAACCATTATCGATATAATATTTTAATCCACCGCCAATGTCCGTCGTATGTTCATAGCCCGCTTTTCCCATAATACCGTTGAGCATATGGTTTTTTTTGAGTGCGGTATAGATATTTCCTAAATCTTCTGTTATAATTCCTTTTTGAATAGCACTTACAATAAATGGTGTCGTAGAAGCCCCGGTCATGACAAATGTATCATTACCTCCGGATGGACCACGCGGAATCATTCCGCCATCTTTATAATATTGCATTAAGGACTGAACAAATTCACCCATAATTTCTGGATAAGCAAGACCCCAAAGCGTATTTATTGTCCATTGTGCTCCCCAAAATGAGTCTGAATTGTATTGATTAAATTTAGGTTTTCCTTGTTTATCTAAAGGCAATTGTCCTATTCTGAATTTGTCTCCTGTATTATCAGGATAAGCGCCATTTGCATCACTAATCATTTTTCTACCCTGCAAAGCATGCCACAGATCTGTATAAAATCGTCTTTGATCTGTTGTAGTTCCGCCTTCTACTTCAATTCTGCCCAGCAAATTATTCCATTCGTTTTTTGAATCTGTAACTACCTGATCAAAATTCCAATGTGGTAATTCCTGCTGTATATTATTTGATGCATTTTTTACTGATGTATAGGAAATCCCTACTTTCATTAATACCGTTTTATCCGCTTTGTCTAAATTTATTAAATAATTATTTGTCTTGTTATCGTGTTCGATCGAAGTAATAGGTGTATTCAGTTTAATTTTAAAAAATACGGTTAAGGGTTTCGGACGTCTAAAATTGGTACTCAATACTAATGATCCGGAAAGTTCATCATCACTATTTTTCTGCAATATTCCGTTTGTATTATCGCAAGGTCCCAAGATTGTATTGAGATTAAAAAGAATTGCTTTTTGCTCTTTCTCTGGAAATGTATAACGATGAAAACCTACTCTTTTTGTACTGGTCAGTTCCGCTGTAATTTGATATTTATCTAATAGTACGGAATGATAACCCGGAGTTATTTTTTCGGTTTCATGACTGAATTTAGAATAAAAACTGGTAAAAATGTCTTTTTTACTGGCTGTGGAAATAGTTACAGGCATTACGGAAACGCCGGACATTTGCCATTCATGAATATGACTAAAACCTTTTATTGTGTCTGTTGTATACTTGTAGCCGCCTCCCCAATCGCCATTGATTTCTGTATCGGGACTTAAGTTTACCATACCAAACGGACGGCTTGCAGAGGAAAAGAAAAACCATCTTGAATTTTCGGTATCCAGCTGAGGATAGACCATATCTACTAATGGTTTCTTTTTTGCAACAGCATTTTTTTCTGTTTTACATGACACTAAAAAAACAAGAAAGAGACTTACTCCTATACGTCCTATTTTATAAATTTTATCCAATTTCATTTATTCTGATTGTATTGATAGGGACTACGCTTTTATTTGTGGGGAATTGTGTAAAGTGTATTCGGTAATTGTTGCCATGATTTTCTGAATTTTGAAAATGCGGTATTAAAAACCAACACTGGCAATCTGGCTTTTTAATAAAAAAGGAGAAGGAATTTTAATCCTCTTCTCCTTTTTATAAAGTTGCAATCTGTTTTAACTCGCTGATTGTGATTAATTTTAACACATAGAAACATAGTTTTAAATTCTCAAAAAAGGCGTTTCACTTATTTTTAATGCACGGAACTATGTGCAAGAAATGTTTCTTATTGCCTTCTTTTTTACTTTAGAATCTATGTTTCTGTGTATTTAACTTTTTAATAATTACACTCAACGGTTATTCAATTTACTTTTAGAAATAGCCTAATATCCGGCATTCTGTGTCAGGGCGGGATTTAAAACCAAAGCATTGGTTGGAATTGGGAATGTACGACGATAGGTATCTGAGTTTGTTTTGAATCCCCATGATCCTTCATATTTCCCAAAGCGGATCATATCGTTTCTATGCCATGCTTCCTGCGCAAATTCGCGACTTCTTTCCTGATAAAGTTCTTCCAGAGTAACACCGCTCCATGCTGCAGAAGTAGTTCTGTTTGAACGAACCATATTGACCAATGCCAATGGTGTTTGTCCTAAAGTTGCGGCACCTCCGCGAAGAATTGCTTCTGCTTTCATCAGGATAACATCTGAATAGCGTAAAAACGGTACATCGTTATTTTGATTACGGCTTGTTGACGTTGCATCAGGATAAAACTTAATATTTCTATACCCCATGTTCCAGGCAATTTCATCATTTCCGCAGTCAAATAAAGCAGCATTCTGGCGCAGTACAATATCCGGCGTTAAATTTACCTGATACGTATAGGCCGCACTACCATCTGATCCTGTATAAAACTGGTCGTAACCTTTCTTTGTAGTGCTTACCATTACAGGCGTAACACCATCATTCATGAATTGTAATCCGGTTAACCATTGTTTGTTACGAATATCAGTAACATCGTTGAAATAGGCATAAAATGATGGAATTGTACTTCTTGGTGCACTTGGTGTAAAAGGAATTCCAAACTTTGCTCTTTCAGAACGGGGCACATCATAACGGGCATGATACATTTGACCATTATATCCTACCGTTACTGCTGAAGCGTCATAAGGAACAGCAAAAATAAACTCTTTCATTTGCGGTCCGTTTGCAGGATAAAACATCTGAAGATAAGTGCTTCTTGGCTCAATCGCATACAATCCGGAATTAATAACGCCATCGCAAGCTGCAATACAATCATCATAACGTGCTGTTCCGGTATAAACTTCAGCATTCAGATACAATTTTGCAAGCAATGCATTGGCAGTTTGCTTATTTGGTCTTCCGTAAGTGGTAACTCCTGCAACAGGATTTAAGTTAGGAAGTGCTTTTTTTAATTCTCTTTCGATAAAATTAAAAACGTCTTTTCGATCTGATTTCGCGTGAGCAGTAAAATCTCCGTAAACGGTATCCAAAGGCACATTTCCGTAGCTGTCCATCATCATATAATAAGAGATGGCACGCATGGTTTTTAGTTCTGAAATCATAGTTGCTTTATCAGCACCTGTCGGCATTGTTTTATCTAAAATTGAAATCGCCTGATTGGCTGTTCCAATCACTTTTGACGACCAATCCCAAAGACTTGAAACCCAGCCATTGTCCGGTGTCCAATTGTGGTAATGCAACATACTGTAGTTCTGATTATCGAACCAGTTCCCTCCTCTTGCCGGCATAATTGATTCATCTGTGCTCAATGATTGCGTGAACCACCATGCAAAGGAATACTCGCCGCGAAAAGCAGTATATACCGGACCTGCGGTCTGAATATATTGTGTTGGATTCTGAGGAAAAACTTCTGGTGTAAGCTGCGTTGTAATGGGCACATCAAGGTCGTCGCAAGACCATAATAAACCAACCATAAGTATTGGAAGTCCTATATGTTTTAATATATTTTTCATGTTTTTTAGAATTTAATTTTTAGAATATCACGTTTAAACCAAACAAGAATGTTCTGGTTTTTGGATAGAAGTTATTTGAATCTACACCCGGAGCTGTTCCTCCTTGTTCTACTTCCGGATCAATTCCTGTATATTTAGTAATTATAAATAAATTATTTACTGTTTCGTAAATACGGATTTTCTTGATGTATTTACCCACTTTACCAAAATCATATCCTAAAGTTAAATTATCTAATCGAAGGTAACTTCCGTCTTCTATAAAGCGCGTTGAATACTTATAGGCATTTAAATCATTTGGCGATTCATTTTGCGCATCAACAAGAATATTCGTTGTCATTGCAGTACTTGGCCTGAATAAATCGGCACGGGTTGCGTTGAAAATTTTGTTTCCAAATACTCCGCGGAAAAAGATATTCAAATCAAATTTCTTGTAAGTGAAATTATTATCCCATCCCAATAAAAATTTAGGCTGCGCACTTCCTGCATAATGATAATCTGTACCAATGGCAGGATTGGTTGTTAAGCTGCCGTCTCTGGCAACATATTGGGAAACACCATTGGCATTTTTTCCTGCGTACTGAAGCGTAAAGAATTGCCCCAATGGTTTTCCTTCCTTAAAAATTTGTAACGTGCTTCCTGTCTGACCACCTCCATCTGGCTGTACTCTGCGTATTGAATCTCCTCCAACAAATAATGGGTTCTTCAATTTTGTAATCTCATTTTTATTTGTTGAACCATTTATAGTTGTTGACCAGCTGAAATTTTTAGTTTTAATGGCATTAATACTCAAAGACCCTTCAATACCACGATTCGACATATTACCACCGTTGGCTACAATTGTTCCTACAGGCACTAATACGGGATTTACAGCATAATTAAAAATCATATCTGTTGTTTTCTTTTCGTACACATCAACAGAACCTGATACTCTCCCTTTTAATATCGTAAAATCAAGACCAAGATTTGCGGTTGCTGTTTTTTCCCATTTCAAGTCGGGATTCGCTGCCTGGTTTGGTCCGTAAGCTCCAATTTGTTGTCCGTTATAATAGAATGTTCCAAGACTTCCAGAAATAAATTGAGCGGTATAGGCATTAAATCCGGAAGAGTTACCGGTTTGTCCCCAGCTTCCGCGAAGTTTCAAATCGCTAAAAACATTCTGACCTTTCATAAATCTTTCTTTATCAATTCTCCATGCACCACCTACTGAAGGAAAGTACCCCCATTGATTATTGGTTCCAAATACTGAACCTCCATCTCTTCTGATGGTTCCCTGCAGAAGGTATTTGTCTTTGTAATTGTAATTTAAACGTCCAAATTGAGAAATCAAACGTCTTTTTTGATACGCTTTACTGTCTCCAAAATTTACAACATAACCGTTTACAGAAGTATAATTGCTTAAAGCAAGGTTATTATAACTCACATTATCTACAGGAAAATTAGTTGCTGATGCCTGAAATCCGTCTCCAAGAACATCTTCCTGCCATGAATAACCAATGACTGCCTTGATTTTATGATCGCCAAAAGTTTTGTCCCAATTCAAAAAACTCTCTACAATTGTATTACTGTTTTGGTAAGAATTTCTCATTGCTGATCCGTTTACACCAAAATTCACTAATTGTTTAACCTGAGGCGGATCTGGATTATTGTAAAAAGCAGAGCTATTGTATTGCTGATAATAACTGTCATAAAACTCTCCGTGTAATGAATTTAATTGTTGGTAGGATAAATTTAGATTATACGAAAATCCATAAGGAAGTTTTAATTCTGCTGTAAGGCTCCCCACAAAATTATTTGTTTTCGTATCATCATCTCCGTGTTCAATTAAAGCAACAGGATTGAAATAACTGGTTTGAACGAAATTTTCGAAAAATGATCCGTCCGCATTTCTAATTGGTGATACCGGAAGATGGCTTACAGATTGTTGCAGCGCTGTATTACGCTGAGGAACATTGGTATATTTCGTATTAGAGTTCGTTACATTCAAACCAATTTTCAGGTTATCATCAAAAGCAAATTGCTCTACCGCTAAACGTGCAATAATTCTGGAGAAATCACTGCTCAAAAGAACTCCTTCTTTGTTTACTGCCGTTACACTTGCAAAATAATTACCATGCTCACCACCTCCGCTTAAAGAAAGGTTATGACTGCTTGACTGTGCTCCTGAACTTCTAAGAATTGCTTTTTGCCAATCTGTATTTGCTCCCTTATCATTTTCAGGCGTAAAATTTAAATTATTTTTTGATGTAAATGCTCTCAATTGATTCGCATCCATCATATTAAGTTGATTGGAAACATTCTCAACACCAAAATAATTGCTGTACGTAATCTGGCTTCTGTCTTTACTTCCTTTTTTAGTCGTTACCATGATTACTCCATTTGCAGCACGGTTACCATAAATGGCAGTAGCGGCAGCATCTTTTAAAACATCAATACTAACAATATCTTCTGATGCGATAACAGAAATATCAACACCAGGAATACCATCTACCACATAAAAAGGTCCCTGAGAGCCATTTAATGTTGAGACTCCACGCAAAACTACCGAAGATTGTTTTGTTGGATCGCCACTTGTTGAAACATTAAGTCCCGACACTTTTCCTTGCAGCATTTGACCCACATCACTAATTACTCCTCTGTTTAACTGATCTCCTTTTATAGAAGCGACAGATGTAGTTAGATTTTTACGCGATCCTTTTCCATACCCAACCACTACAACTTGTTCTAAATTAGTTGAGCCGGAATTTAATTTGATCGTGTAATTTGTTTTTGAACCATCTAGTTTGAGACGTTGTTCATCGAATCCTATAAAAGAAATAATCAATGTGGCATTTTTGTTTGAAACAGTCATTTTAAATTTCCCGTCAAAATCTGTCACAATGTTATTCGAAGTACCAATTTCGAGCACATTGGCTGCTGGTAATGGCATACTCTTCTCATCCAGAACCACACCTGATATTTCAGTTTTTTGTGCCCATGAATTAATTGAGAAGCCCAGAAAAAAGGCTAGTAATAAAAGCTTAAGTTTTTCCATATTATTATTTGGTTAATTGGTTAAATAGTAAGGCGAAAATAGTATTAATGAATTCTTAACAAATGGACAGGTTATTCACAAACATGGATTTTTTTAGTAAACACAGCAGGAATAAGGGGTTCAGCGATTTATTTTTTTGTGCATCAGAATTAAAAACAAAAATATCCTGACAAAAAAAGTACTGACTTAATTCAGATCATCTGCTTAATTATCCTTATTGGTCTGCATTTATCCCTGTTAACGATGCTTGTACATTGCAGCACTTTCACTCCATTTTACTTCCCAGTTTTTTATTGATGCTCTTACATTCGATTCATCAAATGAAGTATTATTGATTTCTGACTCTCTTAATGCCAGCAAAAACATTTTCCATCTTGGCCAGTAAAATTCTGCATACATACCACGCCATGATCGGGAAGCATAATCATTTAGATGTCCTTCTCCTCCCCAAAGTGTAATTATTGTTTTTGCATTTTTCACATATAGTTTTGATTCTTCAGTATTGCTTCCGTAATCCCACGCAGATTGCAGCCAATGGTTTAAATCATTCAATGGCTGTCCCGAAAGCATATTATCTATACGTAAAGCCTGATTCTCTATTTCCTTAAATAATTCATCTCCTTTTGGCACGTCTTTACGTTCATAAGCTTTTACACATTCTATCAATAAATCATCTATACAAAGCGAATAGTAATGTCTGGAAACATCTATTAAATCATAAGTATAAAGGCTGTTTTTATTGAAGTTTTCACTTTCTTTCTTCAAAATATCCAAAGCTTCTTTTAGCTTTTGTTTATCTCCCGGATTTCCTTTGAATTCTGTTATTTCCAGAGTTGGTCTTTTAAAAAATAAATACGCTCCGGCCCTATCATCCCACCAGCGCGTTTCCCAATACTTGGTACTGTATACTGATTCCAGCAATAACTGCCAGGATTGAAAAACAGTATCCGAAATATTTTTTCCGTATCGTGCTTTCAAATATTTTTTTAGCCAGTCCGCTATTGGTTCCTTACCTTGCGTCCAGGGCAGATCGTAGATGTACTCGTAAACTATCGAGTTATTGTTTAAGCCCTCAGGCATTACTCCATATCCTACAACATTTCCTTTGTTTGGATTTTTAAGTAAACTGGTCAATTCATTTTTATAGAAATTCAGATCCCCATACACAGGATTAGATCCTCCGTAATTGTGCACATATCCATACGTCCATTGTTTTCCGTAAAAAGCCTCCTGATTTTCCCAAACTTTATACCGGTCATTAGCATAATCCTGAATTATCATTCTGTCGTTTGGTACTTTGCTTAAAAAAGCACTGGTAGCTTCTTTAGTCCAAAATTCTTTATTATCACCAAAAAGCCAGCCCTGCATCACCCATACTGCTCCGGGAGAAGCTTCATTAATAGTTTCGAATATTGTTTTTCCGTAATCTGAAAGCTCGTCATATTTGTGTTCTTCAGAAACAGGCGGCGTTATTTCGTTGAAAGAATCAGCCAGATAAAAATCAGAATGTCCGTATAGTTTAGTATAGATTTCGATAAAGCGTTTTCCTATTTCTTTAAACAAAGGATCTTTGGAATCTAATAAATAGGTACTCGCAAAACCTCCACCGGACCAGGATTTCAGTTCACTTATTTTTGATTCGGGATGTTGCTCTGCAAATGCTTTTGGTACATAACCACTAAAAGCAGGCACTACGGGATACATCCCCAGAGCTCTCATTTTTTGCAAGATCTGTTTTTGAAGCGTGCTTTTCTTCTTAATCCATTCCTGAGGCAATGGTCCTTCAAGACTATTTATATTCCCCATTCTCTGCCAGGGCAAAAAAGCAGGTCCGGTAAAATGCGCTGCTAATTGACTGTCTGTTACCCCATATTCTTTCCATAATTCCTGCCAGACTGCTTCTTGCCCTTCCATTGCTGTAGGCAGATTAATGCCGTGAAATGCCATCCAGTCTATTTCTTGTTCCCAGCGTTTCCAATCCCACCAAGGAGTAGTGTAACCAAATGTACAGGCGTTTAGATATTCCCGGTATTCAAACGGAGTCGATTCTTTTTTTGAATACTTGGGCCAGCTTGTAGGCAAATCGACTCTGTTTCCTTCCCAACTGACGATAACTGCTCCAATATCCCTTAGAAAATTATATGCTGCATAACAAAGAGCAGTATTAGACGTTCCCTGAATTTTTACCTTATTGCCTTTGGTCGTTATTTCAAACCAATCTGATTGATTCTTATTTTCGATAATTGTAAAATCAAATTCACTCGCTCTTTTACCAATAAGTCTTTCTAGTACAGCTTTTGAACTTTTCGTGTTTTCGATATTTTGACTGTACACATCGGGTACTAAAAAAAATAGCATTACAAAAAAAGGAATTACAAATTTTAAGGAGTTATTGATTCTGACTTTCCAACATTCTATTTTCATATGGTATTATATTTATCTAATTAATGTCTACTATATATTCTGAAATTGATACAAAAAATAGGGAGACATAATCTCCCTATTAAAACAAAATCAAATTTTCAACCCAATATTCTTATGAAACATTACTACATGAAACTTTTTGAATTGTTTCCCGACATCATTAATAAATGAAATACTGAATTGAAGATAAAAGTATAGAGAATGAATTTCTCAGTCATGGACACATCATTCAAAACTATAGACATATCCTGTATGAATGCTAAAATCTTAAAACAGCTATAAATATTAAATCCCACTTTTAAAGTATTGTAAATATGATGCCTGATTTTTTACTTGAAAAGAAATACAAATTTGAAGTTTTCAGCTGATTGATTTTAAAACCGCAAGTTTTTGTAAACCAAAAATCTACATGGAATAGGGTTGTTTTTTATTTCGTATACGCCATTATGAAACGGAAAAAATTAAAATTATAATTTGTATTTTCGTTTAACTGAAAATTTACTGCTTTAAATCACTCTAACTTTTACCACTAAAAAGTTAGTTGATAATGTATAACACCCAAACAAAACGAACATGAAACTATTGAAAATATTTGCCGGATCAATTATAGTATCATTTCTTGTTTCTTCCTGCTCTACTGTTTTAAAGAGTACAAAAATTAATTATCTAACAAGTAACTATTGTCAGCCAACCATTCAGTATGATTATTCTCAACTCGAAACTCCAAAAAATAAAATACAAAAACAGGATAGCATTTTAAATGCCCATTTATCCAAACATGATCTCTTAGTCAGCCAGGCTATTGGTATTGAAACTTATTTAGCAGAATACCTGCAAGTAAAAAAAGATACTTTAAAAAGATTGGTCCTAAAACAAAAAATCACTGATCGCCTCATGCTTACAACTATAGAAATAAATGCATTGGCATCAGAACTAGATTGTAATGGCGAACGCATCAATAAATTAGCAGACTATATTGATGACATCAACAATAAAAAAACTAGAAATCTAACAGTAGCTTCTGTGACTTTAGGTGCATTAACAACTGTGGCCACTGTTTTAATAAAAAATAATAATGCCGGTAATATAGTGGGTGTAACAGGCGGATTATTAAGTGCGGGATTAGGAGCATTAACTATTTCTCCAAAAGGTAAAAAAATCGAACTAAGGCTTCAAAGGAATCTACTGGGGAATATTTGGTACAATGATAATACAAACGAAGCATATCCTAACTCTATATGGACTCTTATAAACGAAAAACAATTTAGCAATTCCGGAGAAAATGACCTGCAGGAAAGTATCAAAAACCGATGGACACAATATAATTTTGATGGTAAAATAGATTCTAAAACACAAAAACTCTTTTTTGATGATGGCGGAATCTACACCGCAGACGATTTACACTCAAGAGCGAATATGCTAAATGAACTACAGGCTACTATTCGTTCTCTTGAACAGGATTTAAAAAGCTTAGCAGTGAGACTTAATAGTTTTTAGAATGTTAATTCGATTGAGCGGATTTTAGCGAATGTACAAGGACAAGCCAACTAAAGATTTTCGAGAGCTTAACTTATATCTGGTTTACCGCAAAAGGATATCTTCTTATTCAGATTGTCTAATCTTTTTTGCCTAAACTACAAAGCATTATAAAACATTATCCCAGTATTTTGTAAAACAAAAAACCCTGTTTCGCTAGAAACAGGGTTTTCAAAAGAAAGGCGACGACATACTCTCCCACATAACTGCAGTACCA
>NZ_JBNNFM010000029.1:0-64651 GCF_050267765.1 Flavobacterium sp. NPDC079362 | reverse complement strand
GGCTGCATAATCATTGATTTTAGTACTTAAATATAAGAAAAATCAATGTGTAAAACAAAAAAAAACTGCCCGAAATTACTTTTCGGACAGCCTCATGCTGATTAATCGTTTATAGTAATTGAAACCAGATAACGTTTACATAATAAATCCGACAGGTTTTAGAAACCTGTCGAATTTGATATTAGTAAGAATTAGTTTTTTAAATACTTTTCTAAAAACTGATCTTGTTCCCAAAGTAAGTGCAGGATATTTTCTTTTGCTACATAACTATGTGCTTCTTTAGGTAAAATTACCATTCTGGCAGTTGCTCCCAAACCTTTTAGTGCCTGATAATAGCGTTCTGTCTGCAAAGTAAAAGTTCCCGGGTTATTATCAGCTTCACCGTGAACTAATAACATAGGTGTTTTCATCTTATCTGCATTCATAAAAGGAGACATTGCGGTGTAAACTTCTGGAGCTTCCCAATAATTGCGTTGCTCTGTCTGGAAACCAAATGGAGTCAGAGTTCTGTTGTACGCGCCACTTCTGGCAATTCCGCAAGCAAAAAGATCAGAATGTGTTAGTAAATTAGCAGTCATAAAAGCGCCATAAGAATGTCCTCCAACCGCAACTTTTTTACGATTTATATATCCCAAAGCATCAACAGCGTCAATTGCAGCTGCAGCATTGTCTACTAATTGAGAAATAAAGTTATCATTAGGTTCAGTTGTTCCTTCACCAATAATAGGGAAAGCCGCATCATCAAGAACAACATATCCTTTGGTTACCCAATATACAAACGATCCGTAGTAAGGAAAAGTAAATTCATTTGAATTTTGAGTCGATTGTCCTGCGCTGTTTCTGTCTTTATATTCAGCAGGATAGGCCCAGATCAACAACGGTAATTTCTCTTTTTTTACTTTGTCATAACCAGCAGGCAGGTATAAAGTTCCTGAAAGTTCAACACCATCTTTACGTTTGTATTTGATGACTTCTTTGCTGACATTTTTAATGCTCTCAAACGGATTTTTGAAAGAAGTGATTGGTGTCAGGCTGTTTTGTTTTTTAATATTTCTGAAATAATAATTCGGATATTCACTTTTAGACTGAATCTGAACTAAAACTTTACCGGTTTTGAAATCTTCAATTCCTAACAAATCTTCTTTTTTGTCTTTATAAGTTGAAGTGTAAATGCGTTTTGATTGTAATGTTTTCAAATTGAATTCAGAAATAAAAGGAAATTGTCCTTCTTTAGTATATCCTTCACCAATAAGGAAAGCATTATCTTTCTCGATCGCTAAAACGTATTTGTTGTATTGATTCTTCTTAGTTTCAAAAACTCCCGGATCAGAATAAACATCTTGCTGATTTCTATCAGTAATTACTTTTGGCTGCTGTGCAGGATTTGACGGATTGATCAAATATGTTTTTGTATTACGCGTATCGTACCATTCATCCGTAAGAAATGCAGTAGTATCATTACCCCAAACAATATCGCTGTAACGCTGCGGTATTTTGGCTAATGAAGCTGCATTGTTTGCAAATGGAGCATCCCAAAGATAAACTTCGTCTCTAAAATCGACTTTGTTTGCCGGGTCTCCTTCGTCTAATGCTACAACATAAGATAATGTTGCCGGTTTGTCATTTCTCCAGCTCATTTCTCTTTTTCCTTTGCGAACGGCCATAAAACCTTTTGGGATTACTTCGTTTAACGGAACTTCGTTAACAGTTTTAACTTCTTTTCCTTTAGAGTCATAAACAATTGTTTTAGAAGGAAATCTGTTTAAGGGTACAACGTACGAAAACGGTTTTTGAATTGTAGTTACCATAATAAAATTGCCATCTGGCGAAATTCTTTCTCCGGCATACATTGCCGCATCTTTGAATAAAGTAGCTGTTCCGTTAAGGTTGACTTTATACAATTCAGACGTGATGATGTTTTCAAAATTAATTTCATCATTCTGATTTTTCAGCATATCAGGATATGTTCTATTTTGAGATTTTGCTCCTGCTGTACTGGAAATGATTGGTCCGGTTGGTAGATCTTTTTTAGAATCTAATAAAGGTTTTCTGTTTTTTGGAAGCATTTTTACCAAAATAGTTTCGTTGTCTAAAAACCAGCTAAACGGATTACCAAGGTTTGCATTTACAGTTGCATCAGTAAGTTTTGTTGCTTTTGCAGTTGCTACATCCAATACCCAAAGTTCAACACCTGAATTTGTAGTATGCGAAAACAAAATTTTCTTATCATTTGGAGACCATAGAATATTGCTTATTTTGGGGTTTTGAGGTAAACCTGAAACTTGTATTTCTTCTTTTCCACTAATTTTTCTTAATTTAAGATTGATAGTGTAAGTTACTGTACTGGAAATATTCGTTACCGGATTAATTCGTAAACCACCCAAACGAAGTTCTTCCTGATTTAAATCGTCTAATGTTTTGTAAGTACTTCTGTACAACAATAACATGTTCTCTTTTTTTGTATCCATAGATACTGTAGGAGCTCTTTCGTAATCAGCTAAATCTAAAATAGATTTAGAAGGTTTTTGATAGGTTAAGTTTTCTTGGGCAAAGGCAAAAAAGCCAATGTTAAGAAATAAGAGGAGTGTAACCTTTAATTTCATAATTTGAATTTTAGGAGTTTAAAAATGGTATTTGTAATGTTTGACTAAAGTACTTTAAACTTGTTACATATTATGCGTTATTTTTCATACTTTTCAGTGTTTTGATCTGAAAACTGTTTTTTTGCGATATAAAAAGCTCTAATTGACCTTATAATTAAAGTATATTGAATTGCTAATAACGAAAAAAACACTAATTTGTACACTAATGTTTTAAAGTATACTTAGATTTGCAATCCAATTTTTTAATAAATAATAAAAGAATATGTATCATTCAAAAATAACGGGCTTAGGATATTATGTTCCTTCAAATGTTGTGACCAACGACGATTTGTCTAAGATTATTGATACCAATGATGAGTGGATTCAGGAGCGTACGGGAATTCAGGAGCGCAGGCATATTATTCGTGGAGAAGATACCACAACTACAATGGGAGTAAAAGCAGCTAAAATTGCTATAGAACGTTCCGGCGTAGCCAAAGAAGATATCGATTTTGTAGTTTTTGCTACATTAAGTCCGGATTACTATTTTCCAGGACCCGGAGTTTTAGTACAACGCGATTTAGGATTAAGAACCGTAGGAGCATTAGATGTCAGAAATCAATGTTCTGGTTTTGTTTATGCTATTTCTGTTGCTGATCAATACATTAAAACGGGAATGTATAAAAACATTTTGGTTATTGGATCTGAAGTACATTCAACAGGATTAGATATGACTACTCGTGGTCGTGGAGTTTCGGTTATTTTTGGAGATGGAGCAGGAGCAGCTGTTTTAAGCCGTGAAGAAGATTTGACAAAAGGAATTTTATCAACTCACCTGCATTCAGAAGGACAACACGCAGAAGAATTATCTTTGCAGGCACCAGGAATGGGAGCACGCTGGGTAACTGATATTCTGGCTGATAATGACCCAAATGACGAAAGTTATTATCCGTACATGAATGGGCAATTTGTATTTAAAAATGCAGTAGTTCGTTTTGCTGAGGTAATTAATGAAGGTCTGGAAGCAAATGGTTTACAAGTTTCAGATATAGATATGTTGATTCCGCATCAGGCGAATTTGAGAATTTCACAATTCATTCAAAACAAATTCAAATTAAGAGATGATCAGGTTCATAATAATATCCAGAAATACGGAAATACAACCGCAGCATCTATTCCAATTGCCTTAACAGAAGCTTGGGAACAAGGAAAAATTAAATCAGGAGACACAGTTGTTCTGGCTGCTTTTGGTAGTGGTTTTACCTGGGCAAGCGCAATTATTAAATGGTAAATTAATTCATCTTGCATTATATTTTTAAAACCTGCTCTTTTTTGGAGCAGGTTTTTTTATACCAATTTGTCAGGCTGAGCGGAGTCGAAGCCAACGTTCCAATTGGCAAGTCTTTTATTTTGAGGATGAGATTTCGATTTTAATTAATATTTTTGTTAAGTCAGACAAATGATCAAACATCTCTCAAATAAAAATGAAAAAAAATCAACTGGAAATAGCCTGTTTCAATTATGAATCGGCGATAATAGCACAGGAAAGTGGTGCAGACAGAATCGAATTGTGTGACAATATGCAACTTGGCGGAACAACACCAAATACTGTTCTTGCTGCACGGGTTCGTGAAAAGTTATCTATTAAAATGCATGTTATTATCAGGCCTCGAGGTGGGGATTTTGTTTATAACGACGAGGAATTTATCGAAATGAAACAAGACATAAAATCCTTTAAAAAACTAGGTGTTGATGGTTTTGTTTTTGGGATTTTAAATTCGGACGGAAGTGTCAATAAAAAACAAAATCAGGAATTAGTTCATTTGGCAAGTCCGCTTTCTTGTACTTTTCACCGTGCTTTTGATGTTGTTGATTCTATAGAGAAAGGTCTTGATGATGTTATAGAATGCGGTTTTCAAACTATTCTGACTTCCGGTAGAGGAAAAAATGTCGAAGAAGGAATTGATGATCTGATACAGATTCAAAAGCTAGCTAAAAACCGAATAGAAATTATGCCGGGCGGAGGTTTACGATCTTCGAATATTAAATTATTACAAGAAAAACTAGAGCCTACTTTTTATCATTCGTCAGCAATTACAAATAATACCCAAACAGCAAATCCGGAAGAAATAAAAGAATTGCGCAATTTTTTATAAGTAATAGATATAAACTAAAAAAGCCTGGAGTTGGCAAACTCCAAGCTTTTCTTTTCTACAAGAACTATTAAAATCTACTATTAAAAGTGGGATTAAAACATTCCGCCACCACCTTTGCTAGTGTTATCTTCTCTTTGTTTACGTTCTAAGTTTTTGATTTTTGCTCCACCAAAATTATACGTTAAACCTAAATAAACGGTTTGACTCTCCCATTTAAACTGGCCTTCATGCGCGTAAGGATACATAGCATCAAAAGAATATTTCATAGTATTGAAAACGTCATTGAAACGTAAACTTATGTTCATCTTGTTGTCTAACAATGTATAACGTGAACCCATGTCCATTTTGTACATTTCATGACTGTTATTTTGAAGTCCGTCAACTCCACCTCTGTAAAAACCAAATAATAAAAAGCTTAAACGTTTGTTTACTTTAAAGTTGGAATTCATACGTCCATTAAATGCTGCAACAGTAACTTTTCTTTCAATCGGACTACTTGTTTGTGTTACAGGATCGTATGCGAATACAACTCCTTGTTGATTGATGCTTGAGAAATCAATAGATGGCGCGATATCCCACCATTTTGTGATTTTGTAATTAAAAGAAACCTCAAATCCATAAGAAGTATTATGATCATAATTGGTATAAGTCAGGATTTGTTTGTTACCTGTTGGATCTGTATCATCAGGATATAAAATTCTGCTAATCTGATCGTTGATGCTTCTGTAGAAAACACCAGTTGTAAAACTTCCTTTTGTAAAAGTTTTAGTGTAATTTACTTCAACAGAGTTGGTGAATTGTGGTCGCAATTCAGGATTTCCTATTGATGTTACTAATGGGGTCGAAAACTCACGGATAGGTTTGGTTTGCTCTAAACTTGGACGGTCTACACGACGGCTATAGCTAAATTGCAATGTGTTTTTCTCATTCAGGTTGTACGTTAAATAAGCTGATGGATATAAAGTAATATAATCATCATTAAATTTTTCAAGACCATGATTTAAATTAGCTGCTACTTTATAGCTTTCAAAACGTGCTCCTAATTGGTAACTGAATTTTTTAAATTTTTGACCAAATGTTACATAAGCCGAATAAATATCAGTGTCATAAGTATAATTAGAAACAGGTATTGCTGCAAGCGGATTTCCTGTAATATAATCATTGTCTGTTTTAGTGATTCTTGCTTCTGCACCAGCTTCAAGAGTTGTTTTCTCGTTTAAAGGATTTACGTAATCAACGTTTAAAGTAGTCAGTTTACGTGTTCCTTTTATAAAGTCATCATAAATAACATTGTTTTGAGTATTGTCAGTATTTATGGTTTGAGTATCAAAAGAGGAATACTGAGTTTCTTTATTGTCGCTATAATTTCCTTCGAAATCTAAAGTATGTCCTTCTTTTTTAAAGATATGTTTGTACGCTAAATTATATGTACCAACCTGGTCTGGTCCCGAATATTTAGATTTTTGAAAGATTTTTGAAACGTCAGCATCAGTTACATTATTATAATCAATAGCAGTATTTACAAAACCTTTTCCGTTTGATTTATTCTGATTGGTGTAGAATGATAAAGTATTGTGATCATCGATTAAATAATCCATTCCAATTTTATATAAATAAGAATCATTATCATTCAAAACATCAATTTTTTGAATAACTTCAGGATCGAATCTTTTGATGAAACCGTCGTTTTGATACGTTCCGAAGTTTTGTCCTGCGTTTCCAAAGAAATTTACTTTACCTGTTTTGTAATTCAAGTTTAAAGATTGATTGTATTTAGCCGTTTCTCCAAAGGTGATTCCTCCACTGTAACTTCCGTTGAAACCGGTATTTGTGTTTTTATGCAAAACGATATTGATAATTCCGGACATTCCTTCGGGATTGTATTTTGCACTTGGATTGGTGATCAACTCAATTTTTTTGATAGAAGTCGAAGGAATTTGTTTTAGCAATTGAGCAGGATCAATATTTGATGGTCTTCCGTCAATTAATACACGAACATTGTCATTTCCGCGAAGCGAAAGTTTTCCGTCCTGATCCACATTTACTGATGGAATGTTGTTCATGATATCAGATGCAGAAGCTCCTGCAGTAGTCAAATCTTTACCAACGGTAATTACTTTTCGGTCAATTTTTTGTTCTATTGTCGAGCGGTCACTTACTATGTTTACTCCTTTAAGTTGCGTTGCTTCTTCTTCTAGGGAAACATTAATCGTAGCTGTTTTTTTATTATCGCCTAAAACAATCGTACCAGTATATTTTTTGAATCCAATGTATTGAATTTCGATCGTATAACTTTTTAAAGCTAAGTTTTTAATGGTAAAACCTCCATTGTCGTCTGTATTAACTCCTGTAACTGCTTTTCCGTTGTCTTTGATCGAGACTGTTGCGTAAGAGATAGGTGCGTTATTCGATTTTTCGGTAATTTTTCCGGAAACTGATCCGGTGTTCTGGGCCTGAGCTGTTGCAAATACCCCCAGTAATGCGAACAGAAAAAATTTTAATTTCATAATGTTAGTATCGATTATTTTGATTTGATTGATGATGATTGTTTTTTTTTTTGTTAGTTTCTTTTTTTTCTTCAAACGAATTCAAAGTTCTTATTAAGACTCTTTTATCACCGATATGTTACAGAAAAAAACAAAAAAGATTATGTTTTTTTTAAGAGAGTCTGTTTTTTAATAGATTAGCGTTTTAATTTTTTGATAATTTTAACATTCAAAAGAAAATACTTTTTACAGATATTGAAGAGTTTTGTTGTATTTTATATGTTTTTCATTTTCTGTAATTGCTGAATAAGCAGTATCTTTGCTCACTTTAAAAATAAGTTTACATGTCATTATCACAAATTCTTACTCCTTCTATACAAAAAGCAATACAAGCATTATTTGATGTTACTGTTGATAAAATCGAATTTCAAACTACTCGAAAAGAGTTTGAAGGCGATATTACTATGGTTATTTTTCCTTTACTAAAAGTGATCAAAAGCAATCCCGTAGAATTAGGAAATAAAATAGGAAATTATTTAGTAGAGAATCTTCCTGAGGTATCACGTTTCAATGTTGTTTCGGGTTTTTTGAATATTGTAATTGCCGATAGTTATTATTTGAGTTTCTTTAATGAAATAAGAGAAAATCAAAAATTTGGATATTTTACTCCAAATCCTGATGAGAAAGCTATTATGGTCGAATACTCTTCGCCAAATACCAATAAACCTTTACACTTAGGTCACGTTCGTAACAATTTATTAGGGTATTCTGTTGCTGAGATTATTAAAGCTTCAGGAAAAAAAGTATACAAAACACAGATTATCAACGACCGTGGAATTCATATTTGTAAATCGATGCTGGCTTGGCAGAAATTTGGAAATGGTGAAACTCCGGAAAGCTCAGGTCTAAAAGGAGATAAACTGGTTGGTAAATATTATGTTGAGTTTGATAAAGCTTATAAAGCTGAAATTTCTCAATTGATGGAAGCTGGAAAAACCGAAGAAGAAGCTAAGAAGCAAGCCCCAATTATTATTGAAGCACAAGAAATGCTTAAAAAATGGGAAGCCGGTGATGAAGAAGTTATTTCTCTATGGAAAAAAATGAACCAATGGGTTTACGATGGTTTTGCAATAACATACAAAAATTTAGGAGTTAATTTTGATAAATACTATTACGAAAGTAATACCTACTTATTAGGAAAAGATGTTGTACAGATAGGTCTGGATAGTGGTGTTTTCGAAAAAGATCCTGACGGTTCAGTTTGGATTGATTTAACAGATGAAGGCCTGGATCGTAAAATTGTATTGCGTTCAGACGGAACTGCTGTTTATATGACACAAGATATAGGAACTGCAATTCAGCGTGTAAAAGATATGCCTGATGTTGGCGGAATGGTTTATACAGTAGGTAACGAACAAGATTATCACTTTAAAGTATTGTTCCTGATCCTGAAAAAATTAGGTTTTGACTGGGCTTCAAGTTTGTATCATTTGTCATACGGAATGGTTGATTTACCATCAGGAAAAATGAAAAGCCGTGAAGGTACTGTTGTAGATGCTGATGATTTAATGCAGGATATGACAGATACTGCACAACAAATCTCAGAAGATCTGGGGAAACTAGATAGTTATTCTGCAGAGGAAAAAGCTAAATTGTATAAAACAATTGGTCTGGGAGCTTTAAAATATTACATTTTAAAAGTAGATCCTAAAAAACGTATTTTGTTTAATCCGGAAGAATCTGTTGATTTTGCAGGAAATACAGGTCCGTTTATTCAATATACTTACGCGAGAATTCAGTCAATTATCCGTAAAGCCGATTTCGATTTTTCGGCACAAACCAATACGGAAGAATTGCATGAAAAAGAAAAAGAATTGGTAAAACAAATCGAACTTTTTCCGGAAGTAATTCAAAATGCTGCTCAAAATCATAGTCCTGCGTTAATTGCCAACTATACGTATGATTTGGTAAAAGAATATAACTCTTTCTATCAGTCAGTTCATATATTAGGAGAAGTAGATCAAACAAAGAAAATATTCAGAGTACAGCTTTCTCAAAAAGTGGCTGAGGTAATAAAGAGTGCTTTTACTTTACTAGGAATCGAAGTTCCCGAGAGAATGTAAGTGTAATAAATAAAAAATAAAGTCTTAAAAATTTAGGAGTCGATGATTGTAAAATTATCGGCTCTTTTTTTTTTGAAAAAAGTTTATAATTTACGATTAGTGAGTTCCTGAAAAATGAAATAATTATTATGAAATGGTTAACGATTTTGCTTGAAAATTTTCTTGTAAAAAAAATAAATTAACATTTGCAAATGTCGTTTTTATAGCTAAGTTTACGGTAAGAAAATGATTTATAAAAATAGCCTAAAAAGCCAGTAAATATAGGAGATGAGCTAATTTTTTTTCTCTTTTAAGATAAGCGAGGAAGCTGAAAATCGTAAGAGTAAGCAAAACTAAAAACCCAAAACAATGATTAAAAACCCTTTTTTATTACTAGCACTTCTTCTAGTATGTTGTACAATTAATGCACAAGATTTAATTTCGCCTTCTTATGGATTTTCTCATAGTAAAACGGCTTACATTACTTTAGCTGACGGAACTGAAATCAACGGAACTATCAAAGATATTGATAGAGACAAAGGATTAATTGAGTACATTAAATTACAAGACGGAGCTGGAAAAAAACACAAACTAAAACCAGAAGATATTAAATTTATGTACTTACCTCCAAGTGGACTTGACAACTTAGGTAAGAAGCTTAATTTCCTTGAAGACTTTAAAAAATGGAATGACACTAAGTTAAACCAGGATTTTTTAAATCAAGGTTATGCTTATTTCGAAACAGCTGATGTAAAAATCAAAAAGAAAAACAGCAAATTATTAATGCAATTGCTTAATCCTTCATTCAGTAAAGATTTTAAAGTTTATTGTGATCCTTATGCAAAAGAAACTACTTCATTAGGAGTTGGTGGCGTTAAATTTATTGGTGGAGATGCAAAATCTTACTACGTAGCTAAAAAAGATTCACCAGCATTCTTGTTAAAGAAAAAAGATTACAAAAAAGAGTTTGCTCCATTATGGGGAAGCTGTGAAAAAGTAATTTCTGGAAATCCTGAGCCTAAATGGACAGATTTAACAAAACATATTGTTGCTTATTCTGAGTGTGTAGATCCAAGCTAATACGTAACAAGATAGTCTATATTTGATCTTGATATTCTTTAATAGATTTTCAGCTTAATATAGCAAACAAAAAAAGCCGATAGTTCCAGAACTATCGGCTTTTTTAATAACTAACACAAATATTTTTATTTTACAAATTTGTCTATAATTGCATCTGATTCTGCTTTTGTAGCAGTTGGTTTTAAATCAAATAAAAGAGAATAAAGCGCTTTTCTGTCTACTTTAGCTTCCAGGTTTAAATCTTTGTGTCTGTCGAACAATGTTTGCCATTTGTCACGAACATTTTTCCAAAGAGCATTGTTTTCTTTCCACCATTTTTGCCCGGCGATACATTTAATGTCTGCAACTTTAGTATAAATATCCATACCTTTTTCCTGAGCTAATAATACATCTTTTCCGCTTTCGTCACGAATCAATTTGTCATTGTCTTGTTCATGATTCCATCCTGTAGCAGTAATTTCGTGAATGTTTCTTCTTTTCAAAACATTGTAGTCATTACGTTTAGTTTGCTCTCTTCTTGGTAGAGGAGCATCAGCAATGTTTGCCCAGTAATCTTGTCCGTCTACATGTACCCAGGTTGATGATCCTTCGTATCTTGGACTATCATCTACCTGATATACTTTTTGGGTCCATTGTCCTTTTACGGCTTTTTTGTCTAATTTTTTATATTTCCATGAAGACCCTTTGTCAAATGAATACAAATCAGTGTTTTCGTATAGCCAATCTTGTCTCCAGTGTTTGATGATCATATCGTCACTTACTATTAATAAGTGTTGCATTACAATTTTGTTAGGAGTGTCTTCTAGTAACTCTACCCATTCTAATGCAGATTCGTGTTTCGTTTCAGAAGGTTTGTAAGTAAGAGAATCTTTAGGATACTGAAAAGTTTCAGCAAAATTAAACTTCACTTCATAGCAACCACACATTGATTTGATTGATTTAATGTCTTGTTGCTTTTTATCCTGACTGAAACCAAGGCTACAAGTCAAAGCCATAACGGCTGAAAAATAGAGGCTTTTTGAAATCATAATTTATTATTTTGTTTTTATATTTTTTTGCAAATATATAATTTTATTTAGAACAAATAAAAATAGTTTATATATTTGCGCCATTATTAAGACTTAATAAAAATAATGAAAATAAAATTTATCCTTTTTGCAGCTTTTCTTTTTTGTCAAATTTCTTTTGCACAAGTAAAGGATACTACGGCTGTAAATAAGCTTTCTGAAGTGGTTGTGACGGGACAGTTTGAGCCACAATCTATTAAGAAATCTGTTTTTAATGTTCGTGTGATCTCAAGCGAGGACATTCAAAATTTAGCGGCAAATAATTTGTCCGATGTTTTAAATCAATACTTAAATATTACAGTTCGACCAAGTGGAACAAGTGGGCGATCTACAGTTTCCTTATTTGGATTGGATGCTCAGTATTTCAAAATTTTGGTAGACAATGTCCCTTTAGTTAATGAAGCAGGCTTTGGTAATAATACAGATCTGTCACAAATTAATCTTAATGACGTTGATCACATCGAAATTGTCGAAGGTTCAATGGGAGTTAGTTATGGTGCAAATGCGGTTAGTGGTGTTCTGAATATAATTACAAAAAAATCTTCGCAATATAAATGGGGTATTACGGCATCAGTTCAGGAAGAAACAGTGAATAATGAATATTCACTTTTTGATCAGGGACGCCATATTCAGTCGTTAAAAGTTTCTCATACATTCAATAAAAATTGGTTTGTTTCAATTGGAGCCAATCGCAATGATTTTCAGGGATATTTAAGTGATAAAAATGGGGTCGATTATGCTGAAAATGATGGTACACGTGGTTATCGATGGTTACCAAAAGACCAGTTAAACGGCACGGCTTTAATAGCGTATCACAAGGATAATTTTCGTTTTTTCTATAAATTCGAATATTTAGATGAAAACGTAGATTATTATAATAGTACAGTACAATCAGGATTTAATGATGTTTTAGGGTCGTACCGCTATGCAAGTGACAAAAGATATTTAACCAGCAGGTATTTTCATAACTTAAATGCTACTGGAAAACTATTCTCTCAGTTGAATTATAATATTTCTCTTTCGCACCAGAAGCAGGCGAGAGATGTAGAAGATTTTAGATATTATCTATCTACTAAAACTGAAGCGAACAATGTTACTGTTAAAGATCAGTCTATGGAAGTGCTTTATTCTACAGGGACTTTAAATAACTTTTTCTCAAGTAAAATTGTTGATTTGCAATTAGGTTATGAGTTCGTTAATAATCGAGGATATGCATTAGTTCAGGAAGCTAATAATATCATGGTACCTGTTCGTAAAATACTTGAAAACTATGATTTTTTTGCTTCTTCAGAAATTATGGCGAGTGAGAGATTGTCTATCCGACCAGGAATTAGATTTTCTGCTCAGTCTCAGTTTGACAATCAATATGCATCATCTCTTGGTTTAAGATATTTATTTGATAAAGGAATTGAACTTCGGGGTTCTTATGGGAACTCTTTTAGAACACCAACTTTTGAGGAATTGTATTCAAAACAAATATTTGACGGACACTTTTTTACAGGTAATGAAAATCTTATTCCTGAAACCAGTACGTCTTATGAAGCCAGTCTTAAAAAAGCGACTACATTTTCTTCGGGAGCACAGCTTTCGAACACATTTGCCGGAAGTTACTTAGATGTTAATGATAGGATTGATATGGCACTTGTAAGATTTAATCCGGATACAGGAAATCCGGAGTATCAATATGTGAACATCAGTAAATACAGAATGTGGAATTTCTCTACAATGAACCAATTCAGAAAAGATAATCTAACTTTTAACTTTGGTGCAGCATTAATTGGAGTTTCTCAGGAAATAAAAAATGAGGTATTTGCTTCAGATGATAAGTTTCTTTATTCTTTCAATTTAAATGCTAGTGTTTCATACAAACTTCCAAAATGGAAAACTATTCTTTCAGGTTATTACAAATACAATGGCAGAACACAGCAATTTATAGAAGGAGCTTCATCTTATGTCTTATCGACAATTGATCCAAGTAATTGGCTTGATGCTACTGTTCGACAAAACTTTTTCAAAGATCATTTTGAAGTTACCATTGGGGCAAGAAATATTCTTGATATAAAAAGCGTAAATCAAACAGGAACAAATCCAAATGCTGCACATGCTTCTTCAGGGGATGTAATGCTTGCTTACGGGCGTTCCTACTTTTTAAAATTAACATATAATCTTAATCTTTAATATAAAATAGAAATACAATGAAAAAACTATTATTTTTATCAATAGCCTTATTATCACTAGCAGCATGCTCAAGTAATGACGATAATACGCCTGCACCTGAAGTTCCAACTGTTGGGGCAACATTAAAAGAAACAGTAGGTGGGCCAAATCAGCCAAATCAGGTCTATCTTGATTTAAGTGCTGCAGAATCTAAATCTGTAAACAGAGCTTCTTGGGATTTTGGATTTTCTTCAAATTCAGAGTTTAGAGTAATCCTGAATGGTTCTCTTAAAATGGCTGCAAAAAAATTAGCAACTTCTGATATTACTTTACCTCAAACAATTGATATAAGTGTTTTAGCTGCTGGTGGTGAAAATCTCTCATCAAACGGATATGTTGATAATCCAACAGGTGTTTTGGCTGGTGCCGGAGCGGGAATCGGAACTGCAGTTGCTGAGATTTCAGCTACTGATGCAGATAATAAAGTATATTTAGTGAATTTAGGATTAGCTGTTGGAACTGCAAAAGCAAACATTGGATCAGTGGCGGTTGATGGTGAAGCAAGAGGTTGGAAAAAAGTTAGAATTTTAAGAAGTGGAAATGGATATAAAATTCAATACGCAGATTTAGCTTCATCAACTTTTACAGAAAAAGTGATTACGAAAGATGCAGCATTTAATTTTACATTTTTTAGTTTAACTTCTGGTACTGCTGTCTCAGTGGAACCAGCAAAAATAAAATGGGATTTGAATTTCACTACTTTCACAAATTACATTCCAGGTGAAAAAGGAGAAGTTACTTACGGATATTCAGATTTTGTTACTTCTAATATAAACGCAGGAACACAAGTTTATCAAGTTTTAGTCGCTTCAGGAGGATCTTATGCCGATTTTACAAAAGCTAAAGTTGAGGAATCTAATTTTAGCGTTTCTACAAAAGATCAAAGAATTATAGGGGCAAACTGGAGAAATGGTGGCGGACAAAATGGTTCATTGCCAAGTATTAAAACAGACCGTTTTTATGTAATAAAAGATGCGGCTGGAAATTACTATAAAGTAAAATTTCTTGCAATGACGAATGACGCAGGCGAAAGAGGAAATATTGTTATAGAATATGCGATCTTGAAATAAACAATAATAAAGGAATAATCTAATTGAAAAAAGATTATTCCTTTATTGATTATAAATATGTCCGATTAAAATTCAGTTAATCATTAGCTTTGTTTTTTTATTTTTTTTTTGATAAAGAGGTTAGATTTATCTAGCCTCTTTTTTTGTTTTATTTTTAATGTTAAAAACAATTCATAAATTAATGTTTAGTTCTATCTTTGCGCAACTTTTTATAAGGAATTAATAGGAATTTTGAATAAAAATTTTAACTAAACCTTTCTTCAAATTTATAATTACTAGTGAACACAAAATCTTATTTTTTTCAGTCTTTTGCAATTGTAGCCTTAGCATTCGTAGCTTTCATTGGATTTAAACAAATCTTACCTGATAAAATTTTTCCGGATAGCAAAGTAGATTCTAAAAACGTACTTATTGATAGTTTGCTTTTAGAATCAGTAGCAAACGATTCTTTGGCGCTAAAAGGAGATAGCATTTCTGAAAGTGAAAAAAAGGAAGCGGGAGAGAAAATTACTTTTGGAGCTTCAGAAGGAATTGAATTTCCATCTGAAACTTTTGAGAACTATACAGGATATCAATATCTGATTTCTTTTTATGAAAAATTATATCAGTTAGAGAAGAATCCACAAGCCAAAGTAAGGATTGCTTATTACGGAGATTCAATGACAGATGGCGATTTAATCGTACAGGATGTTCGTTCTAATTATCAGGAACGATTTGGCGGTAGCGGTGTTGGTTTTGTTTCTATTACCTCAGAGTCTGCTGCATCAAGAGCATCAGTGAAATCTACTTATTCTAAAAACTGGAAAACACAGTCCTATTTAAATATAAAAAGCCCGGCGAGTCCTTTTGGGGTAAATGGCCATGTGTTTTTTGCAAATAATAAAGCCAACACAACCTGGGTTCAATATGAAGCAGGACTAAATAAATATGCGACAACATTAGACAACCCTACCTTGTTTTATGGAAAGTCAACAAGAAAAGGAAACGTAAATTTTATTATTGGAAAAGATACATTACGTAAAAGTCTTGTTCCCGGTAACCTCGTTAATACTTTAAAAGTGACTTCGGGAAACATCAAAGCATTTAAGGCAAATTTCATAAATTCAGATTCAATTCCAATTTATGGCTTTAATTTTGATAACGGAAGTGGAGTTCATGTTGATAATTTCTCTCAAAGAGGAAATTCAGGACTGCCAATCTCTATGTTTAACGCAAATGTAATGCAGGGATTTAATAGTAATTTGAAATACGATTTAGTTATTCTGCATTACGGAACCAACGTTTTAAACTACGGAACTAAAAATTATTCGTGGTACGAAAGAGGAATGACAAAAGTGGTTAATAAAATTAAGGAATCTTTTCCCGGAGTTTCTGTCTTGATTATTTCAACAGCAGATAAGTCGACGAAATATAATATGGAAATGAAAAGTGATTCGGCTGTAGTTCCTTTAATGAAATCACAAAAAAGATATGCTTTGGATACTGAATCCGGATTTGTAAATTTATATACCTTAATGGGCGGCGACGGATCAATGGTAAAATGGGTAGATGAGTCTCCGGCAAAAGCCAATAAAGATTATACACATTTTAATCAACGTGGTGCAAAAGCCATAGGTAAGTTATTATACGATCAATTAAATAAAGGATACGAAGAGTACAAAGTATTACGCGAAAAGAGATCAACTGATGTCAATAAACGGAAGACAGTCAGGAAAACAAATACAGATTCCGTATCTGTAACAAAAGATAGTGTAGATGAGTAGACTTATTATTTTCTTTTGTTGTCTTTTTTTTACAACAAATGATACAACAAAAGAAACAGATTCACCGCCAATAACAAAAAACATGATTCATAAAGTCGAGAAAGCAGCAATCGATTCTTTCCCTGAGGATAAAATCTATAATGCAAAAGTCTTAGAACATTTTTTTCTGAAATTAAAGGAAAACGAAAGTCATAGTAATCAGAAGATAAACATTGTGCACATTGGTGATTCTCATATTCAAAGCGATTTAATGACCAATGAAATCAGAAAGAATCTTCAGCAAAAATTCGGAAATGCCGGTCGGGGATTGGTTTTTCCTTATCAATTGGCAAAAACAAATGGTTCTTATAACGAACGTTTTTATTCCAACCGAGGTTGGGAAAGTTATCGAAACATTAATCCTTTCAAGAGTCATCCTGTTGGTTTAAGCGGAATAGCACTTTGGCGGGATACTGGTGGTTTTGCGATTGAACTGAATATAAAAGAACCAGCATATAAATTCAATTCAATAAAGATTATTACACCGCAAAATCAGAATATGTTTGATTTGGCAATATCTTCCCAAACAAAGACGATTCAGTCGACAGAGCGAAAAATAATCACACATAAAATAAAAAAGGGAGAAGCGATTTCGACTATTGCAGATAAATACAAAATTTCAATCGCTGATATCAAAAGAGAAAATCATTTAAAGTCTAATAATATTCGTGCCGGAAGAATATTGAAAATTCTGACGAATGAAACAAGGCCTAAAAATATTACAAGTTCAGAATTTATTGCTCTTGATCTTGAAGCCGATTCATTTTCTCATTACTATCATTCTGAAAAAGAGTTGAGTAAAATATTTTTAGTTCCTAATAAAGAGGCTTCGAAATACGAATTGAACGGATTAGTTTTAGAAAAAGACAGTTCAGGCTTAATTTATAGCAATATTGGAGTAAACGGAGCTAAATTTTCAGATTATAATAAATACCCATTATTCTTTGTCCAGTTAAAAGCATTGCATCCTGATTTGTTGATTTTTGCATTAGGAACAAATGAAAGTTACGACCATATGGAAGCCGGTGCTTATATAGCGGAATTGCGACTGTTTATAAAGAATATAAAAGATCAGAATATCGATGCTCCTATAATTGTTATGACACCGCCGCCTTCACTGCTTAAAGCAAGAAGACCTAATGTTTATATTCGTGATTATGCAAAAAGTATTATTGAAGCAGCAAAAACAGATGGATTTGCAGTTTGGGATTTATATGACGAATTTGGAGGAATGGATGGAATTCAAAATTTAAAGTCCACAGGGTTAATTGGTCCGGATTGGGTTCATTATTCAAAAACAGGATACGAAAAACAAGGGAATTTGTTTACAGAGGCATTTTTAAAAACATACGATAATTTTAAATTAAAAAATTAAGTTGACTACAATTGATAGCATAAATAATTGGTTTGTTCAGAACTTTGGCGAGGTTACTTTAGAACAGGCAAAAAGTTGGTTTGTATACAATCCCGAAGAAAAACTATTATTTAACACGGGATTATTCTTAGGATTATTTCTTGTTTTTTATTTTGTGTACGCTTTTTTACGCAAAACATTTTATTTGAGATTAACATACGTTATTCTCTTTTCTCTTTTCTTTTATTATAAGTCAAGCGGAATTTATTTTTTACTGTTATTACTCTCTTCAGTCGTAGATTACGGTTTAAGTCAGATAATTTACAGAGAAGCAAAAGTCAGCCGAAAGAAAATCTATTTGATTATTAGTGTCATTCTGAATTTAGGATTGCTGGGCTATTTCAAGTATATGAATTTCATGATTGTGACATTCAATGATATGTTTCATGGTAATTACCAGCTTCATGATATTTTTCTGCCTGTTGGAATTTCGTTCTACACGTTTCAGTCGATGAGTTATATCATTGAGATTTATCGTGAGGAAATTAAGCCAACAAAAAACTACATCGAATATTTATTTTTCGTTTCGTTTTTTCCACAGTTAGTTGCAGGGCCAATTGTTAGGGCAAAAGATTTCTTACCACAGATTTATCAAAAGTTAAACCTGACCAAGCAAGACGTAAACAATGCTTTGTTTTTGATCATTGGCGGATTAATCAAGAAAACAGTAATCTCAAATTATATCTCTATAAATTTTGTTGACCGTGTTTTTGACACACCAATGAATTACACGTCCTTCGAAAATTTAATGGCGTCATACGGATATGCAATTCAGATCTATTGTGATTTCTCAGGATATTCAGATATGGCAATCGGAATCGCTTTGCTATTAGGATTCAAATTACCGGCCAATTTTAGAACGCCATATAAATCAACATCAATTACTGATTTCTGGAGAAGATGGCATATTTCGTTATCAACCTGGTTAAAAGATTTCTTGTATATTTCTATAGGAGGAAATAGAGAAGGAACATTCGCAGGGTTTTTATTTCCAAGTTTATTTTTCTTCGGATTGTTGCTTTGGGGAATTTCGAACGTAAACGAAAGTTTTATTCCGTTAGCCATTGCTTTTGGCGCAATTGTTCTTTTTAGTCTGACATTTTTACTTTCAAAAAAGAGACACCAAACGCTTGTAACCAATTTCAACTTATTTACCACAATGCTTTTAGGAGGATTATGGCATGGAGCGGGAGCACAGTTTATTGTTTGGGGAGCATTACACGGATTAGCATTAGCAGTTCATAAGATGTTCATGGAATTTTTTCCTTCCAAAAAAGAAGGTAATGATTCAGGTTTCTTATGGAAATTCTTCTCGATCCTTATAACTTTTCATTTTGTAGTTTTCTGTTGGATCTTTTTCCGCGCCAGAGATTTCGAAACAGCCTTACAGGTGATCAACAATATTGGTCAGTTGACTTTCGAACCTGAAAATTGGAAAACAATCGTATTGGGATATAAAAACGTATTTTTACTAATGCTTTTTGGATACGTTTGGCACTTTTTACCAGAAGTTATTACCTCTAAAATGAAATTTGTTTTCGATAATACGCCACTAATAGGAAAAGCAATAATTCTTGGTTTTGTTTATTGGATTGTTTACGCAACAGCAGTTGCAGGTTCACAGCCTTTTATTTATTTCCAGTTTTAAAAAATATTGCCACAAAGGCACAAAGGCGCAAAGATTTTATTCTTTGTGCCTTTTTTTTGAAATATTGCCAGAATAAAAATAAAAAACTTCGTGTCTTTGCGTCTTCGTGGCAAAAAAATGCCCTTAAATAAAAATTGCCTGAAATGTCTAATTAGATTATCTTTGCACTTCAAATAAAGAAAAAATTATGTTTGATAATTTAAGTGATAAGTTAGATAAAGCCTTCCATATATTAAAAGGGCACGGTAAAATTACAGAAGTAAACGTTGCCGATACCTTAAAAGAAGTTCGTCGTGCCTTATTAGACGCCGATGTTAACTTTAAGATTGCTAAAGATTTTACAACCAAAGTAAAAGAAAAAGCAATTGGTCAGGACGTTTTAACAACACTTCAGCCAGGACAATTATTGGTGAAGTTAGTAAAAGATGAACTAACCGAGTTGATGGGTGGCGATGTTGCAGGAATTAATCTTTCAGGTAATCCAAGTATTATTTTGATGTCAGGACTTCAGGGTTCTGGTAAAACAACTTTCTCTGGTAAACTAGCCAATTTTTTAAAAACAAAGAAAAATAAAAAACCACTTCTTGTAGCGTGTGATATCTACCGTCCTGCGGCGATCAATCAGTTGCATGTTGTTGGGGACCAAATAGGTGTTGAGGTATACTCAGAGCCGGAAAATAAGAACCCCGTTGAGATTGCTCAAAACGCAATCAAATACGCAAAAGAAAACGGTTTCAATGTTGTTATTGTTGATACTGCCGGTCGTTTAGCAGTAGACAAAGAAATGATGGACGAAATTGCTCGTGTTCATAAAGCAATTCAGCCACAGGAAACTTTGTTCGTTGTAGATGCAATGACAGGACAAGATGCTGTAAATACAGCAAAAGCCTTCAACGATATTTTAAATTTTGATGGAGTTATCTTAACCAAATTAGATGGAGATACTCGTGGTGGAGCTGCAATTTCGATTAAAACAGTTGTAAACAAACCAATCAAATTTGTAGGTACAGGCGAGAAGATGGAAGCAATTGATGTTTTCTATCCAGATCGTATGGCGGAGCGTATCTTAGGTATGGGTGACGTTGTGTCGCTTGTAGAGAGAGCACAAGAGCAATTTGATGAAGAAGAAGCAAGAAAACTTCAAAAGAAAATTGCTAAAAACGAATTCGGTTTTGATGACTTCTTAACGCAAATTCAGCAAGTAAAGAAAATGGGTAACATGAAAGACTTAGTCGGAATGATACCTGGTGCTTCAAAAGCCATGAAAGATGTAGAAATAGAAGATGATGCTTTCAAACATATAGAAGCAATCATTCACTCGATGACACCAATCGAAAGAAGCAAACCTGCCATTATCGACGTAAAAAGAAAAGCCAGAATCGCTAAAGGTTCCGGAACGAAAGTCGAGCAAGTAAATCAGTTAATGAAGCAATTCGATCAAATGAGCAAAATGATGAAGATGATGCAAGGTCCGGGCGGAAAAAACCTGATGAAAATGATGGGAGGCATGAAAGGAATGCCAGGCGGAATGCCGAGATAATAAAATAAGAAAAAAGTTTCAAGTTTCAGGTTTCAGGTTTTGAGACTGAAATTTGAAACTTTTTTCATTATAATAAATTTAATAAGTTTCGTTTTAACGTGAACCTGAAACTTGAAATAAAAAAATAAACCTGAAACAAAAAACAATGCAACTACTAGACGGTAAAAAAACAGCTGAAGACATTAAAAACGAAATTGCAGCCGAAGTTCAATCGATAAAAGATGCCGGAGGAAAAGTACCTCATTTGGCAGCCGTAATCGTTGGTACAAACGGGGCAAGTTTAACTTACGTAGGGAGTAAAGTGAAATCTTGCCAGCAAATTGGCTTCGATTCTACTTTAGTAAGTTTACCGGAAGATATTACCGAAGATGAGTTATTAGCCAAAATTAAAGAGCTAAACGAAGATGATGATCTTGACGGTTATATTGTTCAGTTGCCTTTACCAAAGCATATCGACGAACAAAAGATTTTATTGGCAATTGATCCTGATAAAGATGTTGATGGTTTTCATCCAACAAACTTCGGAAAAATGGCTTTAGAGATGGAAAGCTTCATTCCTGCGACACCATTTGGAATCATGCAATTGTTAGAGCGTTATAAAGTTGAAACTGCCGGAAAACATACCGTTGTTATTGGCAGAAGCAATATCGTTGGCCGACCAATGAGTATTTTAATGAGCCGTAAAGGAAATCCTGGGGATTCAACCGTTACTTTGACACATAGCCGAACTAAAAATTTAGCTGAATTTACTAAAAATGCTGATATTATAATTACAGCTTTAGGTGTTCCTGAATTTTTAAAAGCAGATATGGTAAAAGACGGAGTAGTAGTAATCGACGTTGGAATCACAAGAGTTGACGATGCTTCAAACCCAAAAGGCTACGTTATAAAAGGTGATGTTGATTTTAACGAAGTAAGCAAAAAGTCATCATTCATAACTCCGGTTCCTGGTGGAGTAGGACCAATGACAATTGCAATGCTGCTTAAAAATACACTTTTAGCAAGAAAAATGAGAAGCGCGAAAAAATAATTTTTGCATCAAATAATAAACAAAGCCTATTCAATCGAGTAGGCTTTGTTGTTTTATATACTTTGGGCGTGACCGTATTTACAAAAGGCGCTATTTAACTCGCCTTTTATGTGCGCCTTTCGCAAATACGGTCGGGCTATCCATGCTACTTCGGTAGCTTATTCCTATCCCTCACTCGAGCAAAACAGTTTTCATTCTCAGTCTCAGTTTTCAGCACAATCTTGTCATTTCGATTTCTATGATATAACCAAATTTTTTGTCTTTTTCAACGGATTTTAATCTGTTGCTACAACATAACGCATTCCTCTTGAATTTTAGAAAGAGTTCCGGAGGAACAAAATATATTGTAGGGATGTCCCGATAGCTATCGGGATTAATCCATTCTCCGCAAAGTTTAAACACAGTTCATCTCGACGAAGGAGACCCGAGCGATAGCGAACAGACGAAGTAGGTCACACAAGAAACTCGACAAAGATTGGCGAATATCTTAACGGACATAATAGTGAGATCTCTCGTTTCGAGATAACAAACTATGTGGTTACTTCTCTGTCTATTTACACATTCTTTAAATTAATGACATTGCCTTACGGGACAAAAAGAATATCGATAATTTTTTTCTGCCAATATTTAGTCTCTAGTAACTACTCCGTTAGGAGTTACAGATCGGTAGAA
Source organism: Flavobacterium sp. NPDC079362 (assembly GCF_050267765.1). Taxonomy (NCBI): domain Bacteria; kingdom Pseudomonadati; phylum Bacteroidota; class Flavobacteriia; order Flavobacteriales; family Flavobacteriaceae; genus Flavobacterium; species Flavobacterium sp. NPDC079362. Next base: position 41,785 of record NZ_JBNNFM010000029.1, on the reverse strand, counting down.
AAAATATACAGCCAACCAATGGAATATCCCGTAGGGCAATTTCATTAAGTTAAGCTTTTTTGAATTGGCTCCAGCTTTAGCTGGAGTTTACATAAGATCAATCTAAATGGCTTTAGCCAAAAATGCGTGATTCGGCTAAAGCCATCTTAATTACGCGTATTCAACACCACCAGCTTCAGCTGGTGGCTAGTCAATAAATTAAACACTTAAAAATTTGGTGACTCTTTGTTTGAAAATTGGTTGGTCACAATTGCCTTAAAAAAGCTTAACTTAATGACATTGCCCGTAGGGATTACAGATTCAGACAAAGCAGAATCAATTTATACGTATGAAAAATAATCATCATAAAAAAAATCAGTTTTTCTACTTGTCAATTCAAAATAAAATATAACTTTGCACTACAAAGTACTTTATTTATGAGTCAGAAGCACCAAGAAGATTTAGCACACATTCGTTCCATGATGGAGCGCTCTTCACGATTTATATCCTTAAGCGGGCTCTCAGGAGTTTTTGCAGGTCTGTCAGCATTAATTGGTGGATTGTATGTTTACCAGTTGTTTAAAGCAAACGGAATTGAATATTTTGGCGGACAACAAATTATTATTCCTTTTAGTTTAGTATCTCAATTGTTTTATACTGGTTTGATCATTTTGGCTTTTGCTTTTGTATTTGGACTTACTTTTACCATCAGGAAGAGCAAAAAATATGATTTACCAATTTGGACTTCTGCAACAAAAAATATGCTATTCAATTTGGCTGTTCCCCTAGTGGCGGGAGGTATATTTTGTCTGGCACTTTTACATCATGAAATTTATGGTTTAATTGCTCCGGCAACTTTGATTTTTTACGGTTTAGCACTTATTAACGCTGAGAAATATACGTTTTCAGATATTAAATACTTAGGCTTCTGTGAGTTAGTTTTAGGGTTTGTTTCTCTTTTTTTTATTGGATATGGTTTAGTTTTTTGGATCATTGGATTTGGTATTTTGCATATCTTGTACGGGCTAATAATGTTCAAAAAATATAAATAAATCCACGCAATGGGAATCATTGATAAACTAAATAAAGATTTTGAAAGCCGCGTCAGATTGGGTATTATGTCCGTTCTGATGGTCAATGAATGGGTTGATTTTACTGAGATGAAAAATCTTCTGAATATTACAGATGGCAATCTTGCCAGTCATTCCTCAGCACTTGAAAAATCAGAATATATCGAAGTCAAAAAAGAGTTCGTGGGCAAAAAGCCTAAAACCTCTTATCAGGTTACTCCCAGAGGACGTGCGGCCTTTAAGGAACACCTTTCTTACCTTGAAAAATTAATGAAATCGTAATAACTATATTTTTTTACCTAAATACTTTGAAATGCAAAGTACTTTTAAAATTTAAAATCATGAAGAAACACCAAATTATCCTAGCTTGCAGTATAGTATTTACACTGCTTTTTTACAACGAGTCAATAGGAGTAAACCTCGCTATTTTTGGACTATTATTAACCGGTTCCATCTGTTATTTCTTTCAGGATCGGTTCACAAACAGATCACATTTAATTTTGGTTGTTACTTCCGTTTTATCTTGTTTGGCTTTTGCCTGGTACGGCGACTTTGTTTCTTTTCTGGCTTTGGCACTATCAATTTTGTTTTTGCAATTTAAAACCCAGGATTCAAAACTTAAAATAATACTAGTTTTACCGCTTGTATTTCTAAATGCATTTGCTTCGATAGGTCGTATTTTTATGTTTAGCCAATGGCTGCCTGAAAGAAAAATTCATAATAACTTCGCCAACAAATTGGTCGCTTATTTCGTTATTCCTGCGATTTTTTTAATAGTCTTTTTTACAGCCTATTCTTTCGGAAGTACTCATTTCTCTTCCTTACTTACAGATTATACTTTAGATCTCGATATTGTTGAAGTAATCTTAATTGGAGTTTTAGGATTTTATATTTCATTCAGTTTCTGGAATTATTGGGTACCGGAAGTTTGCTATGAGAAGAATGAATTACTGGACAATGATTTTAAAAATATACCCGAAATTAAAAATCAGAATACATTTTCGTTTTTAGATATTGACTTCGAGCGAAAAAGTGGTGAGATAACTTTACTATTGCTGAATTTTATGCTTTTGATTTTTATTATTACTTACAATTACGAGCAGTTTTTTGAAGTGATAGAAAAATCAAACCTGAGTGCTGATACACATGAGAGAGTTAATTCAGTAATCTTTTCTATAATCATGGCGGTGGGAGTAATTATGTTTTATTTTAAAGGCGGTTTCAATTTTGATAAAAAAGCAGTTTGGCTAAAGAAACTGGCTAAAATTTGGATTATCTTAAATGGTTTGTTGATCGTAAGTACAGTCATCAAAAATTCAGAATATATTTCAGTTTTCGGATTAACCTATAAACGATTAGGAGTTTATGCTTTTTTGATCTTAGCTATTATCGGTTTGGTCTTTGTGTTTTTTAAAATTACAAAGCAAAAAACAAATGCTTATCTGGCCAACCAAATGGTGTGGTATTTTTATGGAACCGTTTTATTGTGCAGTTTTTTCAATTGGGGAAATCTAATAACGAACTATAATATCTCAGTCAATAAATGTGTAGAGCCTATGTTTTTGAGTGGTTTGAATTTTAATGATGACGCCCGAAGAGAGTATTTTTCCAAGCTTCATTTAGAAGGGCAAAAAAATGAAATTAATAAAGAAGAACAAATTGATAAATATCAAAATAAAACATTTTTATCAAAAGCTTTGTATTATGAGTTTCTAAAAAAAAAATAATAATCTTAAAAACCGTCTTACTCTGATTGTTTAGACGGTTTTTTTAATGTCTAAATATTGCTTTAAAGTTTTGGGTTTTAAAAATATAAGGATACTTTTGCAGCACTTAAAAAAAACTACTTCTTCAATGGACGATTATTATTCGTTAGTATTAAATTAAAATAGCTTTTTGAATTTTTCAAATTGCTAGATAAAACCCTGCAATTTTAAAATGAAAGCTTTTTACAATAACAACAACGGATTAATCGAGACAAAAGAATGGACTCCAAATTGCTGGATCAATATTGAATCTCCGTCAGAAACAGAAAAGAAATATTTACTTGAAGAACTTCAGATTCCTGAAGCTTTTTATAATGATATTGAAGATATTGACGAAAGACCTCGTGTAGAATTGGAAGATGGATGGACACTTATTATCATGCGTGTTCCTATAAAAAGTAATGATATAAAGCTCCCTTTTCAGACTATTCCGCTTGGTGTAATTTTTAAGGATGATATCTGTGTTACAATCACTTTTTACAGAACAGAAATCATACATGATTTTATGTTGTATTCGCGACGTAAAAATATTGTAGTTAAGGATAATTTTGATTGGGTTTTGAGATTGCTCTTGTCATCAAGTGTTTGGTATTTGAAGTATCTGAAACAAGTGAATCAAAAAATAAAATTAGCAGAGGATAATTTAGAGAAATCGATTAAAAATGAAGAATTACAGGCGCTTTTACAAATAGAGAAATGTTTGGTATTTTTTATTACATCGTTAAAAGCAAATCATGTTTTGTTTCACAGAATTAAGAATTTAAAAGCCCACCGAGAACATTTTGATCCGGATTTGTTAGAAGATGTTGATATCGAATTAGGTCAGGCACAGGATACGGCTAATATTTACAGTAATATTTTGACCGGAATGATGGATGCGTATGCTTCTGTAATTTCTAATAATATGAATAATATAATGAAGCAAATGACTTCTATTTCTATTATTTTAATGATTCCCACTTTGATTGCCAGTTTGTACGGAATGAATGTCCCAAATGGTTTAGAAGAAAGTAAATATGGTTTTTGGATTCTTCTTTTTGTATCCGTTATATTGTCTTCTTTTGGCGCATTTTTATTTAAAAGAAGAAGATGGTTTTGATGAAATATAAATATCAAATGAATAATACAAATCAAGAATTGAAATGTGCCGTTAGGGACTAAATATTGGTAGTTATTATAGATTCGAGATATCTTGGCGTGCCGTAGGTACGCAACAAAATGATAACTACCAATATTTAGTGCCTAACGGCACTAATCGGATAGTTTTAATTATTGACTGGAATGAATAACAAAATACCCTTTCGTTTTTAGCGAAAGGGCATTTTTATAAGATCAATTTATTTAATAGTCTCCTTTTTTCTTAAATCTCGGATCATCCTTTGAGATAAAATCGGTTCTTCGTTTAGGAACATCGTCTTTCGATAGAAAATCCGTTCTTCGTCTGGGAGCTTCAGGTTTTGGTAAGCTTGCTTCTTCGGTTTTGCTTGATGGTTCAATTAAATGATTTAATTCTTTAATTTCGTCATCAGTCAAATCGCGATAGCGTCCAACCGGAATATCTAGTGAAATATTGATGATTCTGATGCGTTTAAGCGCTGTAACGTCATAACCCAGGTATTCTGTCATTCTACGAATTTGGCGATTTAAACCCTGTGTTAAAATGATTTTAAAAGTAAATTGACTAATCTGTTCTACTTTACATTTTTTGGTCACAGTATCTAAAATCGGAATTCCATTTCCCATACGTTGTATAAAACGTTCTGTGATAGGTTTGTTTACCGTAACGGTATATTCTTTTTCGTGATTGTTTCTGGCGCGTAAAATTTTGTTTACGATATCACCATCATTGGTCATGAAAATTAATCCTTCACTCGCTTTATCCAATCGCCCAATTGGGAAAATACGTTTTGGGTAATTAATATAATCGACAATATTATTTCGAACTTCAAGATTCGTTGTGCATTCAATTCCAACAGGCTTGTTGAAAGCCAGGTATACTAATTTTTCGTGCTTCTCAACAATCAATTTTCCGTCAATACGTACTTCATCGTTTTGTGAAACTTTAGTTCCCATTTCAGGTACAACACCATTTATTGTCACGCGTCCTTCTTCAATAAGTTTATCAGCTTCACGGCGGGAACAATATCCTGTTTCACCAATAAATTTATTCAGACGTTTTAAATTCTCTTCCATAGTGCAAAAGTAAGCAAAATTTAGATTTGTTAGATCTTTAGATTGTTAGACTTCTTAGATCGTTGGATCATTTTGAATGCGACAAGTACTTCACTAAAAAAAAACTTAGCAACTTAGCAACTCAGAACCTCAGAAGCTAGAAAAAACCTTTATCCCTTTGAACCTTTATTCATGATAAGAAGAGCTGTCTTCCGGGGTTTCTTTCCGCTCAAACATTCCATAATCGCGAACAACTGTTGCGATTCTTAAATGATAATCTTTAAAAACTTCATTTTTTCCTTTTGCTTGTGCGTGACGGTGCATTTCCAGATTTCGCCATTGCTGGATACTTTCTTCATCTTTCCAGAACGACAATGACAAAACTTTTTCAGGATCACTAAAACTCTGAAAACGTTCTATCGAAATAAAACCTTCGATATGGTCTAATTCTGGTCGCAGGCTTGCAGCAATATTCAGATATTCTTCTTTTTTTCCTTCGTTAGGTATGACTTCAAAAATTACTGCTATCATATTATATTTTTTATTTTATCGAAATCCAGATAGTTTTAGGCAATCGGGTATTAATCAAGGGTTCATATTCTATATTATTATCTAAAAGTGTAATTATTTTATGTTCATTAAATAAAAACCATAAAACTTCAGTTGCGAGGTTAATCGAAAAATGTTTGGCTAAGCACATATGACCACCAATCCCAAAAGTCAAATTCTCATTATTATTAAAACGTTCGATATCGAAATTGGATTCATTTTCGAATTTTTGCAAATCGCGATTGGCTGCAGCAAGAACTACCATTATTTTTTCGCCTTTTTTAATTGTTGTTTTTCCCAAAGTTATATCAGCATTTGCAATTCGTCTCGTATTATGAATTGGCGGATCAAAACGCAAAGTCTCTATAACTGATTTTTGTATTGTGGCTTTGTTCGAAAAAGTTTTGTGTTTGATAATTTGTAATAACGAATTACTCAAAATTCCGCGACCTGCATCATAACTCTGAATCAATAGACCTATTAAATTACTAATAGTTATTTTTTTAATTTCGTCAAGCGGAAGAACTTCTAATTCTGATATTTTGTTTAATAAAGGTTTATAGAAATCGAATAACAAAAGTTGTTTTTCGACAATAGAAAATATTCTCTCAGAAACTTGATTGATCAATTTTACTTCTTCTTTACTTTTATTCGGAAGCATTATTTTAACCAAAATTTCAATTTTATCTAAAATAAAAGCACAATCATTTGCTGTAAAACCAAAACTTTTTAAAACAACCAAAAGCGGTAATTTTTTGCAAACCGAATTTACCCAATCAACTTCATTTTCGATTAAATCATCTTTTATCAATTTATAAAGGATTGTATTGATGTCGACAGATTTTAAGTTCGAAAATAGCAAATTGGCAATTTCACGATTTATGGTATGTTGAATTTCATTAGACAATCTAGCCAAATTGTTCAAAATATCCAAAGCATGTTCGTTTAGCTTCTGTTCGTTATTTAGGTTTATAACGGGAATTAGAGCATCTGGATTTTTTAGAATTTCAATACAAGATTCATAGGAGTAAATTACCCAGATTTTGTTTTCTTCATCCCAGTATATTGGGTTTTTGTCCAACATCAATTGATAGATTGAATAAGGATCTTGCACATCAGACTGAAAGAATAAAGTAGTCATGTAGATTGTTTTTAGCAAAGTTATTTAACTTTACAAAAGAATACTTCATTCTATATTTAACTATGAAAGCCTAAATGGAAGATCAATTTATAAAAGCAGCAGGATTAATAGGAGACGCAACTCGCGCAGCAATAATGTGGACTCTATTAGACGGAAGAGCTTTTACAGCCACTGAACTTTCGATTGCTGCAAATACATCTCCGCAAAACATCAGCATGCATTTGGCCAAACTTCTTGAAGCAAATTTGCTTTGTGTAGAGAAACAAGGCCGTCATAAATATTATAGATTTTCAAGTAGAGAAGTGGCTTACGTTGTTGAGGCAATGGCGAACCTAATTCCCAAGCCTGAGATTTTTTCGCAAAAGAAAAACGAAAATTATCCTCCCGTAAAATATTGCAGGACTTGTTATGATCATTTGGCAGGAAAAATTGGTGTTGCTTTAGCCGACAGTTTATTAAAACAAAAAATAATAATCGAAAATGGTAATACTTTCGAAATTAGTACTGAAGGAGAAAAATGGTTTTCTGATTTTGGAATTAATTTAGAAGAAGCCCAAAAGCAAAAACGAATATTCTTAAAACCTTGCCTGGACTGGAGCGAAAGACGATATCATATTTCGGGCTCTATAGGAACTTTGTTATTGAATAAAATGCTGGAGCAGGACTGGATCAGAAGAACGGCCAATTCAAGAGCAATAATAATTACAGGAAAAGGAGAAAAAGAAATGTTGAAGTCTTTTAAAATAGTTGTTTAGATTTTTAAGCACAATCTTGTCATCCTGAGCGAAGTCGAAGGAATATCCAGAAAGTCGTCAATCTTTGTCGAGCTGCTTTCCTTCGACTTCGCTCAGGATGACAAAGAAAAGTAGATTTCTAAGAGAAAAAACTTAGTGCCTTAGCGACTTAGTGGCTCAGAACCTCAAAACATCAGAACCTTCCGAAAACAAAAACTCAATCACTTTATCATACAATTCATCATCGTGCATTCCGTGACCTAGACCTTTGGTTTCAATAAACTGACTATTTTTCCAATTGCTGGCAATTTTTTCACCTTCTGCAAAAGCTACAATTTTATCTGAGGTATCATGTGCGATTAGCCCCGCAACATTAAATTCAGATGCAAATTTTTGTCCGGAAAAATCGTCCAGCTTAAAATTGAAATGCGTTAAAAATCGACTTTCTAAAAGAGAATATACTTTAGTATTTAAACTCAGCATCGAAACGTAATTATTGATCAGCGTTTTTAAATCTGATGGAGCGCCAAGAATCACCATTTTATTAATGCTGGTGTTTGGGAATAAATATTGATGATAAACACAGGCTGCACCGCCAATAGAGTGACCAATAATTATTGTAGGCTGATATTTTTCAACCGCTTTATTGATAAATTCAGCATATAGCGGAACATTAAATTCTTTACCACTGCTTTGTCCGTGAGCCGGAGCATCAATAGCAATAATAGTGCTTCCTGATTTTTGAAGATGCGGTAAGGTTTTTTTCCAGCGGGCGGCATTACTTTCCCACCCGTGAACAAGCAGAATTTTAGTTTCATTGCCTTTCCAGATATAAGTCTGAAAATGATGTTCGTTATGATGAAACGTTTCAGTTTCGGTATTTTTTAATATTTTGGGTAAACTTTCTTTTTGTAATCTTCCAATTCTGGGTTGGCTGAAAAGTGCGTAAGAAAGTTCAACAGCTTTTTGCGGACGAACATAACTTAGAAAGTTAATATATGATCCAACCGATTTTAATGTAATGAAACGGATTCCTTTTTTAATTCCCAAAACTTAAATTTTTTATAAAGGTAAAAATATGATTTTAAACTTACTGAAAAAAAGTTTTGCCACAGATTAAAAAGATTAGCACAGATTGAAAATCCTATTAATCTTTTAATTGATCAATTCTAACACCTATGGAAAGAGAAAAAAAATTATCGCAGAGAACGCTAAGTTTTTTTATTCTTAGCTTTATAAAAAGGGAAAGTTCGCAAAGCTTTGTATTGATTTAGCTTTGCGAACTTTGTGCTTTCAAAAGCATTCTTAGATAAAAATCTTTGTGTTCTTTGCGGTAAAATTCTCCACAACATTTAGCGTTGATCTTAATCTGTGACAAAAAAAATTAAGTACAAAAAAAAATCCCGATTTAATCGGGATTTTAAATATTTAGAATTTCGAGAACAATTGTTCCATTTTTTCTTTTTCTTCTTCAGCTAATGCGCTGTCAACTAAAATTCTTCCAGAGTGCTCATCAGTAATGATCTTCTTTCTAGAAGCAATCTCTACCTGAGTTTGTGGGGGAATAGTGAAGAATGATCCTGCAGATGCTCCTCTTTCGATAGATACAACAGCTAAACCATTACGAACACTAGTTCTGATTCTAGTATAAGCAGCTAATAGTCTTTCTTCAATTTGACCTGAAAACTCAGCTGATTTCTCAGATAAGAAGATTTCTTCTTTTTGAGTTTCAGCCATGATAGCGTCAAGTTCAGATTTTTTATGTTTTAAGTGCGAACTTTTAGCGTCAAGTTTTTCTTTTAGATTAGAAGTAACTTCTTTCTTATGCTCGATAGAAGCTTTCATTTCTTTGATTTGCTTTTCAGCCAATTGAATTTCTAATTCCTGAAATTCAACCTCTTTAGTCAAAGAATTAAATTCTCTGTTATTACGAACTGATTCTTGTTGTTTTGTGTATTTTTTGATAACCTCTTTATGCTCATCAATCGCATTTTTCTTCGATTTGATAAGATCTTCAATAACCTCAAGTTCACTTTTCAGTTTCTCTGAACGCGTGCTTAAACCTGCAACTTCATCTTCAAGATCTTCCACTTCTAAAGGAAGTTCACCTCTCACGTTTCTGATTTCGTCAATTCTAGAGTCAATAAGCTGTAAATCGTATATTGCTCTTAACTTGTCCTCAACACTTAATTCTTTCGTATTCGCCATATTCTATAAGTACTTAACTGGATTTGTATTTTCTTCTGATAAAATGATGGCAAAATTAAGGATTTTTTTTCGAAGATAATCAACAATATAGTTTTTTGTATAGCGTTCGCTCTCAAAATGACCAATATCGGCTAAAAGTAGTCGGTTTTCTGCTTCGTAAAATTGATGATATTTTAAATCGGCTGTCAAAAAAGCATCGGCTCCGGACATGATTGCATTTTTTATCGCAAAACTTCCTGATCCGCCCAAAACAGCAACTTTCTTTATTTTTTTGCCTAAAAACGAAGAATGACGAATTCCATCGGCAATCATTTTATCTTTAACAAAATGTAAAAAATCTTTTTCATCCATTTCAGTTTCAAATTCCCCAATCATTCCCAAGCCAATATTCTGATGTGAATTCTCAAGATTATAAACTTCATAAGCGACTTCTTCATAAATATGATTGGCAAAAAGTGCTTTTAGAATTTTTGATTGCAAGTGTTTTTCGAAAACAACCTCAATCTTTATTTCGGTTCCGGTATGTAGTTTCCCTCGTTCTCCAATTACAGGATTACTGTCTTCATTTCCCTGAAAAGTAAAAAAACCTTCGGTGTTAAAACTGCAATTGTCGTAATTTCCAATTGTTCCTGCGCCAGCCTGAAACATGGCATTTCTAACTTTTTCTGAATTGTCAGCAGTAGTATAAGTTACTAATTTTTGAATGAAATTTTGTTTCGGAATCAAAACCTTAGTATTGGTTAAGCCCAAAGCATCACAAAATATCTTGTTCACGCCTGCTGAATGATTGTCTAACGCCGTATGAACAGCATAAATAGCGATGTCGTTTTTAATGGCTTTCAAAATCGCACGCTCTACATAGTTTTTACCAGTTATTTTTTTAATTCCGGAGAATAAAATAGGGTGGAAGCAAACTACCAGATTGCAGTTTTTAGTAATGGCTTCGTCGATTACGGTTTCCAAAGCATCATGACAAACTAAAACTCCCGTACTTTCAGTTTCGCTATTGCCAACTAATAGTCCAACATTGTCAAAATCTTCGGCGTATGCCAAAGGTGCCATTTCCTCAAGAATTACTAATATTTCTTTGATTTTCATTATTGCTTTTTGTTTCAGGTTTCAAGTTTAAATTGTGGTTTAAAAACTTTGAACAAATTAACGAAAAATATTATACTTTCGTAAAATGAATATGCTTCGTGAGTTTTTTCTTGTTTTTGTGTTGTAGAAATATTGGAGGTATTGTTTTTTAAAATAGAAATATAATTTATGGCAAAATTGAATAAAATGGAGGTGAATGGTAATTCAATTTCATTGCTCTCGAACTTAGAGCAAGATTATATTTGTATAACTGATATTGCACGTTATAAAGATCCTGATCATATAGATGATATTATAAAAAATTGGCTGCGAAACAGAAACACGATTGAACTTTTAGGCTTTTGGGAAGTTTTAAATAATCCTGATTTTAACCCCGTCGAATTCGACGGGTTTAAAAAACAAGCTGGTTTAAATAGTTTTACTATGACTGCTAAAAAATGGATCGAAGCAACTAATGCCATCGGTATAATATCAAAAGCGGGAAGATATGGAGGAACTTATGCACATAAAGATATCGCATTCGAATTTGCTTCTTGGATTTCCATTGAGTTTAAACTCTATATTATTAAAGAGTTTCAGCGTTTAAAAGAGGATGAGAATAAAACTAAAAATTTAGATTGGAATTTACAAAGGACAATTTCTAAAATTAATTACAAAATACATACTGATGCAATAAAGGAAAATTTAATTCCGGTAATCTTAGCAGGAAATCAAAAGAATTTTATTTATGCAGATGAAGCTGATACGTTAAATCTTGCGCTATTTGGAAGAACTGCAAAACAATGGCGCATTGAAAATCCAAATCAAAAAGGTAATATCAGGGATATTGCATCAATAGAGCAATTAGTTGTATTGTCAAATCTTGAGAGTATTAATGCTATGTTGATACAACAAGAAATAGACCAAGCTGATAGATTATTTAAATTGAATGAAATTGCTATTATTCAAATGAAATCGCTTATAAATAATAAAACATTTGATAAATTGAAGTAACTAATAATTTTGTCGCAGAAAATTAAATATTATACTTTCGTAAAATGAACTTACTTCGAAAAATACTTTTCCCTTTCGCCGTTTTATACGGATTCATTACAAGCATTCGTAATTTTCTTTTTGATAAAGGAATTTTAAAATCAACTTCATTTGATATTCCGGTTATTGCAGTCGGAAATTTAAGCGTTGGCGGAACTGGAAAAACGCCTCAAATAGAATATCTTATTCGGTTATTATCTAATCGTTATAAAGTAGCAACTTTAAGTCGTGGTTATAAACGAAAATCGGAAGGTTTTGTTTTAGCCAGTGCAAGTTCAAATGCTGAGATTTTAGGAGACGAGCCTTTTCAGTTTTATCAAAAATTCCCAAATATTCAGGTTGCAGTCGATGCTAATCGAACAAACGGAATTACACAGTTGCTTTCTCAGAATGAAAAACCGCAAGTTGTTTTATTAGATGACGCTTATCAACACCGAAAAGTAAAAGCAGGATTTTATATTTTGTTAAGTTCTTATGGTGACTTGTATGCAGATGATTTTATGCTGCCAACAGGAAATCTTCGTGAAAGCAGAAGCGGTGCCAATCGTGCAAATATTGTGATTGTAACTAAATGTCCAAAGGATTTATCAGATGAAGAACAAGAACAAATTCGCCTGAAATTAAAACTTATCTGCTCACAGCAAATCTATTTTACTTTTATAGATTATGATGATTTTATATGTAATAGCAAAGAGGAAAAAATCGCTGTGAATGAAATTAAAAATGAATCGAAATTGCTTTTGGCAGGGATTGCAAAACCAACGCCGTTTTTTGATTATTTAAAAAATGAAAATGACGAATGCCTGACTTTTCCGGATCACCACCATTTTTCTGATTCAGATTTAGAAGCAATCCTAAATAAAGCACAAGGTAAAAAGATTATTACAACAGAGAAAGATTATGTACGTTTAAAGGATTCTAAACTTATTTCGCAATTGTATTATTTGCCAATAAAAAGTACGTTTATCAATTACCAGCAAAATTTTGATGCAACAATTTTGGAGTATGTCAAAGTTAAATTAGGATCTTAGGACCTAATCAAAAAATTTCGCAATGGTACTGTAAAATTCCTCCGGAACAAATGGTTTTGTAATCACATCGTTCATTCCATAAGATAAAAGCATATCTCTGTTTTCGTCAAGCGAAATAGCTGTTAACGCAATAATTGGAGTTGTTTTATCGAATTCCCTGATTAATTTTGTAGCAGTGGTTCCATTAATTCCAGGTAAATGAACATCCATTAAAATCATATCAAAGCGTTTTATTTTTAAAAGCTCAACAGCATCTTCTCCATTATCTATGATTTCGCAGGAAATTGCCTTGTTTTCAAGCATCTTTCGAGTAATCATTTGATTGATTTTATTGTCTTCAATCAATAAAATTGATTTATTCTTTAGTTGATTGTCATTGTATGGTTTTTTTTCTTCCACTGCTTCAAGAGGTTCTTTGTTAATTTTAAAATCTAATTTAAAGGTAAAAGTAGATCCTTTACCAACTTCGCTTTTTAGTTTTATTTCTCCACCTAAAAGTTCAATTAATTTTTTTACAATTGTAAGTCCTAAGCCTGTTCCGCCATATTTTCGGTTTACTTCTATTGACCCTTGAGAAAAGCTTTCAAAAACAGTTTGCAGTTTATCTTCCGGGATGCCAATTCCTGTGTCTACGATTTCAAAATAAACTGTCGCCTGCTCTTCAGTTATTCCATATAGTTTTGCAATCACATTTACGTTTCCGTTTTGTGTAAATTTTAAGGCGTTATTGATTAAATTAAGGATGATCTGCGATATTTTAGTAGGGTCTCCAATTAAATTATCCGGAATTGCTTCGTCGATTTCAAGGTTAAAATAATTTTTATTGGCCGTAGCAAGTTCCTTTAAAGAACTTTGAATGTTGAATAATAACTCTTTTAAGTTAAAGGTAATGTTCTCTATTTCTACTTTAGTGGAGTCAATTTTATTGATTTCAAGAATCTCGTTAATGAAAGTAGTAAGATAGTTTCCTGAGAATTTTAAAGATTCTAAGTATTTTAATTGTGTTTTCTTGGGATTGTCTTCCAGTAATAAATGAGTAATTCCGTTAATAGCGTTTAATGGAGTTCGAAGTTCATGACTTACAGTAGAGAGAAACTCTGATCTGGCTTTTGATGCTTTTTCGGCTTTATTTTTGGCTAAAATAAGTTCTTTGTTCTTTTCTCTTAGAAGTAAATTATTTTGATTTCGAATAATATTATTTTTATACAATGCCAGGCTCAAAAGCGATAAAATTGAAATAAGGGCAATAGCAAGAATGCTTACCAACTTAGAGTATCGATAGGTTTTTAATTGAATTTTCTCTTCGCTTTCTCTTTTAATTGTATTGTTTAAAGATTGATTTTTTTTAAATTTTTCAAATTCATTTAGATCTAGCTTGGCATTCTTTAATTTCAGGATGTAATTTTCGATCTGATAATGTTCGTCCAGATAAGAGTAGGCGAGATCAAAATTTTTATTTTGCTTGTAATACTTACTTATTGCTAATATAATTTTTGATTTTTGCTTTAAGTCATTGCTTTTTTCGTTGTAGTCTAAAGCATTGTCAAAATAAATGATGGCAGAATCATTTCGCTTAAGCTGAGTTTCAATTAACCCAAGTTGGTAGTAAGAATTAGTTTTTGTTTTTAAAATCGCAGGATTATCCGGCTTTTTTGTTATTTCACGAAAGGTGTAGGCAGCAAGAGGTAAATTTTTATTTGTTTTTAAAGCCACTGCTTTCTGGTATTTAAGAACTTCAGCCTGATCAACGATTTTTAACTGTTTCAAAAGATCATCTGCTTTCTTGTAGTAAATCTCAGCAGTTTTATAATCGCCTTTAGCGGTATTCGTTACGCCTATATAATGCAATGCTAAAACTTTGGTGCAAGTTGGCTTTAAGGTTTCAAACAAAGAAACACTTTTGTGAAAGTTTTTTAATGCCTCATCATACTTTTGTTTGTTGTAATAGATTTTACCAAGCTTGAAGGTTTGATTGGCCAAGCTTTCGGATTTTTGGTTTGCTTCGCAAAAGTTGATTGATTTTTTAGTGTAAAATACTGCCTGATCGTATTTTTTATTGTTAAGATTACTTTTTACCAGCTTATTGTAATAGATAACACTATCCGTATTCTTTTTAGTTTGAGAATACAAAAATGAATTTAAAAAACAAAAAAGAATAAAATAGTGGTATTTCATGTATTGCAGCGCTTTTACAATGAATTTTTTATGTTTTTCTTATAAGTAAAATCAAATCGATTAATCTTGATGAATAGCCAATTTCGTTGTCATACCAACCCACAACTTTTACCATTTTATCAATAACGGAAGTTAATTGTGCATCAAATAAACACGAATGTGTATTGCCAATTACATCAACAGAAACAATAGGATCTTCTGTATAATCTAATATTCCTTTTAAATTTGTTTTTGAGGCTTTTTGAAATGCTTTGTTTATTTCTTCAATTGTAACAGCACGTTTTACATTAAACGTGATATCTGTCAGTGAACCATCAGGAACAGGAACGCGAATTCCGCAACCCCCGATTTTTTCATGCAATTTAGGAAAAATTTTTGTTAATGCCTTAGCTGCGCCTGTAGTTGTTGGAACAATTGACTGACTTGCGCCTCTGGCACGTCGCAAGTCCTTATGTGGCTGGTCGTGAAGGCTTTGGTCAGTAGTGTAAGAATGTATCGTTGTGATGTATGCTTGCTCAATTCCGCACAATTCGTCGATGATTTTTATCATCGGAGCAGCATTATTTGTCGTGCAACTTGCATTGGAAACTATATCTTCGCTGCCATCCAGAATATTTTCGTTAACGCCTAAAACTACCGTTTTAATACTATCAACTTCTGATGGCGCCGAGAGGATTACTTTTTTTGCTCCGGCTTCAATATGCGCGTTAAGTTCTTCGTGCGTTTTATATTTTCCTGTAGATTCTATAACAAAATCTATATTATGGCTTTTCCAGTCTAATTTTGAAATGCTTTTTTCGTGAAAAAACAGATAATGCTGCTCATTCACAATTATTCCTTTCTCGTCATGACTTACGATAAAGGGCAGGACACCATGGATGCTATCGTATTTTATCAAATGCGCCATGGTTTTGTTATCGGCGATGTCGTTGATGGCAACAACTTCAATGTCAGGATGGTTTAAAAGTAAACGGAATAAATTTCTCCCAATTCTTCCAAAACCATTAATAGCAATTCTTGTTTTCAAGTGCTTTATTTATTTGTTTAAATTGTTCAATCGTTTGTTTGTTTAATCGCATTGGCGGCTAAACAAACAAACGATTGAACGAATAACTTTTTTATAAAATATGTTTTTGTGCTTTGTATGAAGAACGAACCAATGGTCCGCTTTCGACATGACGGAACCCTAACTCAAGACCAAATTTTTCATATATAGCAAATTGATCAGGCGTTATGAACTCTTTTACAGGTAAATGTTTTTTACTTGGCTGCAGGTATTGGCCAATAGTAACAACATCAACATTTGCATTGCGTAAATCTGTCATAGTCTGAAAAACTTCCTCTTCAGTTTCGCCAAGTCCTAACATGATTCCCGATTTTGTTCTGTTGATTCCCTTTTCTTTCAGGTAACGCAACACTTCTAAGCTACGGTCATATTTAGCCTGAATGCGTACTTCACGAGTTAAACGGCGAACCGTCTCTACATTGTGTGACACCACTTCAGGATTCGCTTCTATAATTCGGTCCAGATTTCTTTCGATTCCCTGAAAATCAGGAATTAAAGTTTCAAGAGTAGTATTAGGATTCATTCTTCGAATTGCCTTTACAGTTTCAATCCAGATAATAGATCCGCCATCCTTCAAATCATCTCTATCAACACTTGTAATTACAGCGTGTTTAATGTTCATGATTTTTATAGAGCGTGCTACTTTTTCAGGTTCATCCCAATCTACCGTTTCAGGTCTTCCGGTTTTTACACCGCAAAATCCGCAGGAACGTGTACAAACATTTCCTAAAATCATAAAAGTCGCCGTTCCTTCGCCCCAGCATTCACCCATATTTGGGCAGCTTCCTGAGGTACAAATGGTGTTCAGGCTATATTTATCGACTAAACCACGCAGTTCAGTATATTTTTGTCCAATAGGTAATTTAACCTTTAACCATTTAGGTTTTCCGGTTGGTATATTTTCAATGACTGTTTCCATATATCAAAATTCAAAGTACAAAGATACGGAATGTAGTTTATTTGGAGATGCTAATTTAATTTTCGTTTCTTTTAATCTTATTTTTTAAAATTATGAAGTTGAAATATTAATTATTTAAATTTATATACGCTATATGGTTTGTTTTCTTATTCTTTTTTAAGATTTAGACATTTTAATTTGATTTTTTAAATTCTGTCTTATTCTGTTATAAATTTATCGTCTTAAGGCAATTAAAAATTTATTGCGTAGTATTTTTGCTGTTAATTTTAAGTTTAAGAAATATGAGAAAAAGATTTATTGTATTGGGGATTTTATTGACAGTTTTTAGTTTTAGTGAAATGAATGCGCAAAAACTTTCATATAAAACTATGGGAGCTTTAGGCAAAGGTGTTTCAGGGTTTACTTTTAGCGATGCAGATGCTGCAGCTTTGGCTAAGGAATCGGTTGCTGAATTGGATGCAAACAACCCTGTCGCCGGACCTGAGGATGGTTATTCAATTCGATTAAATCGTTTATTTGGAAAACATATTTCTAGTGAAGGGGTTAATTTAAATTATAAAGTTTACGTAGTAAAAGACATCAATGCTTTTGCTTGTGCAGATGGAAGTGTGCGTGTATTTGCAGGTTTAATGAATATTATGGATGATAACGAATTACTTGCAGTTATTGGACATGAAATTGGGCATGTAGTCAATCACGATACCAGAGATGCTATTAAAGCAGCTTACAAAAAAGAGGCTTTATTAGATGCTGCTTCGTCACAATCAGGAAATATAGAGACTCTAACAGGATCTCAATTAGGAAAAATAGGAAGCGCAATGATCGACAGCAAGCACAGTAGAAAACAAGAGTCGCAAGCTGATACGTTTTCGTATGATTTTATGAAAAAAAATGGTTATGATGTGAATGCAGTGGAATCAGCTTTTAGGATTCTTCAAAATTTAAGTGAAGGAGCTGAATCTTCTTTTATGACTAAAATGATGAGCTCACATCCAGATTCTGGTAAAAGAGCAGATGATGCTAAAAAAAGAGCAACAAAAGAGGGTTTGTATAAAGCTTATGTACAGCAGAAAATTGATAATACTGCACCTGTAAAAGCGAAAACAGCAACAAAAACAACCGCTAAAAAAGCAACCGCAAAAAAGAAGTAATTTTTAAATAAAGTAAAAAAAACGGCAGATTCTCCAAAGAATTTGTCGTTTTTTTTTGTTGTAGTGGCAAGTGCTATTAATAATAGTTACATATCGTTATACAGCTCATTTAAAATTTATACCTTTATTTGTTAAAAAACAGATTTAATTGAAATAGAAATACACTAACATTGTAATACATTTGTTGTTAAATTGTAATAATATAAAACATGAAAAAGAAATTTATTGTATTGGGAGTTTTGTTTGCCACTTTTGGTTTTACTAAAATGAATGCGCAGATTAATTTTGGAGATAAAGCTATTGGAGCTGTTCAGAAGGGTGTAACCGGTTTTACATTTAGTAATGCTGATGCGGCAGCATTGTCTAAAGCTGCAGTGGATAAAATGGATGCTGAGCACGAAGTTGCAGCAGCAACAGATCCTTATGCTATAAGATTAAACAGGGTATTTGGAAAATATACTGCTGGTGACGGATATACTTTAAATTATAAAGTTTATAAATTAAAAGAAGTAAATGCTTTTGCAACTGCAGACGGAAGTGTACGTGTATATTCAGGGTTAATGGATATCATGGATGATAATGAGTTACTTGCAGTAATTGGTCACGAAATTGGTCACGTTGCTAATAATGATTCGAGAGATGCTATAAAAGCGGCTTATAAAAAAGAAGCTTTAATGGATGCGGCGGCTTCACAATCTACAAAGTTAGCTGCAGTTACAGATAGTCAATTAGGGAAAATAGGAAGTTCTATTATTGATAGTAAATTTAGCCGTAAACAAGAAGCTGAGGCAGATTTGTATTCGTATAATTTTCTAAAAAAGAATGGTTATGATGTGAATGCCGAAGAATCTGCTTTCCGAATTTTGGCTAAGATGAGTGAAGGAACCGAAGCATCATTTATTGATCAGATGATGAGCTCGCACCCGGATTCAAAACAAAGAGCTGAAGATGCTAAGAAAAGAGCTGAGAAAGACGGTTTGTATAAGCCTTATGTACAGCAAAAAATTGTAAATACTGCGCCGGTTGCGACTAAAGCTACAACAACTAAAAAAGCGACGGCTACGAAAAAAACAACTGCTAAGAAGAAATAATAATTTCTGTTAGAAAAATAAATTCCGATGAGTTTCTTAGAAATTCATCGGAATTTTTATTTTAAGATTAACCTAAAACGTGAAAAGCCAATACTTTTTGTACGTCGTACACATTTACAGATTTGTTGAATTGCTTAACAATACTAGGATGTAATTCGCTGGAAACCCAAATTTTCAATTCGGCATCAAGATCAAAAGTTCCGGCAGTTTCCACACTAAAACGAGTAATGCTTTTGTATGCAATTGATTTGTACTCGGTTTTACTGCCTGTGATTCCTTGTACGTCAACCAGAATTAATCTTTTGTTAGTAAAGATAAAGGTATCGCGGATTAGTTTAAAACCCATTTCGATTTCTTCATTATCCGTTAAAAGTTGTCCGTATTTTTTAAGTAAATCGTCCTGACTTACTGAACCAGCGTTGCCTAGAATAGCTGAAAATATTCCCATGTTTGAGTTTTTAGTTTAATAGCTTTTATTTCCCTTTTTAAGGTGTTGCAAAAGTAATTAAAATAAAAAATAATATCGATTTTCTAAAGCATTAAGAGATAAAAAGATTAAGGGTTTCCTTTCTGAAAAACAAATTAAGTGAAGTCGCAAAGTTTTCTTTTTTTAAGTTTTAAAGTTTGCTCTTTTGCATGAAATTAATTGACTAGATCAAAAAAGCTTTCTGATTTTCTTAATCTCTTATTCATTGCAGTTAAGGCATAAAAAAAGCAGAACCTAAATTCTGCTTTTTTAATATTTATTATTGTGCTTCCGTTTTTATTGTAATCGGAAGGTTGTATGCCGTTCTAACCGGTTTCCCGTCTAATACTCCCGGAATCCATTTTGTTTTTAATGATTTTAGTACTCTTATTGCTTCTTTTCCAAGTCCGTAACCAGGATCATTTTTTACCATAATATCAGTGATAGAACCATCTCTTTCGATTACGAATGAAACGTATACTTTTAATGTTCTGTCGGCATCAAGTTCTGGTCTGTTAAAATTGTTTCCTACATAAGTATAAAACTTTGCCATTCCTCCTGGGAATTCAGGCATTTTGTCTAAAAGTGCTGGAATTAAAGGTTCATTTGTTGAAGGTGTAACAGCTTCACCGCCAGTTCCGCCAGTAGATGGTATTGCATTAGTAACAGGTCCTGTTCCTGCTCCTGGATTTTCTACTACGGCGACATTGTTTGTGTTAGTCGCAATTTCAGGAGCTGCCTGATCTACCGCAGCAACAATAGGATGTGACAACTGAACACCAACTACAGGAGCTGCAGGAGTACTTTGTTGTGGGGGAGCAATTGGCTCTGTTTGTTGTGGCTGAACAATAGTTCGGTCGATAATAACAGGTGTCATTGGATCTGTAAAAACAGTTGGTACCTCTACGGGAACTACCGTCCTAAATTTGTTGATTAAAATTGATACACTTCCCAAAGCTGCTAATAATAGCAAACCCATAAATAGAGCAGTAATGGTGGTTTTTGAATTCTCCTGGCGTAATTGATACGCGCCGTACTCCTGATTTTTGTTTTCGAAAACAAGATTGGTCCAGCTTGCTTCGTAGATACTTGATTTAGACATAGTTTATGGATTTTAAGGTTAAGTAACATTTAAATCATACGCAGTAAGGTTTTGGGTTTAGCTAACAACAGGATTGTTGTAGTTTTAAGGTGTGGATAATTTATCTTTTTAAGAATAAATCGAATAATATTTTATTCTTTAACTAAAGATAATAAATTATCTATTACGTTCGATAATTTCTGCTAATAATTTTTTAGCCCTAAGTAGTTTTACTTTTACATTGCTCAAAGGTTCATCGATTTTAAGTGCGATTTCCTGATACGTCATTTCCTGAAAATAACGCAGCTGAATTACTTCCTGATAATGTGGTTTTAGTTCTTTGATGCATTGCAGTAAGCGTGAAAGATTTTGCTCTTTAATCAAGGCATCTTCTGCAGATGGAGTAGGGTCGGCAATGTTGTAAGCCTGCTGATCTTCAGAATCAGTAATTTCTATAAAAAGATTGGTTTTCTTTTTACGTAATAAATCAATATATACGTTTTTTGCAATAGCAATTAACCAGGTGTTGAATTGGAATTCAGGGTTGTAAGATGCTATTTTATCAAAAGCTTTTGAGAAAGTTTCAATGGTAATATCTTCGGCAGTAGTTTCATTTTCGGTACGCTTTAACATAAAGCCATACACTTCATTCCAGAAATAATCTAATAAAAAAGTAAAGGCAATTTGATCGCCTTTTTTTGCTTTTTCTATTTTAGAATTTATTTCCAATATACAGGTTTTGAAAAGATATTAGTTATAAAGATATTAATTTGCGTGAATATAAGCGCTATCTCTACAATAGGAAACCAAATTTTAAGGTCATTTTCTTTTAATTTTCCTGCAGAACACCCAATTATAGTCCAGACAACTGTATAGCGTGTTGCTAAAATTGCCAGTACAGCAATCCATTGAAATTGGAATGCCAGTAAAAGGATTACTAATATGAAGAAAAATAATTGTGAAATAAAGAATAAACCTAATTGTATTTTATCGAATGATTTATAATATTGCGTAGTAGAAACACGTCTTCTTTTTTGCGTAAACCATTCTTTGTAGGTTTCTTTTGGTTTAGAGTACGTGAAACTTTCCGGTGTATATGATATTGTCGTATTGTTTTTGTTTGCAGCCTGATTGATAAACAAATCATCGTCGCCCGAGCGAATTTGGATATGTTCAATAAATCCGTTTACATTGAAAAACTCTTCTTTTTTGTACGCCAAATTTCGTCCAACTCCCATGTACGGAAATCCTAGTTTTGTCCACGAGAAATATTGTACAGCTGTTAAAACAGTTTCAAAACGAATAATTTTATTCAATAAAGAACGCTCTATTTTCTCGTAGCCACTATATCCCAGAACAATTGTTTTATTCATTGTAAATTGAGAAGTCATTGATGTAATCCATTCTTTTGACGTTGGATAGCAATTTGCGTCTGTAAATAGTAGATAGTCTTTTTTTGATGCTTTGATTCCTAGTGTTAAAGCATATTTTTTATTACCCCAGAAAGCCTCATTGTTTTTTACTTTTACCAAACGAATGTTTGGGTATTGTTGTTCAAATTGCTCAAAAACCTCTAATGTTTCGTCGCTTGAAGCATCATCAATCAAAACAATTTCAAAATCAGGATAATTTTGTTCTGCTAATATTGGAATATATTTTTTTACATTTTCTTCTTCGTTTTTCGCACAAACTATTACTGATACCGGAATTCTCTTTGGAGTAATATTTTGAGGTTTGCTAAAAGCAAACTTTCCAAAAACACCTAGATAATAAGAAAGTTGTACGACAACAATAGCAATAAAAAAGTAAAAAATGAATGTAAGCATCTGATTTTAATGTCTTTTAATTTTTGAATCTTGCGAGTGCAAATGTACTTATGAAATCCTAAATTTCAATGGCTAAAGCTGATTTACTTTTGGCATTTCATCATTTCTTTCGCAACAGCAATAGCCTGAGGGTTTTCGGTTTTTTCTAATTCCGAAATAATGTTTTTATAATTATTCTCGTCCCGGTTTTGCGATAGTTTTTTAGTAGCCTGAATTTCATCAATTTCAATTTCAAAGCCAAAAATCCCTCTGGCTTCGCGCATCGTTTTTGTAGACAAATCTTCGACGCGAACAGGGTTTGCTGAACTGGCCTCGTACTTATCAACTAATTTTTTAAGCTGTTCAATTGAAGTGGCTTCATCAACAATTTTTATTCGCCCATAAACGTGTACGGCTATGTAATTCCAGGTTGGTACATTTTCATGATCGTACCAGGAAGACGAAATATAACTATGCGGACCAGTAAATACTGCCAATACCTGATCGTTTTCTGCAAAACCTTCTGCTTGTGGATTTAGTTTTGAAAGATGCCCTTGCAGAATTTCTTTTCCGTCTGCATTAACTTCTAGTTCTATTGGAATATGTGTTGCACATAATTTTCCGTGAGTTTGATTGATCAGGATTCCAAAACTATTTTCTTTCAAAAAAGTTCTGATTGATTCCGGGTCTTCGTCTTTGTATATTTTTGGAGTATACATTTTTATGAATTTTGATTTAAAGATTTTCCCAGACAAATAGCCTCTGGTAGATCTGTATATTTTCCGTAATTCGGAATTACTTTATAACCTTGTTTTTGATAAAATTCAATAGCATTGCCATTTTTTACCCGTGTTTCTAAAACCAAATCTGTATAATCCAGTGTTATGGCTTTGTCTTCTAAAAAGGTTAAAATCGTTTGTCCGATTTTCTTTCCCGGGTATTTCGAATACATTCTTTTTACTTCTCCGGTATTTTGATCGATTGGTCTAATGGCACCGCAACCCACAATCTCATTCTCAATTTCGGCTATAACAAATACGAATTTTGAATTGTCGTTTTGCCAATCCTGAAAAGAATTCTTTCCGTCACTTCCAAAACGAAGATAAAGATTTTCGGATAATTCTTCTGTAATTGCCAGAACTTTTTCATCATCAGGATTTGCGATTTTTATAGAGGGAGTTTCGATCATTACGCTTAAAAAAAAATAATTGTTCTCGGGTTTTGATACATCGGGTTCCGAAACTTCGAGAGAGGTGTTTTAGTGTTTTAAAAGGCTTCAACTCTGCTCAGTCTGACAATAGCGGTAATTAGTAAAAATTAGTAAAATTTGTATTTTTAAATCACATTCACTTCAGCTTCAATATGAATTCCGAATTTTTCGAAAACAGTTTTTTGAACCTCTCTCGAAACTGCCAGAATTTCTTGCCCTGTTGCGTTTCCGTAATTTACTAAAACCAAAGCCTGATTTTTATGAACTCCAGCATCACCAAAACGTTTTCCTTTAAAACCGGCTTGTTCAATTAGCCAGCCCGCGGGAACTTTTACTTCAGTTTCGGACACTTCGTAGTATTTCATTTCCGGAAACTTCTGATGGATTTTTTCGAAATTAGATTTCAAGAGAATCGGATTTTTAAAGAAACTTCCGCTATTTCCCAATTCTTTAGGATCCGGTAATTTACTTTGTCTGATTGAGATTACAGCATTACTAACGTCCTTCAACGTTGGATTTGTAATATTGTTTTTAGCCAATTCAGCTGAAATGTCTCCGTATGAAATATTGATTTTGTGATTGCGTTTCGTTAGTTTGTACACTACCGATGTAATGATATATTGATCTTTTGCTTCATTTTTGAAGATGCTTTCTCTGTATCCAAAGTTACATTCAGCATTTATAAAAGTTTTTATTTTCTGAGTTTCAATATTCATGGCTTCGCAGGAAACAAAAGTGTCTTTGATCTCCGTTCCGTAAGCTCCAATGTTCTGAACCGGAGTTGTGCCGACATTGCCTGGAATTAAAGACATGTTTTCTAAACCACCAAAATTGTTGTCAATTGTCCACAGTACAAATTCGTGCCAGGTTTCGCCGGCCTGACTTTCGACCCAGACAAAATCATCGTCTTCTTTAATGATTTTTTTTCCTTTTAAGTCAATATGTATTACCAAAGCCTCAATGTCTTTCGTTAATAACATATTGCTTCCGCCTCCTAAAATGAATTTTTTCTCGCTTTTGTATTCTTCTAAAATGGTTTTTAATTCATTAACTGAATGAACGGCAACAAATTGTTTGGCTTTTGCTTCGATGCCAAAAGTATTATGTTTTTTTAAAGAAAAATTGGATTGGATTTCCATAAATAAAAGGCTTTTTGAATCCCAAAATGTCGGGATAATTCTGAGGTCAAAAGTAACGATTATAATTTATTTGAGTAGATTTTCCGGAAAATAACAATTAATAAAAAGATTGAAAATAAGTGTCAAAATGAGAGAGTGGCTTTTTGTGAAAAAAAAAAGCCTTATTAAAAAGTTGCAATTATAATGTTTGTCTCTTTCGTCGTGAATTTGCTTTGCCTTTTCGTTATCGCTCGGGTTTTGGCGGAACAAGCATGCTAAAATTCATCAGTGTCTAAAGCTCGATTAATAAACTCGTTCAAAGGTTTTAAAGCGATGAGTTTTTTGCTCATTTTAGCAACAAAGTCTTTTTGGGTCACTTCAGAAATATCATATTTTTGAGTAGCTGTGAAACTTTTTAGTTTTAAGAACTCAATTGCAGGATGATCTTTTTCATAGCCTCTTGGCGGGTTTTTAAGTGAATTGGTTTCGTTTACATCTAAACTTCCAAATTCTTTCTTGAAGTTTTTATCCGCAATAATAGCTTCCAGGTCATCGTGAAAAAAAGCAATTTCTTTTCGGACTTTTTTCAAATCATCAGATTCGGGAGAGTAAAATCCGCCAGCAATAAAACTGGCGCCTTTTTCTATGTGTACATAATATCCTGAACGGTTTAGACCTTTGGTTCCTCCCGACATCCAAACGCCTAAATGTGCTTTATATGGCGATTTGTCTTTAGAGAATCGAATATCGCGATTGATTCTGAAGGTACAGTTTTTAACTTCTAACAATTCTAATGAAGGATCAAGAGGTTTCATTACATCCAGAAAATCACTTACTAACTGCTGATAGTTTTTCTTGAAAATCTCGTATCGTTTTTTATTGTCGTGAAACCAATCTCTATTGTTGTTCTTTTTTAAATCGTCTAAAAATTGCAATGATTCTTTCGTTAGCATATTCTTTGTGTTATTGCAGTTGTTTTTTTAAGTCTTTTTCGCTGATAAAGCCTGTGTTTTTCCATTGTACAGCCTTATTGTTGTATAAAAGAATCGTTGGGAGCTGGTCAATCTTCATTTGAGTAGTTAATGTTTTGTTCTTGTCAACATCAATACGAATGATAACTACTTTATCGCTCATTTCTTTTTGCATTTTCAAAAGATAGGGTTCCATTTGTTTGCAAGGCCCGCACCATTCTGCGTAAAAATCAATTAAAACTTTTTTATCTGTATTTAGTAAATCATTAAAATCATTCATTGTCATTCCAACTTGTCCGGTCGAAGGTTTGCCAAATCCTTCTTCATTCCAATTCAGGAAGCCGCCTTCTAATTCATAGACAGTACTAAAACCTAATTCTTTTAGTTTTGTGGCTGCTTTTTTGCTTCTTCCTCCGCTTAGGCAATAAACAAAAACCGGTTTAGATTTGTCAAAAGATTCTGCTTTTGCAGCAAAATCATCGCTATTCCAATTTACATTTTTAGCATTATCGATATGGTCGGATTCAAATTCATCAGGAGTTCGAACGTCCAGGATTTGAGGATTTTCGGTGGTTTTAATCTTTTCTGCAAATTCTTTTGGATGAAGTGGTTCAAAAGAATTGGTTTTCTTTTCATTACAGGAAATTAGTAGAACTGAAACTATTAGTAATAAGATTTTTGGGAATTTCATTAGGCTTAATTTTAAAAATAATAATGCTAAAGTAATGATTTTTCAATTTTTAAATCTTAACAGAAAGTGAAATAAAAAAGTTTGCCACGAATTTCACGAATGAGCACGAATTTTTAAATAGGACATCGTGTTTTGCTTTGATTTATTTATGTCAAAGTTCTGTATCATAAAAGGCCGAAAAAAAGTTCGCCACGAATCTCGCGAATGAGCATGAATTAACTAGTTTGAAATTGAATTTTAAGAATTTTTATTTTTTGATAATGGCTGGCTAATGAAAATATTTCTCAAGTTTAAAGATGAAAAAAAACTACCCTAAATTGAAGATTTTATAACTCTGATGTGTCGATTTTACAATCGCTTCGGTTCGTTCCGGATGCGTGTCAGAAATAAAAAGCTGACCAAAAGTTTCACTGTTTACCATTTCGATAATTTTAGAAACACGGGTTTCGTCCAGTTTATCAAAAATATCATCAAATAATAAAAGAGGTTTTACACCGCTTTGTTTTTTCAAAAACTCAAATTGAGCCAATTTCAAGGCAATCAAAAAAGATTTTTGCTGACCTTGTGATCCGAATTTTTTTATTGGATGTGCGTCAATCTCAAAAGATAAATCGTCTTTATGGATTCCAACGCTTGTATAATGCAATGCACGATCTTTGCCGATATTTTCCTGTAAAAGTGTTAGTAAGTCTTTCTCGTACAGATGACTTTCATAAACTAATTGCACCGTTTCTTCAGATCCGGTTATCGTTTTATGGTGTTCATTAAATATAGGTATAAAATGTTCGAGAAAGTCTTTTCTCTTTTCAAAAATCGATTGTCCAAAACTATTTAGTTGCTCATTATATATAGATATGGTGTCATTGTCGAAAGTATGGTTCAGGGCAAAATACTTTAGTAAAGCATTTCGTTGTACGATTACTTTTTGATATTGTATAAGCTGATGCAAATAGGTAGAGTCTAATTGCGAGATTACACTGTCCATGAATTTACGGCGTGTTTCGCTTCCTTCTACAATTAAATCACGATCTGCGGGTGAAATAATTACTAACGGAATAAATCCAATATGGTCTGAGAACTTATCGTAGGCTTTTCCGTTTCTTTTTAGAATCTTCTTTTGTCCCTTTTTTAAACTGCAGACAATTTGTTCTGTTCTGTCATTTTTTTCTAATTCGGCATCAATTACAAAAAACTCTTCTCCATGTTTGATATTTTGAACTGCTAACGGATTAAAATAACTTTTTCCGTAAGCTAAATGATAAATTGCATCAAGCACATTGGTTTTTCCAATGCCGTTTTTACCCACAAAACAATTGATTTTGAGGTCGAAGTCAAAACTGGCTTCAGAGAAATTTTTATAATTGAATAAAGAAATTTTGTTTAAATGCATTTTTCAGGGACTGTAATGATAAAATTTGATGTTCCGGTATGTAACTTTTCTCGTTAGATTGTGTTTTTATGTCGCAGATTGAATGATTTTAAAAGGGTTTCTTGTAAAATATATCTCTAATCAGCGAGAATTCGTGAAATCTTAGGCGAAAATTATGTTCTTAGCCCGGGAAAAGTCGTGTTTTGGATAACAAAAATTTGAGGGTGCAAATTATCGAAAATTATCGATATAATAGGCTTTTGGGCTCTTTCAAGATGAATTATTTTGTAGAAATGAGTGAAGAAGTTGCCGTTTAGTAAATTATTTTTTTAAAATAGATATAAAATTGATTTTTTTTACGTTGGTTTCAATAAAAATTTTATTTTTGCCGTTCACTAAATTAAATTTTAAATGGCTACTTACAATAAAAGAGGATATAAGGCACCAAAGGAAAAGGAAGTTAAAGAAGAGGTTGTGAATGAAGAACAACAAGTAATTCTTGATGGAAAAAACAGCAAAACAGCTGAGGTTTTTTCTAAACTAGATGAAACTGCTTCAAAAACGGAGGATTGGGTTGCTAAAAATCAAAAAATCATTATTGGTTTAGTTGCCGGTATTGCAGTTGCTACTATTGGATATTTGGCTTACCAAAAATTTGTAGAAGCTCCTAAGCAAGATGAAGCTGCAAGCGAAATGTTTGTTGCTCAACAAAATTTTGATAAAGCGACTAATGGTGTGGCAAGTGATTCACTATACAAATTAGCATTGAATGGTTCTGAAGGTAAATTTGGATTCGTAAAAATTGCTGATGAATATTCTGGAACTGATGCAGGAAATTTAGCTAACTATTATGCTGGTATTGCTTCTTTGAATATTGGTAAATTTGATGATGCAATCAAATATTTAGGAAAATTCAAATCAAAAGAAGCTATCGTTAATGCTTTGGCAATTGGTGCAATTGGAGATGCTTATTCTCAAAAAAACCAACAAAAAGAAGCTTTGGACTACTATGTAAAAGCTGCTGAATCTAATAAAAATGATTTCACAACTCCTCGTTTCTTATTAAAAGCTGGTAAAACAGCATTGGCTCTAGGTCAAAAAGAAGATGCGTTGAAATATTTAACAGATATCAAAGAAAACTACGATGCAACACCAGAAGCTGCTTCTGTAGATGTATTGATTGGATTAGCACAATAAAAATATTTGATTTTAGATTTAAAATTTTAGATTTAAGATTGTAGATTTGTATTTCAGAATCTGAAATTTAAAAATCTAAAATATAAAGATGGCTACCGAAAATAAAAATTTATCAGAATACGATAAAAACACGATCCCAAATGCGAAAGATTTTCGATTTGGGATTGTTGTTTCTGAGTGGAACGAAATTATAACTGAAGGACTTTATAATGGGGCTTTTGATGCCTTAATTGATAATGAAGTTCCTGCTCAACAAATTATCCGTTGGAATGTTCCGGGGAGTTTTGAGTTAATTTATGGTGCAAAAAAAATGTTGCAGACACAAAATGTTGATGCGGTAATTGTAATTGGATGTGTAATTCAGGGACAGACCAAACATTTTGATTTTGTGTGCGAAGGCGTAACGCAGGGAATTAAAGATTTGAATGTTCAAACTGACATCCCGGTTATTTTTTGCGTTCTGACAGATAATAATATACAACAGTCAATTGACAGAAGTGGAGGAATTCACGGAAACAAAGGAACTGAAGCTGCAATCGCTGCTATCAAAATGGCGTATATCCGTCAGCAAGCTTCGATGTCGCATCCTTTTAATCAGCCTTTGTTGTCTTCGGGAGCGATTCAAATCGAAGAAACTCCAATAAAAATTGATAAAGAATAAAACACATTTGTTTTAAAATTACTAAAACCTATACTGTGTATAAATAGTATAGGTTTTTTGTTTTTTTTATGATGACACTTATTCTGAAAGCCAAGAGAAATTCATTAAATTTGTACTTCTTGGTTTGAAAATTTAAACCTTAACCTTTTAATTATTTTTTCTTAATGTCGAGTATAATTCAATTACTTCCTGATCATGTTGCTAACCAAATTGCCGCTGGAGAAGTGGTACAAAGACCTGCTTCAGTCGTAAAAGAACTGTTAGAAAACGCTGTTGATGCTAAAGCAACAGATATTAAATTGATCATTAAAGATGCTGGGAAATCATTAGTTCAGGTTATTGACAATGGTTTAGGAATGAGTGTAACTGATGCTCGTTTGTGTTTCGAACGTCATGCGACTTCTAAAATTCGTAAGGCCGAGGATTTATTTTCATTGCATACCAAAGGTTTTCGTGGTGAGGCATTGGCTTCTATAGCTGCAATTGCGCACATGGAAATGAAAACCAAGCAAGATCAGGAAGAATTGGGAACCCATATTATAATCGAAGGAAGTAAATTCATCTCGCAGGAAGTGGCGGTTTTGCCAAAAGGAACGTCATTTGCCGTTAAAAATCTATTTTTTAATATTCCGGCGCGTCGTAATTTCTTAAAGTCAGATACCGTCGAATTTCGCCATGTTATGGATGAATTTCAACGTGTAGCTTTGGCGCATCCAAACATTCATTTTACGTTTTATCACAATGGCAGCGAAATGTATAATTTGCCAGCGGCAGGTTCCCGTCAGCGTATTGTTGGGATTATGTCCGGTAAAACCAATGAAAAATTAGTGCCTGTTAACGAAGATACTGAGATTATAAATGTTCAGGGATTTGTTTGTAAGCCTGAATTTGCGAAGAAAAGCAGGGGAGAGCAGTTCTTTTTTGTAAACGATCGTTTCATAAAAAGTGGTTATCTGCATCACGCAGTAATGGCTGCTTATGACGGACTTTTGAAAGACGGTTCACAGCCAAGCTATTTCTTGTATTTGCAAGTTCCGCCAAATACGATAGATATCAATATTCATCCTACTAAAACTGAAATTAAGTTTGATGATGAACAGGCTTTGTATGCTATTTTAAGAGCTTCTATCAAACACAGTTTAGGGCAGTTTAATGTAGCTCCTGTTCTTGATTTTGACAGGGATGCTAATTTAGATACGCCATATCACTATAAAGATTTGGAGGGAGAAACACCAACAATTCAGGTTGATGGAACTTTTAATCCGTTTACGGATGATAAAACCAATCAGCATTATTCTAAATCGTCTTCGGGGTCAAGTTCTGGAGGAGGCTCAGGTTTTAGTTCCGGATCGGGTTCGGGTTCAGGCTCCTATCCAGGATATAATAAAAGAGTTGAACCTACAGCAACCTGGGAAAGTTTATATGTAGGTTTAGAAACCGATACCATAGAAAGTTCGCCTTTTACATTCGAAAATGAAGAAGTAACTTCGTCATTGTTCAATGATAATGAGATTGAGCAGGCGAGTCAGGGAATATATCAAATTCATAAAAAATATATTGTTTCGCCTATAAAATCAGGAATGGTAATCGTTGATCAGCAACGAGCGCATCAGCGTATTTTGTACGAGCAGTTTTTATTGAATATGACCGTGAATCAGGCTTCAAGTCAACAATTGTTGTTTCCGTTGAATTTGTTTTATTCATCTGATGAAATGACATTAATAGAAGAATTGAAACCGTCTCTGGAAACAACAGGTTTTGTTTTTGAAAAAGCACAAACAGATCACGTAGTTATTTCTGGAATTCCGGTAAATATTACAGAGAGTGAAGTTTCTCTGGTAATTGAACAATTATTAAGTGATTTGCAGGACGGAATTCCGGCAAGCAGTTACAGTCAGAATGATACTATCGCAAAATCGATGGCAAAAAGCTTAGCGGTTAAAACAGGATCTTATTTAACCGAGAAGGAACAAGATAATTTAGTAAACGGTTTGTTTGCTTGTAAAGATCCAAATATTTCACCTTTTCAAAAACCTACTTTCATCACGATGCGTGTTGAAGATATAGATAAAAAGTTTGCCTTATGATGAATATGACTCCCGTTGTAAAACAATTATTGATAATCAATATCATCTTTTTTATTGGTTCGCAATTAGTGCCAGTATCGTATGAGTATTTTGCTATGTTTTTTCCTGAAAATCCAAGTTTCAGGGCATGGCAGCCAATCACGCATATGTTTATGCATGGTGGTATTATGCATATTGCTTTCAATATGTTTGCAATGGTTTCTTTTGGATCAGCATTAGAACATTTCTGGGGAGGTAAAAAATTCTTGTTTTTTTATATTTCTTGTGGTTTGGGTTCTGCATTATTACATACTGCTGTAAATTATTATTCTTTTCAGGATACATTAAGTACTCTGATGGCAAATGGATATCAGAAAGACGAGATAATGAAATTATTGAGTCAGGGAAAAATAGATACGAGATGGCAGGATTTAGTTTCGGTTTCTCAATTTAATAGTTTTACAAGTGCTTACATCGGGACAGTTGTTGGTGCGTCAGGTGCTATTTACGGTTTGTTAACAGCCTTTGCTTTTATGTTTCCTAATGCTGAGCTGGCATTAATGTTTATTCCAATTCCAATTAAGGCTAAATATTTTGTTCCGGCTATTTTGGCGGTAGATTTGTTTTTAGGATTTCAAGGGAATTCTTTATTTGGAAACGGCGGTACCGGAATTGCTCATTTTGCACATGTTGGTGGAGCTTTGACTGGATTTTTGATTATGTGGTACTGGAAAAAGAATCAGTTTAATAGTAATCGTTGGAATTAATTTTTAATTTTAATATCCAAAAATAAAAACCAAAAGAAACTATTATGAATATTCTTGATGATTTAAAGCTACAGTACAAATTAGGCGGTATAGCAATGCGTGTTATTTACTGGAACGTTGCCTGTTTTGCGATCTCATTAGTGTTCTTTTATCAGTATTCCGGTGGTGGTTTTGCCTATCCAAATTGGTTGGCATTATCGTCAGATCCAAATGTGTTTATGTTTAAGCCATGGACATTTTTGACATACGCATTTTTTCATTCGTCATTTTTTCATTTGTTGTTTAATATGATGGTTTTGAATTTTGCAAGCAATTTATTCCTGACCTTTTTTACTCAGAAGCAATATTTAGGTTTGTATATTTTAGGTGCTATTTTCTCTGGTGTTATCTTCTCTTTAAGTTTTTACTTTTTAGGCATGCCGGGTATTATTGTTGGGGCTTCGGCTGCGATAATGGCAATTTTAGTTGCTGTAACAACTTATCAGCCCTTGATGGGCGTACGTTTATTACTTATTGGTAATGTTAAGCTTTGGCATATTACAGCTGTAATTCTTGTTCTTGATTTAATGCAGTTTCGTTTAGATAATACTGGCGGACATATATCGCATTTGGCTGGAGCTCTTTTTGGTTTTGTATTTATTAAATTGCTTCAAAATGGTACAGATCTAAGTGTAATAGTTTCGAGAACTTTAGATTTTTTTACCAATCTATTCAAAAAATCCCCTACGACCCCTTTTACAAAAGTTCATAAGAATTATAAAAAACCTACTGAAAAAGTTACATCGAGAATTGTTACAAAAGATAAAACGCAACAACAAATTGATGAAATTTTAGACAAGATTAGCCAATCCGGTTACGATTGTCTTACAAAAGAAGAAAAAGAGTTTTTATTTAAAGCTGGAAAATAATCCTTTTAGCAAAAAAATATGAAAAACCTTTCGTGGTTTAATAAAATAATGTTCTTTTTGAATATAGTACTAACTGTAGTGACTTTTAGTATTTATATTTTACCTTTTCTGGCGCCTAAGAGTTTTCCGCTTTTATCGGTGCTAACGCTCTTTATGCCTGTTTTTTTTGTGCTGAATGGGTTGTTCTTTATTTATTGGGCGATTCAGTTTAAAAAGCGTCTTATATTGTCTGGTTTGGTTCTGTTGACCGGAATAACATTTATAAGTAAGTTTTATAAATTTTCTGCCAAAGAATATGTCAAAGACGAAAAAGATTTCTCTGTAATGAGTTATAATGTGCGTCTTTTTAATGTTTTTAAATGGTTGGACCGGGACGATATTCCGTCTAATATAAAAGCTTTTATCGACGAAAAAGATCCGGACATTCTCTGTATTCAGGAATATTCAAATTCAGCTCATATAGATCTGAAAGTCTATCCTCATCGATATATTTTTATTGATGGTAACCAGATTAAAACCGGACAAGCCATTTTTTCTAAATTTCCAATTATAAATGAGGGGAATATTATTTTTCCTAAATCTGATAATAATGTCGTTTATGCAGATATAAAACGTGGCAAAGATGTAATCAGGGTTTACAATATGCATTTGCAATCGATTAAAATCTCACCGGATGTGAGTGATATCTCAAATGATATTGATAATGTAAATCAGGAAAAATCACAGCTTATTTATACCCGAATTAGCAAGGGGTTTAGGCAGCAACAAGAACAGGCGGAGATTTTTAAAGAAAATATTAAAAAATGCACAACGCCGTTTATTATTTGTGGAGACATGAATAACAGCCCTTTCTCATACGTTTATCGAAGTATAAAAGGGAAGCAAAAGGATGCTTTTGAGGAAGCAGGCGAAGGTTTTGGGGCGACTTATAAGTTCCGCTACTATCCTGCAAGAATTGACTATATTTTTACAGACAGTAAAATGAAAGTGAAGCAATTTGAAAGTTTTCCGGATTTCGAAAATTCAGATCATTATCCTATAATGGCAAGGCTTTCTATGGAATAAAGTTTTTTTAAAAATCCAAATTCCAAAAGTTAGTTTATAATATTTTTTGCGTCTTTAAATAATCCATCGCAAATTTACCTTCATTAAAAAGCAAGTCCAGAACGCTTAAGTTATTAATAAATCCGTGTTTGTCATCAAAAACCTGAGTGTATTTCTCGAATGTATTAGGGTCTTTTTTTCCGTTTGCTAAAAATCTGAAATCAGTTATGTTTTCCGCTTCATGAAAATATTCTGTCGATTTCGAAAATTCTAGTTTCATTCGTAAACATTTGGTTACGACATCTAAAACTTCCATATTTAAATCCATTAGAAAATTATGTTGTTTTTCGAAAATTGGACGAATGTCATCCTCAAAAAACTCAAAAAATGGAGAACTTCTATAGCCGGCTTCTAATGATTTAAAATGTTGTTTCTGCCAGTCGAATTCATTCTCAATCAAAACATCTTTTGTTTTTTGATGTAATGTTTTTGAATGCTTAACGGGGATATTCAGTAGCTGAATTCCGTTTGGACTGTAGATATAAGTTCGGTTTCTGTTGGTTTGTTTCTGAAAATTATCTTCCATCTCAAAAGTGACATTTTCAGATTGAGCCATAACTGCAAAGTGGCTAATTGACGGAAAATAGGTAGGAAGTAATAAGGAGTTCATTTTTTTCTAATTTTGCTTTAAAAGTTTCAGGTTTCAAGTTTCATGTTCGCAAAGAACCTGAAACTTGAAACCTGAAACAAAAATAACTATTTTTTTTATGCTTTGTTTTCTTTTCTTTTTCTCCAGAAATAGTCACCAATAAAATAAGCGGCAAGAATAATAAGGAAGTATTTAAAGTAAGATTGTGGTTGTCCTTCGCCGTCAACAGTGGTAAAAACCCTGTCCCAGCGAACTTTGTTTATTCCTTTTCCGTTCGTGTCCCAGCTCATCCAGATAAAAACTGGTTTCCCTACAATATGATCTGCAGGAACATATCCCCAATAACGGCTGTCTTCAGAGTTATGACGGTTGTCTCCCATCATCCAGTAATAATCTTGTTTAAAGGTGTATGTAGTAGCCTGTTTTCCGTTTATTAAAAAATGTGAACCGTCTAACTGCAAAGTGTTTCCTTCGTATTTTGTAATGATCTCTTTGTAAAATGGCAAAGATTCATTTGTTAATGCAACTGTTTTTCCAGCTTGAGGGATGTAAATTGGTCCAAAATTATCCTGGCTCCATTTGTTGATATGAGGGAATATCGCATTATCATTTCCTCTGTCAATTTGTCTAATTACGCCGCTCACACCAGGAGTGTTTTTAAAGCGTTCTGCACTTGCTTCTGTTAAAGCCGTGAAGTAAATTGTATCTCTTGTTTGCTCATTTTTAAAATAACCTCCATCAGTGATGTCTAATTCTTTTACTAGAGATTGTAAGTCAACAGCTGTTTTTCCGTCAAATGCAACAATATAAGAGTATTGAGGTTTAGCACGTTCCGGTAAAACTAATTTTTTTCCGTTGATAAAAACAAAACCGTCTACAATTGATAAACTGTCACCAGGAATACCAACACATCTTTTTACGTAATTTGATTTTTTATCAATAGGTTTTATAATTCCCGGTCTTCCCTTTGGCTCATAAAAATAATGAACGGTATCAACTGGCCAG
Source organism: Flavobacterium sp. NPDC079362 (assembly GCF_050267765.1). Taxonomy (NCBI): domain Bacteria; kingdom Pseudomonadati; phylum Bacteroidota; class Flavobacteriia; order Flavobacteriales; family Flavobacteriaceae; genus Flavobacterium; species Flavobacterium sp. NPDC079362. The sequence goes on along the minus strand of NZ_JBNNFM010000029.1, from coordinate 5,595 downwards.
TTAAAAACAACAATGTCTGATCTTTTTATCTTTTCTATCGCAGGTAATCTGAAATAAGGTAATTGTGGCCAGCTTAAGTATGATTTTCTTTTTAAGAATGGTATTGTGTCGTGAACCATAGGTAATGCTACGGTAGTCATAGGTACACGAGGACCATAATTGACTTTGCTTACAAACAAAAAGTCACCAACTAATAATGATTTTTCTAATGATGAAGTCGGAATTGTATAAGGTTGTACTACATACGTGTGTACTAATGTTGCTACGATAATAGCAAAAAGTAATGAACTTATAGTATCTGCAGTTTTGTTTTGAGGTCTTAATTCTCTATTGGCATTATACTCTAATTTTTGGGTATAATTGACATAATAGATATAAAAACCAAAAGTAAAAATTCCTAATAATGTATCTAACGTAGATTTTTTGCCAAAGGTTCTTAATGTTTCTACCCAAATTACAGGAAACATAATCAAGTTAATAATAGGAATAAAAAGTAATATAGTCCACCAGGTTGGTCGACTGATTATTTTCATTAAAATTATGGAGTTGTAAACCGGAATCGCAGCTTCCCAACTTTTTCTTCCGGCTGCCTGATATAATTTCCAGGTTCCCAGAAAGTGAATTACCTGTACAGCTAAGAAAAATACAAACCAAAGATATAGAGTCATAATATTTTGTTTAAAGTTTCGAGTTTTAAGGCTTTTTAGTTTCGGCCTTAAAATTTCAATCTGTTATTTTAAGTTTAATACATCTTTCATGCTGTAGATACCTTTTTTACCGGCAAGCCATTCAGCGGCAATTACAGCGCCCAGAGCAAAACCTTCGCGGTTATGTGCAGTATGTTTTAATTCGATGCTGTCTACAATTGAGTCATAAGTTACGGTGTGAGTTCCCGGAACATCACCAATTCTTTTAGCTTCGATATGAATTTCATTTGATTGAGCCTGGTCTAAAGTCCAATTTGCATAGTTACTATTTTCGATAACACCTTTTGCCAAAGAAATAGCTGTTCCGCTTGGGGCATCTAATTTTTGAGTATGATGAATTTCTTCCATAGTCACTTTATAAGAATCAAATTGTGACATGATTTTAGCCAGATATTCATTTAGTTCAAAGAAAATATTAACTCCTAAACTAAAATTTGAACTTGATATAAAACCACCTTGTTTTTCATTGCAAAGTGCAGTCATTTCGTCAAAATGCTCTAACCACCCTGTTGTTCCTGAAACTACAGGTACATTGTTGTTAAAACAGCTTGAGATGTTGCTTACTGCAGCAGTTGGAACACTAAAGTCGATTGCAACGTCAGCCAAAGAAAGTCCGTCGTATGTGTTGAATTCATCTTTCTTTAAAACAATTTCATGACCTCTTTCTAAAGCAATTCGTTCGATTACTTTACCCATTTTTCCGTATCCTAAAAGCGCAATTTTCATTTTATATATTTTTTGAGTTTAAATAACACAAGCTATTTAAAAGTGGTAATTAAAAGTTAATCCAACGTTTGGTCTGAAAGTTATATCGTTGGGGTATACCTCCGGAGTCATTGATAGTCGCTCGCTTACGTTGAACTGAATCAGAGCAGCATCAACATTGGCATCTATAATGTTTAAGGCATAAAAAGCTACAACAAATAAAGCTGATAAGTCTCTGTTTCGCTGATAGAATTTTTGACCTGCAACAAGCCTGCTTTCATCCAGAAACTGATAGTTATCGTCGTTATAACCTTCTAATCTTCGTTTATAGGCATCGCGATAATCGTGGTATTTTTTATTGTTATCAAGATAAAAATATAAACTGGTACCAATTGCTCCGTAAACTAAAGGAATTTTCCAGTATTTTTTGTTGTACGCCTGACCTAAACCGGGTAATATAGCCGAGTAAAAGGCTGCTTTTGCCGGTGTAAGCGGGTCTATTTCTTGTAACTTGCTAGTGTCTTTAACAGCTAAAACCGTTTCTTTTTTTACCTGGGCAAAAAGAGAAACGGTTCCTATGAAAAAGAACAATAGACTTATGGGGACAATCTTATTCACTATCCGTTTATTAATTTTATAATTCTATTAAAGTCGGCTTCAGAATTAAAAGGAATTGTAATTTTTCCTTTTCCGTTGCCGGCAACTTTTACATCAACTTTCGCACCAAAATAATCATTAAAGACACTTTTTTTCTCTTCGAGAATTTCAAAAGTCGATTCTGCCCTGGCTTTTCCTTCCGGTTTTGGTTTCAGGCTTTCATGATAATTTTTTACCAGACTTTCTGTTTCACGAACAGATAAGTTTTGGCTGACTATTTTTTGATAGATATCAGTCTGAATGTCTAAATCTTCAATGTTGATAATTGCTCTACCGTGTCCCATGCTGATAAAACCATCACGAATACCCGTTTGAATAATTGGGTCAAGTTTTAAAAGACGTAAATAATTGGCAATTGTAGAACGTTTTTTTCCAACACGCTCGCTCATTTGTTCCTGTGTTAATTGAATTTCATCAATCAAACGTTGGTACGAAAGTGCGATCTCAATTGGGTCTAAGTCATGGCGCTGAATATTTTCAACCAAAGCCATAACTAATGATTCGTTGTCATTTGCAATACGAATATATGCAGGAACATGAGTCAGGCCTACTAATGTTGAAGCGCGTAAACGACGCTCTCCAGAAATTAATTGGTATTTGTTGAAGTCTAATTTTCGAACAGTAATAGGTTGAATCACACCAAGTTCTTTAATAGAAGTCGCTAATTCTCGTAACGACTCTTCATTAAAATTACTTCTTGGCTGAAACGGATTTATTTCGATAGCACTTATTTCAAGCTCAATGATGTTTCCAACAACTTTGTCAGCATTTTTGTCTTCTACTGATGTAATGTCGTTTTCCGGATCTTTTAATAATGCTGATAATCCTCGTCCTAAGGCTTGTTTTTTAATTGCTTTTGTCATAAAAACTATTTGCTGTTTTTCTTTATAATTTCTTGCGCTAAATTAATATAATTAACCGCTCCTTTGCTTGTTGCGTCATAGTTTATGATGCTTTCGCCAAAACTTGGAGCCTCGCTTAATTTTACATTTCGCTGGATAACGGTATCAAAAACCATATCGTTGAAGTGTTTTTGAACCTCTTCTACAACCTGATTTGATAAACGTAATCTTGAATCGTACATCGTTAGTAACAATCCTTCGATATCAAGGTCCGGGTTGTGTATTTTTTGAATACTTTTTATGGTATTCAATAATTTTCCTAATCCTTCAAGTGCAAAATATTCACATTGAATTGGAATTACTACTGAGTCAGCTGCTGTTAAGGCATTCAAAGTTAGTAAACCCAATGAAGGTGCACAGTCGATAATGATATAATCATATTCGTCTTTTACACTTTCTAACGCTTTTTTAAGCATATATTCTCTGTTTTCTTTGTCAACCAATTCGATTTCGATGGCAACAAGATCAATGTGAGCCGGGATCACATCAACATTTACAGCTGAACATTTTATAATGGTTTCTTTTGGGGTGTTGCTGTGTTCAAGTATCTGGTAGGTACCAATCTCAACAGATTCTACATCAATCCCAAGGCCAGATGTAGCATTGGCTTGAGGATCAGCATCAATCAATAATACTTTTTTTTCTAAAACACCCAATGAGGCCGCAAGATTTACTGATGTAGTAGTTTTTCCAACGCCTCCTTTTTGATTAGCAATCGCAATGATTTTGCCCATTTATTTTCTGAATTTTGAACCGTAAAAATACAATTATTTATGGTTTCTGAAAATCTATTTTGTTAACATTTAAGAAACTTCGATTAATCGTGGTATGGTACGTGTTTTGTTGAATTTTATTTCTTCTTGTTACGAAAATTAGTGCCGAAATTTCTTTCTGTTTTATTATTGTTTTTCATTTAAAAGGGTTGATATGACGTTTAGGTTCAGAAAATAAATTTTTTGGTGTTAAATTTTGATTTACTTATTGATTTTTTGGATTTTTGCGAAATTGTCTAGTTTTCAATCTATTATTTTTTGAAATGTTTTTTAACTTGTCTGTTTTTTAGTTTCACTAGGATTATATCCAAAATGACTTTTATACAAACGAGAAAAATGAGAAACGTTCTCGTAACCCACTTCGTAACATACATCTGCAATTGTCAATTGCGTAGTAAGAAATAGTTCCTTTGCTTTATATAATCGTTTTTCCTGAATCCATTTTGCAGGAGTTATATGAAACAAAGACTCAAATTCCCGACGAAAAGTTGATAAGCTTCTTCCGGATATGTAGGCCAGTTCCTGTAGAGAATAAGGCTGTAGATAATGTTGTTCTATCGTTTTTAACAAATCTCTGGTTTCATTGCGATCGATATTTATTAACTGATTTAAAAACGTTGGATTAGCTTGTGAAAGATCATAAAGTAATTCTAAAATTTTTAGTTTAAACAATCCTGTTTTTATAGTTTCGTTGTCATCAAAATAGGGTTTCAATGAAGTCAGGAATGATTTTAAACGTTCTCCATACGGATGAATTATTGCTTTGTCATAATTTTCTACTTCTGAATAATGATCCATTTCTATCAATTTAATAAAATCAATAATGATATCTTTCTTTAAGGAAAAAGACACACTTTCGTACATGAAATCATTTAATGCATCTCCAGTTTTTAGAATTTCAACATAAGTGGCCTTTTTTATTAGTAACATTTCACCTTTTTTCACTGAATAAAGTTGATTGCCAATCTGCAATTCATTTGATCCTTCTATTGCAAATAACAAAAAATGATCTTTCAATAAATTCTGTTTATGAAATGGTGTCTTATGCTGTGGTCGACAAATTTCTGTTTTACCAATTTTATCTGATGTTATAATAATATGTGTTCCCGGATATGAATCTTGGTCTCCTGTTTGTTTTATAACGTTCATAATATTTTTTTTGTGAATGTATAAATATTCTTACTATTAATTTTTGTAAATACAAATAACTTAGATTGACACGAATAGTCATGTAGTAAGGCGTTTTAAGAAAAATCGAAATAAAGAATGTAATAGATCTTTGTAAAAACTAATTTATAAAAAATGTCAAAATTTAAAAATTCAGAAAAAGTATTTGAGATTAAAGGATTATCTCAGGCAGTTGTAATTCCATTTGAAAACCAGAAAATGATTATCCTTTCCGGGCAAATTCCACTTAACAAGCAAGGCGAATTAGTTGGTAATGATGTAGCGACACAATCAATTCAAATTTTTGAAAATATCAAAAGCATTTTAGAAACATGCGGAGCTACTCTAAATGATATTGTAAAACTGGGAATTTTTATAACCGATATTTCGCAAATCGCAGGATACAGAGAGGCAAGAGACCAGTTTATTAATCTTGATATGCCGCCAACAAGTACACTTGTAGAGGTTAAAGGATTGTTTAGAAACGATGTTTTTGTTGAAATAGAAGCTGTTGCAATGTTGTGAAATTAACAAAAAGTCTTTTCAAAATAATATTGTTGAGCCGCAGGATTTTTACCTGCGGCTCTTCTTGTTGTGTGCCCAGCATGGGCGATAACTCTAGGGTGTAAGTCCCGAACACGCCTTTACAGTGGGAAGTGTTAGCTGAATGCAAGGGTGTCCATC